>DAIOWH010000080.1:0-27491 GCA_036758585.1 Planctomycetia bacterium
TCGTCAAAGGAAGCCGCAGGCGAGCCGCCTGCACTACGACTTCCTTGGGAGACATTAGTGCTTCGTCATTTGTCATTTCGACCGGCCGCCGACTCGACCGCCGACCACAGCTCGTCCAGGCCCCGGCCCTTGCTGGAGCTGACTTGCAGCACCGCGACCTCGCGACAGCCGGGCAGGCTCAGGAGGTCGCGCAACTGGGCCTCGACGCGATCGGCGCCGGGCAAGTCGGCCTTGTGTACGACCACGACGTCGGCGATTTCCATCAGGCCGGCCTTTTCCCATTGCAGTTCGTCGCCCGTCTCAGGCTGTACGAGCACGACCACGACGTCGGCGAGCTCGCGCACGGCGGTGTCGCCCTGGCCGGCGCCGGCGGTCTCCAAGAGCACGCAATCAAAGCCGAACGCGGCGAGTAGCTCGATTATCAGGTCGAGGTGCTCGGCGATCGACTGATGGCCGGCCGTAGCGGCCAGGCTACGCACAAAGACGCCTGCGTCGCTGGGTCGGCTCGGCATGCGCACGCGATCGCCCAGCAGCGCACCGCCGGTGAGCGAACTCTGCGGGTCGCAGGCGAGCACGCCCACGGTCTTGCCTCGGTCGCGCAGCAGTTCGATGAGGCGGCCGACCAGGCTGCTCTTGCCGACGCCGCCAGCGCCTGTCACCGCGACGACGAGTGATGAACGATGCGACGCCGCCAGCTCGGCACGGATCGCGCCGAGGTGTTCGCCGCGCGACACGAGCGTCAGCAGCCGGGCCAGCGCGAGTCGGTCGCGCTGGGCGAATCGTGCGAGGAGTTCATCAAGCATGAGTGCGAACCCCTTGGCTGCGGAGAAACTCGGCGATCGTGGGGATCGGCGTGCCCGGTCCGAAAACGTGGGCGACTCCCATTTCGATGAGGCGCGGGACGTCGCCCTCGGGAACGATGCCTCCGACGATGATCCCCACGTGGCTCACTCCGTTTTCGCGCAAGCAATCGAGCACGCGCGGCACCAGGGTCATGTGCGCCCCGCTCAGGATGCTGAGGCCGAGCCAATCCGCATCCTCATCGGCGACGGCCCGGACGACCGCCTCGGGCGACTGCCAGAGTCCGGCGTAGATCACGTGAAAGCCGGCATCGCGCAGGCCGCGGGCGACGACCTTGATTCCGCGGTCGTGGCCATCGAGGCCCACCTTGGCCAGCACGATGCGAATGGTCGCTTGCGGTTCCATGTGCGAACCTCACACGACTGGGGCGGTGTATCGGCCGAACACGTCGGCCAGCGCGTTGATGGCCTCGCCGACCGTGACGCGGGCGCGGGCGGCCGCGACCAGCGGCGGCAGCAGGTTCTCGCCCCGTTCGGCGCTGCGGCGCAGGGCATCCAACTCGTGAGTCACGTCGGCCGCGCTGCGGCGACGCTTGACTTGCCGCAGCGACTCCAGTTGTTGCTGCTCCACCGATTCATCGACCTTCAGTATCTCGATCGGCTTCTCTTCAGGTTCCTGAAAGGCGTTCACCCCGACGATCAGCTTGCGATGCGCGTCGAGTTCGCGCTGGTAGGCAAAGGCCGCGTCGGCGATCTCGCGCCGGATGAACCCGGTTTCAATCGCGGCCAGCATGCCGCCCAGGCGGTCGATGCGAGCGAGGTACTCGCGGGCCTCGTGCTGCATCTCGCGAGTGAGTGCCTCGACGAAGTAGCTGCCGCCCAGCGGATCGACGGTGTTCGTCACACCGGTCTCGTGCGCGAGCACCTGCTGCGTGCGCAGCGCGAGCGTCACTGCATGTTCCGACGGCAGGGCCAGCGTTTCGTCCATGCTGTTGGTGTGCAGCGATTGGCAGCCGCCCAGCACCGGCGCCAGGGCCTGATAGGCGACACGAATCAGGTTCACTTCGGGCTGCTTGTCTTGCAGGGAACAGCCCGCGGTCTGCGCGTGGAAGCGCAGTTTCCAGGACGCCTCGTTCTTCGCCCCGTAGCGGTCGCGCATCCAGTCGGCCCAGAGCGCACGGGCGGCGCGGTACTTGGCGACCTCTTCAAAGAGGTCGTTGTGCGAGTTGAAAAAGAAGCTCAGCCGCGGTGCGAACGCATCGATCGACATGCCGCGGGCCAGGCACTGCTCGACATAGTGAAGCCCGTCGGCCAGCGTGAACGCCAACTCCTGCACGGCGGTCGATCCGGCCTCGCGAATGTGATAGCCGGAGATCGAGACCGGGTTCCACTGCGGCACGTGCCGCGCACAGAACTCAATCACGTCGACGACCAGTCGCACCGACGGCTCGGGCGGAAACACGAACTCGTTCTGCGCGTGAAACTCCTTGAGGATGTCGTTCTGGATGGTGCCGCGCAGCCGCGCCCAATCGAAACCGCGTTCGGCGGCGTTGGCCAGGAAGAACGCCATGACGACGATCGCCGGCGCGTTGATCGTCATCGATACCGAGGTGTTTGCCAGGTCGATGCCGTCGAACAGTGCGGCCACGTCGTCGAGCGTGTCGACGGCGACGCCGAGCCGGCCGACCTCGCCCGCGGCCCGCGGATCGTCGCTGTCGAGACCCATGAGCGTCGGCAGATCGAACGCCGTGCTCAGGCCGCTCTGTCCCTTGGCCAGCAGGAACTTGAACCGCTGGTTCGTTTGTTGCGGCGTGCCGAAGCCGGCAAACTGGCGCATGGTCCAGAGCCGGCCGCGATACATGCTCGCGTGTACGCCGCGCGTGAACGGATACTGGCCGCTGTAGCCCAGCTCGGCGTCGTAGTCGAAGTCCGCGAGGTCGTTCGGCGTGTAGATTGCGCGGATCGGCCGGCCGCTGACAGTGGTCGGGGGCTGGTCCCGTTTGGGGGACTCGGCCAACTCCTGTTGGAATCGGTCGCACGCCTCGCGGACCGTTGCGGTGGCCATGGGTCTTTCCCGACAGTGAAGACGGTTAAGGACTTGGTCAGGAATTAGTACCGGATTTCACTTGTTTAACGGCAAGCCGAAGGCGACGGTGGGTCGCACGGACTTGGCCGATCGCCGTCGCCTTCGGCTTGCCGTTAAACGAGGAAGTTATTCTGAGCCAAATCCTAAGACGCTGCGCCGAATTATACTTCGGAACGTGTCGCGGCCGAAATCCGAATCCCAACCCGGATTACTCACCGGTCGGGCGCATCTCGTTTAACGCCAAGCCGAAGGCGACGGCATCGGCCGACAGGGTGTAACAATCGACTGACGCCGAATCCGTCGCCTTCGGCTTGGCGTTAAACGACTTAGGAACGGGGCCGAAATAACTCCCCGTTCACTCACAGTAGTCCGACGCGCAAGCGAGGTGATCTTCTTGCCGATTCCTCGCTCGCGCGTCGGGCTACTGTCCGCCCAAAAGCGGAAAGTTATTTCGGTCCCGCTGCTTTAAGCCAACCGCACCTGGAACACGTGAATAATCCGGACCAAGGCAGTGACTCGACGAACTCGAATCCGAAGCGCCAAACTCGAAGGCTCGCGCCCGGAGGTCCTTGGACAGGGCGTGCGTTCCATTCGGATTTCCTGATTTCCGAGTTTCGAGGTTCGTCTCGCCGCCAGATTGTAACCTATACTTCAGCACCGGCCTTCAATTTCGGCGACTGGGCAAGACACGGGGTACCCATCATGACCGGTTCGCAGCGTCGCGGATTCACGCTAGTCGAGATACTTATCGTCGTGGTAGTTCTCGCTACCTTGGCGGCAATTGTCATTGGCGTGTTCGCGCCGGCCGGAGACAACGCGCGCCACTCGGCAATCATGCAGAGTCTGACTGAATTCCGAGAGCAGATCGACCTCTATCGCAACCATCACGCGAACACTCTGCCCGGCACGCCTGCAGGCGCCGATCCAGACACGTTGTTCTTCGAGCAAATGACGCTCCCTACCAACCAGGCGGGTGATCGCGGCCCATTCGCCGATCCGCAGTATCCGTTCGGGCCGTACTTCCCAGATCAGCTTCCGCCCAACCCGATCAACCGTTCGCGGACGGTCATGTCGGTGACGGCCTTCCCGGCGTCCGCGCCCGCGGGAACCGTCGACAACCCGAACAATCCGGGTTGGGTCTATGAAACCAAGTCCGGCCGCATCAAGGTGAACTGGGGCGGAGTTACGCCGGACGGCAGAAACTACTGGGATATTTGAGTCTTGCCCGTCGAACCTCGGCCCATCTCTGGCCCAGTTGGCCGGTTCGTTCGCTTCAATCCGCTTCATCGCGATAAGGCGATCGGCCACACCTCGCGTACCCACCCACAGTAGCCCGAAACGCAAGCGAGGATTGCGGGACAAACTTCCTCGCCGGCGCGCTGGCCCGACGGGCTTGGCGTGAGGTTTGTCCGCCAAGCGTGGCCGATCGTCTCCCAAGGAAGTCGTAGTGCAGGCGGCTCGCCTGCGGCTTCCTTTGACGACATTGCAGGCGGGCCGCCTGCACTACGCTAACGAAAGCCCGCGTCTCCGTTGGCAAACGCTCATACTTCGCACAGTCGGCTGCCGATAAGGTGCGGATAGAGGGGAGAGTCTATCCGCGTCGCTCAAGAAGGGAGGCGTTTCCAATGTTGACCCAGAAGATGCTGTTCGTTTCGGTCGTATTGGCCGAGCTTGCCTTGGCGCCGTTCGTTTTGGCTGGTCCCGGCTCCAAGCTGCTTGGCCGTCGAAGTGGCTCGGGGTCGCAAGCATCAGCGACGCAGCCGAGCAACTCGCCGTAGAACACAGGCGAACGAACCCCGACGGAACCCTCCGACGCGGCCGCGAAGTCACCGAATCACGTCCGTCCCGCATCGCGTACCGTGGCGGCGCCCACCGTCACTCCGGCAGCGAAGGCTCGGGCTGTAGCGGTCCACGCGATCAACGCCATCAGCGCGGCGCCCGCCGTGTACGTCGAGACTGTCGGCCCCAGTGAAGTCAACGTTGGCAAGGCGGCGGGGTTCACGATCACCGTACACAACGCCGGCGAGACCAACGCCCAGGGCATCGTTGTCCGAACCACTCTGCCGACGGACGCGGAATTGCTCAAGGCGAACCCGACGCCCAAGGTGGTGGTCGACAACCAGATTCAATTCGATATCGGCGACCTGGCCGCCAAGAGCGAACGCAAGATCAACTTGGAGATTATCCCGCGGCGCCCCGGCGCGATCGCGCTGGGCACCACGCTGAGCCTGGCGGTCACCACGCAATCGTCGGTTGTGGTCCGTCAGCCGCGATTGGCGATCACCTGCGCTGCGCCGACCGAAACGATCTTTGGTGAGGTGGTGACGATCAAGCTGAAAGTCACGAACACCGGCGACGGCGTGGCCGAGGACGTCGCGGTCCGCCAGGTGCGCGAGCTCGATCGCAGCGAGCAGAGTCCCAAGATCGCCCAATTGCCGGCCCAGATCGGTGTGCTTGCGGCGGGAGAATCGCAAGAGATCGAACTAAACGTGCCGGCGAGCGTCGCCGGGGCCTTGCGGGCCAACATCGTGGCCGAGGCCGCCGGCGGACTCGAGGCTACCGCGGTCGCCGACGTGCGCGTGCGACGACCGATGATCGAGATCAAGAGCGAAGGGCCGTCGTTTCGCTACGTCAATCGCACGGGCGACTACATGATCCATTTGACGAACCCCGGCGACGCGGCGGCGAAGAACGTCACCGTCCAGGCCCAGATTCCGGCCGGCCTGCAGGTCGTCGCCGCCGAACGACGGGCCACGTTCAACCGCGAACTCGGTACGCTCACCTGGGAGCTTCTGCAGGTGGAACCGGGCAGCACGGTGTCGTTGCAATACCGCATCAAGGGCATTTCGGAAGGCGAGCAGCGGCAACAGATCATGACGATCGCCGAGCACGGTCTGAACGCTCAAACGACCCATGTCACTCGCGTAGGCAGCGTCGCCGACATCACCATGACCGTCAGCGACACGGCCGGACCGATCGAGGTGGGCGGTGCAGTGGAGTACGTCATTGTAGTGAAGAACCGCGGCACCAAGGCGGCCGCTCAGGTGCGTCTGACGGCGACCATGCCCGAGGGTCTGCAAGTCGAACAGGCGACGACGGCTGAGTACAAAGTCAACGGCGGCGCGATCGAGTTTGCCTCAATCGACGAGCTTAAGGCGAACGAGGAGAAGGCCTATCGAATCAACGCCGTCGGTCGCTCGGCTGGCGAGCAACGTGTACGATTCGTGCTCACCACCGACGCGCTGTCGCGTGAGATCGTGGCGGAAGAATCGACTCTGTTCTACTCGGGCGATTCGGAAGAAACGCCGGACGGGCGGTAGCGGCCGCGCAGTTTGGCAAGCGACGCGCCCAGGTCAGCCGCTAGAAGGCCGGCGATGCGCGGCGCTCGCCCACGGCCGTCGGATAGTCTCTCAACGGCCATCCGAGGATCCGCTTTCCAGGCTCTCGCTGGGGTTTGGAGGCGACCATTCCAGCGCGATGTCGAAAGTGTTGTCGCCCGGCTTCACCTCGAAGTCCAGAGAGTCGTATCCGAGTCCGCGGTACTGATCGACCAGGCTACCGGCGACCCGAACGATGTTTGGACCTACTGTCGCCTTGATCTTGTAGGTTCCGTCGGCGCCGATGGGTGCGGCGTGTGCCGTTTCGTTCGGAAGCCGCTGGCTCGATGCGTCAAAGGTGACCTCGCCGTTCGTCGCCAGTTTGCCGTTGACGGTCACCGTTCCGCTCACCGTGGCTTCGACCGGAGCGGCCCCACTGCCGCCGCCGCATCCGACACAAACCAAGGGGAGGGCGGCGGTCAGTATCCACACAACTCGTGTCTGCATTAAGCACCTCATGGCTGTTAGAACTGGGCATTGCCGATCTGCTCGGCGTCTGCCTTGGTTCCGATGGCCCACCAGAGCTTGATGTCGATGTTCTCCGAGATCGGCGTGACTTTGCCGTCGCCCATCAGAACATTGACGATTCCAGGGTGGCGACTGCTGGCCGTATAGGCACCGCTGCGGTTTCCTTGGCCGACGCCTCCCACACCGGCGCTGAATCGACAACTCCACAGGTTGGGCGCCATCACGTGGTTGTACCGCGCCCCACCACGCCCGTGGCCGCTGAACCAGTACCGTCCTTGCTGGTGATCGGTGGCGTTGCTGAAGGCACTGGTCATTGCATTTACCTTCAGGCACTCGGTGCGGTACGGTTCGGGCTGGCGCGCCGCAAGGGTGTTGGCGGCGTTCGAGCCCTGGGTCGGAAAAGGAACCAGGAAGAGGGTCGATGAGGGCTTCAGGGTGTCGCGAAACGTGGTGCTGCTGCTGTCCCCTTTGACCCGCTCACTGAAGAACGCGGTGTTGGTAGTTCCATCCAGCACGTCTCTCATGGATACGGGACGAAAGGCTTCGACCCATCCGAACGGTCCGCTTTGGTCGGTCTGGTACATGGAGGCCTGGGAACCGGAATTAGCACAGTAGTTGCTGTTGCCCTCGACGTTGGTCAACCGGTCCAGGTCGGAAGGACAGAGCAAGGCTTCGAGTTGGGTTCTCTGAGCCGTGGTGTTGCCGCTCGCGACGACTCCGGGTTGTGCGCCGCGATTGCGGAAGTTTATCGTGTTGTACATAGGCGCCTGGTCGAGGTACGGAAGCAATAGCGCGACGGCGGGCCAGTCGTTCCAGTTGAAGGGACCATGTCCCCAGGGAAGGACCATATGCGTATCGTGATAGTTGTGCAGAGCCAGGCCAATCTGTTTCAAGTTGTTGATGCACTGCGACCGGCGTGCCGCCTCGCGGGCCATCTGCACCGCGGGCAGCAACAGTGCGATCAACACAGCGATAATAGCGATGACCACCAGCAACTCGATAAGTGTGAACGCTCGACGTGTCATGACAGAAGCCTCCAAAAAGAAAACGAAAAGTGAAAAGTAAGGAACCAGCTTGAATCGGCTGGCTGGGTCATGATGAGCGAGCTGGTACTGCTCCACACTGAATAGGGTCTGAAATCGGCTTCGGTTGTTTAACCCGCAGCCGCAGGCGAGGCTGGCGTTTGTTGTGCCTCGCCTGCGGGTTAAACCAATTCAAGCCCCTTTCAGTGCGGAACGGTACACAGGAATCTCAAGTCGCGAACTGCAGGCTGCGCCCGCCACGACACAGCCACTTCTCGTTGCGCGGCATTATAGTGCCACGAAGTTTCGGACTCAAGAAGAATCTCGGCCCTCTGTGAGTCGTATCGCCCGATCGGCCGGCACATCTGTCCACTGGTTACGCTGGCCGGATGGCCAGCGCACCTCGATCCGGTCCACCTTGGTCATCGCCCCGAGGCCCAACAGGATCCGCTGGTCATTTGCCGAAAAGTAGCTGCCGCCGCCGCCGAGGCATTGGACGTAGACTCGGTCACCGACGGTTGCGATTACTCGGGCCCCATACGGCACACGGCTGGAACGGGTCCCGACGAGAGCCACGGACAGGAAATGGCCTCGATCGGGCGTTTCGTTGCGCAGCACCGCGATGGGCCCCACATTGTGCGAGACCACGACATCGACGCCGCCGTCGTTGTCTAGGTCACCCGCCGCCGCGCCGCGGCCGAGCCGTTCTGCGCGGAAGTACTCGCCGGCCTGGTCCGACACGTCGCGGAACCCCTCGCCCTGCCGGTTGTGGAACAACTGGGCCCTCATGCCATACGGAATACCGTCAGCGCGCAGGTCGCTGATGTGGCCATTGGCCACGAACAGGTCGGGCCATCCGTCGTTGTCCACGTCGGCGAACACCAGGGCAAAACTTGTCCGCGGCCGGGTGGCTGGGCCGAGCCCGGTGCGCAAGCTCTTGTCTCGGAACGACCCGCCGCCTCGGTTTTGAAACAGTACGACGCCTTTCTCAAAGAAGTTCGAGACGGCCAGATCGATTCGGCCGTCGCAGTCGTAATCGCCGTGGGCTATACCCATGCCGTTGTAGACGTGACCATCGCCGGTGTAGGCCAGACCGGCGGAGAGTGCCGCATCCTCGAACCGGCCGTCCCCGAGATTGCGAAGCAACCGCGCCGGCTCCGCGTCGTTCACGACGAACACGTCCAGCCGTCCGTCGTCGTCCAAGTCGAGCACGGCGGCGGCCAGACCCTTGCACTTCGGCATGACCACGCCGGCCGCGTCCGACACGTCTCGGAACTGGCCGTCGCCCGCATTCTGCCACAACTGAAACGGCTGACCTTCGTAATTGTCGGGGCCGCAGTACGCCAGCTTGCCCCGGCGGTCGCGACAGATCGGTTCCGCTGCGAGGTCGATCTCGACGTAACCCGTCACGAACAAGTCGAGCGCCCCGCTACCCGCGAGGTCGCCGAATGCGCACGCCGTGTTCCAGAGGGGACATCGGATCGCGGCCAGCGACGTGATGTCCTTGAGCGTACCGTCGCCCAGGTTCTTGTAGAGCGAGGCCGATCCGTACCGCGAAACGAACAGATCGTCGAAGCCGTCGTTATCGCAGTCGCCGACCGCGCAGCCCTGTCCATATCCACGATCGTCGATCATCGCGGCCTCAGTCGCGTCGGCAAACTCGCCGCCGCCCAGGTTGCGAAACAAGCGGCCGCGGCGTCGGCCGTCGGGCGGTCCGTGCGGATCATCGCAACCGTTCGTGAAGTACAGGTCCATCCAGCCGTCGCCATCGAAATCGAGCACGGCGACGCCGCCGCCCATCGTTTCCCAGAGGTGCATCGCGCCGCTCGCGCCGTTGTGATAACTGAACGCCACGCCGCGGGCCTCGGCAACTTCGGCAAACCGAAATCCGACCGGGGCAACTTCGGTCGCTCGCTCGCGAGAACGGTCGGGCAGCGGGCTGGCGACGTTCGGCGGGGTTGAGTCGGCCGGCACGCTCGGCCGCGGCGGCTGCTTCGTCGAACTGCGATCACAGCCCAGGACCGCCAGACCCAGGTACGTGGTCAATGTCACGAGTCCAATTCGTCCGAACACGGAGCCTCCAGGGCCTGCTCTTGGACAACCAAAGCTATCTCGCGGCGGGGCGCATGCCGCCAGTCAAGAACGCCCGTGCTTCCGATCGAAGTTCCGCATCGTCGGGATTGAGTCGAACGGTTTCCGTGTACCAGGCTCGAGCCAATGCCCCGTGGCCCAACTCAACCTCGAGCCGCGCGATCTGTGCCGCATAGACCCGCGGCTCACCGGTGCTCACCACAGTCGAAAGCAACAGTTCCCGTTCGGCCAGCGTCTTGGCCCGAGCGAGATGTGGTTCAGCCTCTGCGCGCCGGCCGGAACTCGTCAGCAACTGACCCATCCGGTACAGTGATTCCTTGTGGTCGGGATCTCGCTGAACGGCGCGAGTGTATTGCGCGATCGCCTCTTCGACGCGATCGGACTCTTCGGCAATTCGACCGCGCAAGTAGCTCAGCCGCGGCTCGTCGGGCCAGGAGCGCTCGAGTCCTTGGAGAAAACTCGCGAGCTCCGCCAGGCCGCCCGTTTCCAACAGGCACTCCGCCAGGGCCACGTGCGGCTCCACGTCGGACGGAGCGAGACGGCAAGCCTCGCCCAGCAGAATCGCCGCCTGCTCTGGTTCGTTCCGCCGCAGCCGATAGCGACCGACTGCCGTCCGGGCGCGCGCGTCATTGGGGTCGGCGGCCACGAAAGCCTCGACGGTCGGCAGAATCTCGGCGGCGTTCCACACGATGAAACTGGACCCCGAGAGCAGCACAAAGTCCAGGCCCTGCGCGGCGTTCAGCTCGAACAGTTCCCAGAGGACTTGGTGCAGCTCCGCGCGGCGCAGTTCCAGGCCGTACAAAAAGACCAGCCGGCGCCGCGCCTCGATCGATCCGCGGTTGATCGCAAGGCACTCCTTCAGCGCGGCCTCAGCTCGCGACGCACGACCCATCTTCAACAACACCGTTCCCTCGAGCAGCAGCGCATCGGCTCGGCGAGCCGACCGCGCCGGCACCAACTTGAGACAGCGCATCGCCTCGGCGAGGTTTCCCTGCCGCGACCGGACGTCGGCCAGCATCAACCAGCCTGCCTCGGAAGTCGGATCGATGGCCAGCATCTGTTCCAGTTCCGCGGCGGCGGCGTCCCACTGTTCCTTGGCCGCCGCGATGTCGGCCTGGACTCGATGGAGATCCAGCTTCGTACGCCGGTTGAATTGGTTCGCCGCCAGAAAACCGCCCAACGCCAACAGAGACACGACCGCCAGAACCGCCCAAACCCACCGGGCCCTCGTCGGAACTTTGCCAGCGACGGACGTGCGGTGCATGAAGGGGCCACGCGAAAAAGACACGGAACGATCCTGAAGCTCGTCGGATTATCGCGGCCGCAGCGCGGGGTCGCAAGACCGGGGCCCATGACGCCGCCAGCCCGGCCACTACTCCGGTCGTGACTCGATCGCCGCGGTCAGGGAAATGCGCTCGTTGCCGCGCACTCGGTATGTGTACGCCGCGTCAACCACGCCGTGGACCGATTGGACCTCGCGAGCGTCGAGCCGATAGGTCAACACCGCTGCCACTTCGCCCTCGACTTCCGACTTGCCCTTGCCCGGCCCCTTGCTCAGCCGGAACTCGCCCCGCAACAGCGCGAAGCGATGGCGGTCGTCGCCGCCGGCGGGCTCCAGCCGCAATGTGCCGGTCGCCGTCTGAAACGGTTTCCGCTGGTCGAAGGTGCGCATGGCTGGCGGATAGAGTTGCTCGAACCACGCACGCAACTCGCCGGCGGCAACAGCGCCGCCCGCGGCGTTTTCAGGCAGCGACAAAGCCGCCCAATTGGGGGCGGTCATCGGCACCAGTTCGACGACGGGGGTGCCGCCGCGCCCACCCGCTGCGCTCGACCTCTTTCTCCGGCGCTGCCGCCCGCGCCAGGGCCACACCGAGAAACACCGCCGCCGCGCCCAACCTGATTCGTCGTATGACTGACTCCTTGGTTCGATTCGTTTCGATGCCGCAGCTAGCCGAACAGTGCCAACGGCTGGCCCTGCTCCGCAGCCGAAGCAGATCGGGCAGTCCGATCCCAGCGCACCGAAACCGAGTCCGCCTAGCATTTGGCGGCGTGTCTGATCACCCGTCGCCATCGCGTGTGCTCCCATGAACGTGGGCACCCGGGCAACGTTTGGAGTATAAGCCAGCCGACCGTGCCGAATCAATTTGGCCTGGCCATTCGCGGCGCCCATACGCCATTCTCTGCTCTCTGGTCTCCGGTATCCGACAGCCTCCGACCTCCTACCGACTTCATTGACATTGGCCCTCGTCGGGCTACAATCGCCCCGTTCAAATCAGCCGTCAAACCCTGGGGGAGGTGAACGATGACCGCACTCGAACTGCGTCCCATGTCGATCGGCGACATTCTCGACACGTCGTTTCGACTGTATCGTGCGCGCTTCGGCACATTCCTGGTCATCGTGCTTATCGCGTACGTGCCGTTCGGTTTGGTGAATGCTCTGTTTCAAACCGCGATTGGAATGCAGCAACAGAACCCGTTCGCGCCCGGAATGCGCGGCGAGATCGTCCAGCCGGCCGAGTCGAGCGTCGCTCTGGCGTTGATCCGTCCCCAGTTCGGCGGCGGCCAGATCGATCCCGACGCCGTCGCCACCGCCCCGGACCCCGCCATGGCGATTGCCGGCGGCGTTGGCTTCTTCCTTTTTGCCGTGATCGTCATGCCACTGTGCCAGGGCGCCTTGGCTCAGAACATCTCAGCGGCGTACCTAAACGAGGACCTTAGCGCTGGAGAGTCCTATGGCCGGGCGCTTCCTAAGCTGTTCCGGCTGCTTGTCGCTTCCATGCTCGTCGGCCTCGCAGTAGCGTTCGGATTCTGTTTGCTCGTTGTGGGAGCAGTCATCTTTGGTCTGTGGTTCATGCTGGTGAGCCCGGTGGTGATTCTCGAGAACAACGGCGCGATCGCATCGTTAAAACGGTCGCGTGAATTGATGCGCGGCAACTTGGACAAGGGATTCAAGCTCGGATTGGCCGTCTTCCTGATAGGTGCGGTCTTTCAGTTAGCAATAGGATTCGCCGTGGGCATGGTTCCCTGGCCGCACCCATTCCTTGCATCGTTCGTCGGTACGGTGATTCCCGCCGTCATCGTGCCCGTGCAACTTGCGCCGTCGGTGTTGTTGTATTACGACATTCGGATTCGCAAGGAGGCGTTTGACCTGACTCGACTCGCAGAGCAGTTGGGCCGGCCCGCTGCCTCATGAGTCGTGGGGCGCGTTTCCGAACGTGTCAACGCCGCTGCGGAACTGGTCGGCACGTTCAGAACGCACGCCCCCAAATATCCCGCTGCCGCTTCGGAATTCACGCATTCGAGCATGCCAGGTACGTTGATCACCATCGGGATACTGTGTTTCGTCGGCCAGCAATCGGCCGCGTCGCCGAGCGGCGCCGCCGATCGCATCGAACTGGCAGACTACCACGGCGCCACTCGCGACGCGGTGAATCGCGTGTTGGCCGAGCCGGAATTCGCCGACCTGCGGCGCGACGTGCAGAGTTGGTGGATGGCCCTGCTGCAGTGGCTCGAGCGCACGGTCCTTGGCATCGGTCGCTGGTTCGATCGCATTCCGTCGTGGCTCTGGTGGACGATCGTGATCTGGTTGATTCTGACTCTGCTCGCCATCTTCGCCCACTTTGCGTACGTACTTTGGGGCATGATCGTTTCGTCGGCGGCGCGTCGCGGCCCGGCCGGCGAGTCTCCGAGCGGCCGCGGCGAACTGCTTGGAATTCGCGATCTGGAATTCGACTCGGTGTACCGGCGTGCCCGCGAACTGCTGAGTTCGCGCGAATGGGCGCAGGCCACAAAGTACCTGTACGTCGCCGCGATTCTCTGGCTCGACCGCCAAGGTTGGGCCCAGTTCAAATCGTCGAAGACCGACTACGACTACCTGCGCGAGTTGTCGGACCGCCCGCGCTCGCGGCAGGCGTTCCGCGATTTGACCAATCGTTTTGAGTCCACGGTGTACGGCGGCGTGCCGAGCACGGCCGACCTTTGCCAAGAAATGACCTCGCTGCTCGATCATTTGTTCCGTGAAGCTGATCCAGTTGTCTCGCTCTGATCGCATGATGGTCGGCATCCTGCTGCCGATGGCCTTGCTGGGTACACTGATCACCTGGCTGGCCATGCCTCCGAAAAAGGAGGGGCGTTGGGTGCGCGAGCCGTCGACGTTTTTCAACACCGGCTCGGGCGCGAAGGCCGCCTACCTCGTGCTCGAACGGCTGGGCTACGACGTCGTTCGCCTGCGCGAGCCGTTTTCACCAGACCGGCTGGCCGGCGTCGAGGTGCTGTGGATTCTCGAACCGACCTTCGGCTTGGAGAAGGACGAGCGGAAGGCGCTAAGCGATTGGCTCGAATCGGGCGGGCGGCTGGTGCTCGCCCCGGGCGTCCGGCCGTTTGTAGCGCGTGCCGGCGGCGATTGGCTGTTCGACAATTGGTTCAACACGATCTCTACGTCCTCACCAGCGAAAGACGCCTGGCAGGCGATTTCACAGAAGCGTGGCGAGTCGCTGAGCGAAAACGATCCGTTGTTCGCCGGCGTAAACGAGATGACCGCCCGCGGCGAGTCTCGATTCCCGAACAACTCGCCGCTCAAGGGGCCGTTGGCCAACGCGCCGGCGCGGGTCTTCTGGGCCGACGACCTGGGCACGGTCGCGATGCGCGTGAGCGTGGACGAAGGCGAGATCATCGCACTGGCAGACACTCACTTCCTGACGAATCGTGGACTCGACGAGGCCGACAACGCCGTCTTCCTGGCCAACCTCGCCAGGCAGGCGTCGCACGCGACCGGCGGCGGAACCGTCGCGTTCGACGAAATCCACCACGGCTTCCCGCTGAGCGGCGACCCGTGGGTCGCGATCGCCAAGATGATGCTCGCGGAGCACTGGGGCTGGGGGATCGTCCAGGCCTCGCTGGTTCTGTTGCTGGCGTTGTACGCCCTGGGCGTTCGGTTCGGACGTCCGGTCGATGTCGTCATGAAGCAGCGGCGGCAGCACGGCGAGTTCGCCGAGGCGGCTGGCCGCACTCTGCACGACGCGCAAGCCAACGAGCTGGTGTATCGAACGCTCTGGCAACACTACCGCGGGCTGCTGGCCCGATCGGTGAACGCGCGGCCCGAATCCACGCCGGCCGAACTGGCGACGGCCATCCGCGCCCAGTCAGGCGTCGACGTCGCCGCTGTGCTCGAAGAGGCCGAGGCCAAGCAGGCGACGCGCGTGTCGCGCACCGAGGTCTTCGCCATGTGCAGCGATCTGGAACGAGTGGCAACCGCGTTGCAGCAGGCGAAACCAACCAACTAAACAACCTTGCGTGATTCTGGGAGTCTAAGCGAGGGGGAGTCTTTTTCAGGTCGGCGACCACGCGGCTTGGCGCCGGTTCCTCCCATGATCACGCAAGACCATTTAGTCGCGGAGGGTACGTACTCATGCAGCTTTCGGATGTGGCGCCGGTCGTCGAAGGGATTCGGCAGGAACTTGCCAAGGTGATCGTCGGCCAGGAGGCCGTCTTGGATCAGACGTCGGTGGCGCTCATCGCGGGCGGCCACGTCTTGCTCGAAGGACCGCCGGGCACGGCCAAGACGCTGCTGGTTCGGGCGCTCGCGCAAGTAGTTCGCGGCGAGTTCCGCCGAATACAGTTTACGCCCGACCTGATGCCGGCCGACATCGTCGGCGTCAACATTTATCGCAGCGACTCCGGCCGCTTCGACTTTCGACCCGGCCCGCTGTTCGCCGACCTTGTGCTCGCCGACGAGATCAACCGCGCGCCCGCCAAGACTCAATCCGCGCTGCTCGAGGCCATGCAAGAACTGCAGGCCACGGTCGATGGACAGGTCCATCCGCTGAGCAAGGTGTTTACCGTGTTCGCGACACAGAACCCGATTGAATACGAGGGCACGTATCCGCTGCCCGAAGCACAACTCGACCGGTTCATGTTCAAGACGCTCGTCGGCTACCCCGAAGCGGCCGAGGAAGTTCAGATACTTGAGCGCTGTCAGGGCGGGTTCGACGCCGCCCGATCGGCAACGTTCGGAATCGAGCCGCGTGCGACCATCGACCAACTTGCCGAGCTGCGCGAGGCGGTTCGCCAGGTTCAGGTCGCGCCGGCCGTGCTCGGCTACATCACGGCGATCGTGCGGGCGACTCGCACGTTCCACTTGCTCACGCTCGGCGCGAGTCCGCGCGCGTCGGTGATGATGTTGCAGGCGAGCAAAGCGCTCGCCGTGTTGCGCGGGCGGAGCTTTGTCACGCCCGACGATGTGCGCGACATGGCGGCGCCGGCGCTGCGGCACCGCATCGTGCTCAAACCCGAAGCCGAAATCGAAGGCGCCACCGCCGACCAGTGCGTGAAACAGGTGATCGATCGCGTCGAAGTGCCACGTCTATGATCTTGCCGACCCGAAAACTCTTGTACTTCCTCGCTGTGCCGGTCGTGCTGTTGCTGGTGCTGCGCGAACGCACCACGGTGGTTCTGGTGATCGCCTACGACGTGGGGCTGCTGCTGCTCGCAATGGTCGACTTGCTCATATCCGCGAGGCCGCGGCACTTCCACGTCGAACGACAGATGCCGGCCCGGCTGTCGCTGAACACGTTGAACCAGGTGGGCTGGGAGCTTCACAACCGCAGCCCGTTCACCGTCTGGTTTGAGGCAACCGAGGACGTGCCGATCGAGATCGAACGCGGCACGCCGAGCGTGTCGGGCCAGATCGTCGGCCACGCTCGCGCCGAGCTGCGCTACGCCGTGCGGCCAACTCGACGAGGACTGTTCGAGTTTGGCGACATCCACCTGCGCTATCGCACCGTGCTCGGACTGCTCTTGCGCCAGCGCCGGTTTCCGGCCGCCATGTCGGTGAAGGTCTATCCCAACGTGGCCAACCTGTCGCGCTACGAACTGGCACTGCACCGCCATCGTCTCAGCGAAATGGGGCTTACCGCCGCGCGGCAACGCGGAAAGGGAATGCTGTTTGAGAGCCTGCGCGATTATGTGCCCGGCGACGACCTGGCCGACATCGCGTGGAAGGCGACCGCCCGACGCGGCCGACCCATCACGCGCAACTTCGAGACCGACCGCAGCCAGAACGTACTGGTCGTGGTCGACTGCGGCCGGCTGATGACGACCTTGGTGGAGAATGTCTCACGGCTCGATCACGCGGTGAACGCTACGCTGCTGCTCACGTACGTCGCGGTGAAACAGGGCGACTACATCGGCATGGTGGCGTTCAGCGACCGCATCGAGAGCTACGTGCCGCCCGTGCGAGGCAAGGGGGCGATCATGCGCATGAACGAGGCGCTGTATCGGCTGGAGCCGCGGCTCAAGGAGCCGAACTACGAAGAGGCCTGCCAGTTCCTCGCACTGCGGCACCGCAAGCGATCGCTGGTCGTCATCATTACGGACGTTATCGACAAAGACGCGTCGTCCATGCTGCTGGCCTACACGGCACGATTCGCGCGGCGGCATCTGCCGCTGTGCGTGACGCTGCGCAACCTCGAGGTCGAGTCGCTGGCGGCCGGGCGACCCGAGTCGAGTATGGAGTGCTTCACGAAGGCGGTGGCGCTCGACATGCTCGCGCGGCGTCAGGATGCACTAGCTCGCATGCGGCAGTTCGGCGTGGACGTACTCGACGTCGATCCGCGCCAACTTTCGCCCAAGCTGCTCAATCGATACCTGTGGCTGAAACGGCGGATGAAGTTCTGAGTGGAGCCGACCGTGCAGCGGCGTTGGCCTGTCGACCGCCGAGGAAGAGATAGAGCCAGAACGCGACGGCCACCGCGACGCCCAAACCCGCCTTGAACGGTTCGGGCATCACGTCGTTGGGCGTCACGAAGCCTTCGAAGAAACCGGCGACGAGAAAGGCAGGGATGAGTCCGACCGCGAGCTGTCCGGCCTTGAGGGCATCTTCGCGCAGGGCGCGACGCCGCGTGCGCTGGCCCGGACACCAAAGCGAGTAGCCGAGCAGCAGTCCCGCGCCGCCCGCCAGGACAATCGCGCTCAGCTCGAGCGCGCCGTGCGGCAACAATGTCAGCCACAGGTCGGCAGCGATGCCGCTCTTCGCATACGCGCCGGCGATGCCGCCCACCATCATGCCGTTGTACAGCAGCACGTAAACCGTTCCCAAACCGAACGTGATGCCCAGGGCAAACGCCTTGAGCGCAACCATGATGTTGTTGCCCGTCACGAAGCTCGACAACACCGGCGACGACACCGCGCGAAAACGGTCCTTGATGTCGCTCGGCTTCTTGTCGCCGCGGAATTCGCTGGCCATCATTGGCCCCATCACGTCGGCGACCAGGTCGGGGTGCGTCTGCACGGTACGATAGGCCAAGCCTGCGAACAGCGCCGAGATCAGGAAACTCGCAAAGGTGAATCGCCAGGTCTCGCGAAAGAGCTGGGGATATCGCACCAGGAAGAAACTCAGCACGGAGTAGGACTTGCCGCGCACGCCGCGATAGATCTGGGCGTGGGCGCGGGCGACCAGACGATTCACCTCGCTGACAAGTTGCGGGTCGGCGTCGAGCGCGCGAAGGCGAGCGAGGTCGGCGCTGACGTCGCGATAGAGGTGAACCATGTCGTACACGTCGGCAGGGGGGAGGCGGCGCACGCCGCGTCGGTAGGCCGCCGCCACAATGCCGGCCAGATGGCTCCACACCGGCCGCCGATCGTGCACAAACTGATCAAGTCCCATGCGATCCTCCCGGCGGCTGGCCGAGCCAAGAACGAAGCGCCTCGCCGCGCACGGCGTTAGGATCTTCGTGGTGCCGGCCGTTCAGCAGCCGCTCGAGGTACGACTCGGCGTTGCCGAACTGGCCGCCATATTTCTCAAACAACGGCCTAGCCAAACGCTCGGCCAGTTGCGTGCGAGCTTCGGGCAGCAGCTCAATTCGCCGTTGCAGGAACCCCGTGAGCACTCGGCGCTCGTCGGGTTCCAGCTCCGAATTGGACGCCACGGCCACGCGCGACGCGAGTTGGTATTTCTTGTCGGGGTGCGCTCGATAGTCCAGCTCGCGCTCCTTGACGACAATGGTCCCCGCGGCGATGTCGCCCAATCGTTTGTGCATCGGGTGAAAGAACATCACGCCGCCGCCGATGGCATACGCGCCGGGCAGTGCGTCCACGATGCGGACCAGATTGCGCACGACGATGTCCATCGCCGCAGCCGGCGTGCCGTCGTCGCGAATCACGCGGATCTTCATGGCACGCTTGCCCGGAGTCTGACCGCGCATCAGCAACTCGAAGAATGCGTAGTAGCCGAACAGCACGGCGAACAACAGCAAGATGAGCAGTGCGTTGATCCAGTTGAGCCAGTTGCCCGTGGGGTTCCGCTCGACGCTCAACCCCTGAAAGATCCGAAACAGTCCCAAGTTGGCGAACAGCGCCAGCAGCGCAACGAGCAGCAGCAACAGGGCCATAAGCAGTGCGTCGATCGCCATCGCGCAGAATCGCGAACCGATGCCCGCCAATTCGAAATCGACTTCGACGTTCTCGGGCGTTTCGAGCGTGTATTGGCCGTCCTGCGACATCAGTTCGGTCCTCGCGTGGTGATCGTGTTCAGCTTCCATGGGTCTCGCGATGCGACGTCCGGGTCTTTCAGGCGACACAATAACAGAGCCGCGCGTTGTCCAGTAGCAGATTCTTGAGATGTACTCAGGCGGCTGGTTCAGTGGATTGTTACCATGTTACGGCGACTGACCATGCGTTTCACGGCCCCGCCCGAAGGGATTGCCAGCACGCTGTGTTAATGGAACCACTGCAATGGCGCACGAGCATCTTTCGCGGCGAGTTTTTCTGACCGCGTCATCGGGCGCCGCTGCGGCGGCGATGTCGACCGGTGATAATGAGCGCCTGGAGACGAGGGATCTCGATGATCGACCGCCGCCGACGGGCATTATCGACTGCCAGAGCCATCTGTTCGCGCCCGAGCTGCTCGCGTACATGGAGAAACGTACGGAGCCGCCGCATATCTACTCGAAGGACGGCCAGCGGTTTCTCGCGGTCGGACACTGGCATCGGCCGATGGTCGGCGGCATCGACCTTGATGCGAAGCTTGCGGCGAAGGATGCGGCCGGCATTCAGGTCACTGCGCTGAGCACGAACGATCCAGGTCCCGATCAGTTCGGCTCCGAGGGCGCCGCCGTAGCGCGGATGATTCACGACTTTCTGGCCGACGTCGTGCGAAGGCACCCGACCCGTTTTTTTGCCCTGGCCACGCTGCCGCTCCAGGACCGCGCCGTCGCCGAAGCGGAACTCGATCACTGTGTCGGCAAACTCGGTATGAAGGGCATACTGCTGTACTCGAATATCGCCGGTCGGTTTCCCGATGAGCCGGAGTTTCGCTGGCTGTTTGCGGCCGCCGAGCGGACGGGGCTGCCCGTGCTGCTGCACCCGCCTTATCCGACCTGTTACGAACAGACCAAGGGCTTCAACCTGACCGGCGGACTTGGGCTGATGTTCGACACGACGATCGCGCTGGCCCGGATCATCTTGGCGGGCGTCTTGGACGAGCACCCCAAGCTGAAACTCGTTTGCCCACACGTCGGCGGCACGTTGCCCTACCTGATCGGCCGCATCGACCACCAAGTCACGGTGCTGAAGCGAGTGAAGTTGACTATCCAGCAGCGGCCCAGCGATTATCTGCGGATGATCTACTTCGACGCAGTCAACGCCCTACCCGCCGTGATTCGGTTCGGCATCGACCTGGTCGGGCCGGAGCGGATGCTGTATTCGAGCGATCATCCTTGGGTCTCGCCGAAGTTGATCATCGACAACGTCCGCAGTCTGAAACTGTCGGCCGAGCACGAGCGCATGGTGTTCGCTGAGAACGCACGCAAGTTGTTTCAGCTTTGACCGGCGATTTCGTAGCGTCATTGAAGCCACAAGAGGTGCTCGCATGAACCGACGTCATTTCATCGCATCCGGAGTTGGCGCCGTTGCCCTTGCGACCGCGACCTGGCCCTATCGAGCCAATGCCGGCCTACAGTCGAAGCCGCTCTCGGATCGCATCTGCCTTTTCACCGACCATCTGGACGATCACGGCTTCAGCTACGCGGAAGTCGCGCGGATGCTCAAGGACTTGGGCGTCGCCGGACCCGACTTGACGGTTCGACCAGGCGGCCTGGTCGCCCCCGAGCGCGCGGCCGAGGATTTGCCCCGGGCGGCCGAGGCCCTGCGCGAACATGGGTTGTCCATCCCGATGATCAGCACGAGCATCACGTCCGCCGGCGATCGTGTGGCCCGACCAATCCTGGCGACGATGGCCAAACTCGGCGTCCGCTATTTCAAACTCGGCTACTACTCCTACGCCGACGCCGACAAGTGGCGTTCGCGCCTGGCCGAAGTGCGTCGCGAACTGGATGGGCTGGTCGGCCTGCTCGACGAACTGGGCGTACAAGCGGGCGTTCACAACCACGCGGGGCCTACCGTGGGCGGAGCGCTGTGGGACTCGTGGGAGGTCTTGCAGGGAACCAATCCACGGTCGATCGGCTTCTATTTCGATCCTGCTCAGGCCACGATCGAAGGCGGCAACCACGCCTGGAGTCTTGGCTTTCGCCGCTTGTCGGACCGGCTGAAGATGGTCGCCATCAAGGATTTCGTCTGGGAGAAAGTCGCCGGCCGCTGGCGTACGCGCTGGGTTCCGTTGGGCGAGGGAATGGTGCGCTGGGATGAGTTCTTCGCCCTGTTGGTCCGCGTGCCATTCGACGGGCCGATCTCGCTACACATCGAGTACGATCCGGGCGGCTCGACCAAGACCGCTCGCTACGACAACAGTCTCGCCGCGGCGCAACGCGATCTCAAGTTCCTGCGCGAGCACCTGGCCAAAGCCGGCGAGTCCACACCTCAGAAACCCAACGGAGTCGATCTATGAAGCTGACGGCGTGCCTGTTTCTGAGCACGATTCTGGGGGGTGAGCCGACCGCTGCCTCGACCGCGCGTCCGAACATTGTGCTGGTGCTGGCCGACGACCTCGGCTATGGCGATCTGGCCTGCTACGGGGCGCGGGATGTACGCACGCCGCATCTCGACCAATTCGCGCGCGAGGGACTTCGCTTCACGAACTGCTACGCCGGCCACGCCAACTGTTCGCCGTCGCGCACCGCGCTGATGACGGGGCGCACACCGACTCGCGTCGGAGTCCGTAACTGGATCCCGCAGGACTCGCCGGTACACGTGCGCCGCAGCGAGATCACCGTGGCCACATTGCTGCGGCGGGCCGGCTACGCGACGTGCCACGTGGGCAAGTGGCACATGTGCGGCGAACTCGGCGCGCCCACGCAGCCGCAGCCGAGCGATCACGGATTCGACCACTGGTTCTCCACGCAGAACAACGCACTGCCCAATCATCGCAACCCCGACAACTTCATCCGAAATGGCCGACCGGCCGGCAAGCTAGAGGGCTACTCCGCACAGTTGGTCGTCGACGAGGCCGTGCGATGGCTCGACGGTGGGCGGGACAAGTCGAAACCGTTCTTCCTCTATGTCTGTTTCCACGAGCCGCACGAGCCGATCGCATCCGACGAGCGGTTCGCCCGGCTGTATCCGTCCGACGATCCCAGCTACACCGCTCACCACGCGAACATCACTCAGATGGACGACGCGTTCGGCCGGCTGATGCGGACGATAGACGAGCGCGACCTCAGCGACAACACGCTGGTGCTGTTCACCAGCGACAATGGGCCGGCGATCACCGCCCAACACCCGCACGGCTCGGCTGGCCCGCTGCGCGACAAGAAGGGTTCGCTGTACGAAGGCGGCATCCGCGTGCCTGGCATACTGCGTTGGCCCGGCAAGGCCAAGGCGGGCATGGAGTCCGACGAGCCGATCTCGGGCGTCGATTTTCTGCCGACGGTGTGTGCGATCACGGGCATCGCTCCGCCGCGCGATCGGGCGCTCGACGGGGCAAGCATTCTGCCGGCTCTGTCGGGCGACGCCGTGCCGCGCACGACTCCGCTCTACTGGCACTTCAACCGGGCGGCTGGCGCGCCGAAAGTCGCGATGCGAGTCGGCGATTGGAAGATTCTCGCCACGCTCGACCGGTCGTTTGCCGCCACCAACGACCTCACCGAATCGGACGAAAGCGCCTTCAAAGAAGCAAGACTCGCCAACTTCTCGCTCTACAACCTGCGCGACGACCTCGCCGAGGCTCGCGATCGGGCCGCAAGCGATCCGGCAAAGCTGGCCGAACTGCGGCCGCTGCTCGAACGCAAATACCTGGAGGTGCGCGGCGAGTCGCCGCTCTGGCCCGCCTGGAAGTTCACCGGCGTCGAGGGTAAGCGCATCGAATGGCCTGACTACGTGAAGCAGAAGGCGACAAAGAAGCAACAGTAACTCGCCGACAGGCTCTCCGCACCGACTTCATGTAACCTGTTTCTGATTCCACAGCGCACCTTGTTTGTAGTTCCGCCTTCAGCCGATTGTCGGCGCCGCCGGAAGGCGGCACTACGAACAAAAGTGCGATGTAGTGCCAAGGAACGGGACGAAACAACTTCCCTGGCTTGTGTGGAATCGGGAAGCTACGGACGGTCGGCGTCAGGTTGCGAATGACTTGGCGAACCGGGCGGCGTCAGCCCGCGGACGATGCGAACTACGGGTCCGGGAGCTAACGCTCTCCGGCTCGCCGAAAAATGCGGGCGCCGGAAAATGCGAGCCGGGTGGCGTCAGGTTGCGAATGACTTGGCGAGCCGAATGGCGTCAGGCTGCAAGTGCCCGAGATAGTCGGCGTGCTCGACGCACTCGGGCTGTTACTTGGTCAACTCATCTCAATGCCCGTCAGCGTGCCGGTGCTGGAACCGAACCGGTCGGCTTCGATGCCCATGCGCTGGAGCATGCTCACGAAGAGATTGCACAGCGGCGGGTGGTTGTCTTCGTCGAAGGCGAGATGCTGGCCGTGCTTGAAACCACCGCCGGCTAACAGGACCGGCATGTTCTTGACGCTGTGCTTGCTGGCATCGCCGAGGTTGCTGCTGAAGAAGACTATCGTGCGGTCGAGCAACGCTGCGCCATCTTCCTTCGACTGGCGGAGTTGAGCCAGGAAATCGCGCAGGGTCTTCATCTTCTCGAGTTCCAGAGTCTTGAGCTGCGCGATCTTGCCCGGATCTTGACCGTGGTGCGACAGGTCGTGATGGCCCTGGCTGACGCCCTGAATCGGCGGGACGCCGCTGGTGCCCAGGAGCTGCAGCGTGACCAGGCGTGTTGAATCGGTCTGCAAGGCGAGGTGGATCAGGTCGAACCAGAGCCGGGTCTTGGCGATGAGGTCGGTGCTGTTTTGGATATTGACGGGCGGCTTGGCATCGACTTTGGGCTTGGGTTTCTTCGACCATGCCTCGGCCTGGGCCAGCCGCTGCTCCAATTCGCGGACGCTGGTGAAATACTCGTCGAGCTTTTCGCGGTCGCTCGCGCCGAGGCTCCGAGTCAACTTTTGGGCTTGTTCGCGGATCGCGTCGAGAGTGCTGCGCCCATCCGCGAGCCGGCGGGCCTGTGCCTCGACCTCATCGGGGCGGCCCTCCAGAAACAGCTTGGCGAACACGCTCGACGGCCAGCAATCGACCGGCACGGGCGCGCCGCTCTTGGTCCACGCGAGGCCGGCACCCTCGCAGCCCAAGGTCAACGTCGGGAATCGCGTCTGGCCGTGGATGTGCTCCGCCGCAAACTGGTCGAGCGAGATACTGTTCTTGAATCCCGCGCGCCGTTCCGGATGGGGGGCGGCGGTCAGGAAGCTCTGGTTGGAATCGTGGCTCGGCCCTACATCTGGGTGCGACAGCCCGGAGATCACGGTGAAGTCCTCGCGAAAATCCTTCACGACATCCAAGTACGGCGACAGCTCGTAATCGCGACCTGCTTTCGCCGGGAAGAAATACGGCGGATGCACGCCGAGCGGCGTGTTGATGCAGACCATGCGGCGGGGAACACTGCCGCGCGCCGCGGCCCGCGCGTATTTGGGTGCGAACGTCTCGAAGATGGGCAGGGCCATCGCGACACCCGCGCCGCGGAGCAACGTTCGGCGATCAAACTTCATGACGTTGGCCCTCGTTTGTTGGGAGCTACAGTCGCCCGACCGGGTGGCGGCTATTCTCCCACGCACCGGCGATCGTGGCTACGCTACTTGTTCTGAAACAGATCGCTCTCGACAATCGCATGCACCAGCGACCGCAAGCCATAATCCGTCGCAGCGATCTTCGTAACAATCGCCTCCACCGCGGCCTGCTCGGATGGCTGCGGTGCTCGTCCCGTGGCGTAGGTCAACAGCTTCGTCGTCAGCGCCTTGGCAAGCTGCGGCTTGTCCTGCAGGAGTAACTGCTTGAACTGGTCGATGTTCTCGAACCGTTGGCCGTCGGGCATGACGTCGGATGGATCGACCGGCTTGCCCTTGTGATACGGCATACGTCGGCCGTCGACCGTGACGGGGCCGCCACTGCCGGTGACTCGATACCAGTCGCGCCAGCCGCCGATGCAGTCGAAACTTTCGAGGGCGAATCCGGGCGGGTCGATCTTGCGGTGGCACGCGCCACACTCTTCCACCGAGCGGTGCTTGGCCAACTGCTCGCGAATCGTCGTGGCGCCGCGGATGTCGGGGTCGAGCGCCGGCACGTCGCCGGGCGGGGGCGGGGGCGGCGTCCCCATGATTCGATCCAGCACCCACGCCCCGCGGAGCACCGGCGAGGTCGTCGTGCCGTTGGCCGTGACCTTCAGCACGCCGGCCATCGTCAGCACGCCGCCCCGATGACTGTCCGGCGGCAGCGGCGTCTTGTGAAACTGCCAACCATCCGCGCCCAGGATGCCGTAGTGTTTCGCCAGCCGGCCGTTGAGCATGGCAAAGTCGGAGGCGACGAAGTTGGTCAGGCTCAGATCGTTCCTGAGAACTTCGTCGAAGAACAGCTCGGCCTCGCGAATCATAGACACCTTCAGCAGGTGATCGAATTCCGGGTACAGCAGGTGGCTCGGCTCGGTCGCGTCGATTTCGCGCAGACCCAGCCACTGGCCGACGAAGTTTGTCGTGAGCTGTTCGGCCTTTGAATGCTTGAGCATGCGCTCGACTTGTTGGCGAAGCACCCCAGGCTTACTCAGCTTCTGCTGCTCGGCGAGCGTGAGCAACTCGTCGTCGGGCATCGTGCTCCAGAGGAAGTACGAAAGCCGGCAAGCAAGGGCGAAGTCGTCGAGTTTGCCCGGACGCTCGCGGAGGAAGAGGAACTCAGGCGAGATCAGCACGCCCTTCAGTGCGGCCCGCATCGCCGGCTCGAAGGCATATCCGGCATCCAATCGGTTCTGGACGATTGCCAGGAACGGCGCGACGTCGGCGTCGGTCACCGTTCGACGAAATGCTCGCCGCGTGAAGTTCTTGAGGACTCGCTCAGCATCGGCCGCCGGCTTGTCCGAAACTACTTCGACACGTTCGCGCATGGTGTAGATCGGAAAATTCTTTTGCGGCAGGTCGCCGAAGATCCGGCGATGACTCTCCGGCGGCCATGCGTCGTGCAGCGGGCCTTCGACCTCGACGAACTGAATCGCCAGGCCCGGCCCGGTCCACGCTTCGCCGCCGACTTGCTTCACGGTGTTCGCCCCGGCCAGCCCGTACGGCAGCATCGAGATCGTCGTTCGCGGCTCCATGTACCGCACGAACTCGAACACGGTCGGTTTGTCGGGCGGTGCGTCGAAGTAACCGACCAAGCCGCTGGTTCCGGTCAGGCGCGTGCCGCTCACCGTCACGCGAAACGTCACCGGCTTGCCGTCGCTTTGAAAGCCGCAGGCCGAGATGCGAAAGCGATAGTTGCCCGCATCGGGCGGATAAAAGTGTGTGACGCCGACGTTGTGCCATTCGGACGAGCAGAAGCACACGACCTCGCCGTCATCCAAGAAGCGATACACGTTCTCGGTCGTCGTCTTGACCTGATGCGTGTCCTTCATGCTGTACCGCTTGTCGATCCGCGGCGGCGGCTTCGGCCGGTTGACAATCGCCGCGTTCAGCGCGGTCTCGGCGGCTTCGAGGTACTTCTCCATCAAGAACGACGACGTGTGATGCGCCGCGCCGGAACTGTCGAAGCCGTCGGCCGAGCCATCGTCGGGCAACTGGTCTTTCAGCTTGACGTTTATTCCGAGCAGGTCGCACACCGTATTCTCATACTCGATCCGATTCAAGCGGCGGAGCACCACGCGTCCCTGGTCGGCTCGCGGAGCGGCGTCAGCCAGTTTCACTCGATGATTGATCCAGTCCGATAGGACACGAACTTCGTCTTGCGAGGGACGCGGTTTCGATTTCGGAGGCATCTCGCCCTTCCGAAGCCGCTCGAGCGACGTCAACCACTTTTCCCGAATGGACTCCTCGGCGAAGTCTGCGGAGAGTCGGTCCAGCCGCAGGTCGCCCTTCGGCTTCTCCAGGCCGTGGCAGTCAAAGCAGTAACGGGCGATAATCGCGCGGACGCGGTCGTCGCCGCCTTCCATGTCGGGAGTAGTCTGCGAGTGGAATCCGCTTGCCTGCGCCAACGCCAGCCCCAAACCCAGGACCAGACTGTGCACCCGCACCCAGGAGCGCAGGCGATCAGAGGTAACTGTAACGGACATGCGGCGAACACTCCAAACCAAGCACTGGTGACGCCACCGGCACCGTGGCGTGCAACGCCGCTTCTCCTAGTCCTCAACCAAGCGAGCTTTGGAGTGCGGTGGCTTGACACCGCTTTGGATT
>DAIOWH010000081.1:0-27159 GCA_036758585.1 Planctomycetia bacterium
GCGCGTCGGGCTACTGTCCCTGCGGACTCCCAGGATCACGCAAGGCCATTTAGCCGGCGGTTGGATCCGACACAAGCATCGCGCGGGGGCTTGTCCCGGCGCCATGTTCGTCGACTCCGGCAGGACTGCACGCCGCCACCCGGCCATTCTACTTTTGATGCAAAGTAGAATGTCCCCTTTTCTGAGACCCGAGCCGATTGAGCATCTCACCGATCGTGTTGACGTGCGGCAACTCGTCGTCCGTCCAGCCCTTCTGGTCGATCAACGCCTGGCGCATCGCGGCCGCGGTCATGCGCGTGTACAAAAACGGCGACTGAAACTTCGGATCCTGCTGGCTGTGCGGTTCGGCCAACGCGCGAATGTCTTGCTCCAGTTCGGGGCACTTCACTTCCGTCTTCTTGTTGCCGCGCGCCGAGAAGTTGTCGGGGCGCGCGATGCCGGTGCGCAGCTCCTCCAACCCCACCTCGACCGTGTGCCGTCCCCAACCAAACACCCGTTCCGCGCGGCGTGCGCTGCCATCGAGATAATCGATGGCGACCTGCGCCTGAAAGGCCCTTCGCTTGGCCCCGGTCAATTTGCTCGCGGCATCCTTGATCGTCGCCACCACGGCTTCCGTCAGCTCCCCGTGCATCGTCTCCTCCTTGAGACTTCCCTAACTTCAACCAAATCGCAACCAAGGGGAACGGTAGCCCAAAAAACGAAATCAGGGGAGACTATTTTCCAGGAGTTGCCTAAGGTCCGAGATTGACAGCCATCAAAGCCGACTTTGGCTGTTGCCTTTGACCATCGGGCTGAATAACTGCTGCACTAAATGGCTTTGCGTGATTCTGGGAGTCCGCAGGGACAGTAGCCCGACGCGCCAGCGAGGGACCGGGCCTGATTTCTTGTGATTTCGCCATGTGCTCCCTCGCTGGCGCGTCGGGCTACTGTCCCAGAATCGTGCAAGGCTATTTAGCAAGCTCTCAGACGTCGGATGTCTCTGCCAAGTCTTCCTCCATGCGCATGGGCTCGATCCCGGCTGGCGGCAGCTTGGGCCAAGCCGGGTGTGGTTCGGGCGCGGCAGCGGCCGCCTCTGGTTCGTCCGTGATCGGCGGCTGGTCGGCCTCGCGCAGGTCCTGCCAGAGGCTTATGTCGAGCGACCCACGGCGGCGGTAGAGCACGAGCACCAGTGCCAGCGCGATCGCCGCTTCGGCCGCCGCGACAGTGAGCGCGTACACGGTGAACACCTGACCGTGCCAATTGCCCCACGCGTTTCCGAACGCCACCAAGTTGATCGAGACGCCCTGCAGCATCATCTCGGCGCACAGGAACATCACGATCATGTTGCGGCGGGTCAGGAAGCCGACCGCGCCCAACGAAAACAGAATGGCGCCGACGATCAGGTAGTTCGTGAGCATCAGGCGCCCTCCCTGCGCGCCGCGATCACGATCGCGCCGACCATCGCGACCAACAGGATCGTGCCGGCGACTTCGAGGCTCAGCCAGTGTTCGGTGAAGAGCGCGGCGCCCAGGCCGGCGACTTGCGGTGCGTCTTGGGCCGGGTTCAGTGTGGCGGTCTGAGAGACGGCGACGGCGGCCGGCGATGGCGCGAGCGGCGGTGTCACGCCGCGGTAGCTGGCGAGCGCCGTCGAGAGCAGCACCGTGGCGAGTACGCTGCCGGCGCCGACGGCAAGGGCCGGCTCGCGGGCCAGACGATCGTATATCGCACCGCCCGACTGTTGAGCGAGCATGATCACGAACAGGAACATCACGATGATCGCGCCGGCGTAGACGATCACAATCGCGACGGCCAGGAACTGGGCGTTCTGCATCAAGAACAGGCCGGCCGTGGCGATCACCACGCTGGCGAACCAAAGCGCCGAGGCGACGGGATTGGTCTGTGTGACGGTCATGACCGCGCTGGCGACGGCGGCGCTTGCCATCAACCCGAAGAGCACGCGTTCGCCACGCGCCGCGTCGGCGGGGCCGGACAGCCAGAGCATCCAGAGGAAGAGCAGGGCGGCGCCGCAGAGGCCCCAGCCTGTGCGCGACCGCGCCGCATCGCCGCGCGGCATGAGCAGAAACACGCCCATGCCGCCTGTCGCAGCGACCGCCAGCACGAGCGCCTGAGTCAGTCCGGTCATCCGTGGCTCCCCCCTCTGGCCGGTCCAGCTCTCAATTCAAAACCCTTCGATCGCATCGGCTCAGCGTCCTTGGTGGCGTCGAAGACCGAGAGCAGCTTCTCCTTGTCGAAGATCATCTCCTCGCGAGTTCGGCCGGTGAGGTCGTAGAGGCTGGTCAACTCGATCGCGTCGACGGGACAGGCCTCTTCGCACATGCCGCAGTAGATGCACCGCAGCTCGTCGAGCACAAAACGCTCCGGGTATTTCTCGCGATCGGGCCAGGGGCTTTCGGCAGCAACGATGTCGATGCAATGAGCCGGGCATGCCGTCGCGCATAGGAAGCACGCCACGCACTTGACCCGGCCTTCCGCGTCTCGGTTGAGGCGATGCACGCCGCGATACTTGATCGGGTCGGGCGGCTCGTGACGCTGCTCGGGACACTGCACCGTGACCTTGCGCTGCGCCGCGTGCCGCGCCGTGATGCCCAGACCCGACACGATCGCGGGCAGGTAGAGTTTGTCGAAGAGGCCGAGCTTCGGCTCTTCGATCCACAGGATGTTGGGGTCGTCGGGTTTCATCGCAAATCAGTTGGCAGAGTTGAATGAGTTGAAGAAGTTGGATCCAAGGCAGTGTTCCTCAGTTTCGTCGCCTCGTTCAACTGCTTCAACTGCTTCAACTCATTCAACTGCTCCAACTCCTTAGTAACTGCACCACCACCGCCGTCAGCACCAAGTTCGCCAGTGCCAGCGGAATCATGACTTTCCACGCCAGGTTCATCAACTGGTCGAAGCGGAAGCGTGGCAGCGTCCAGCGCAACCACATCATGAGCAAGATCAAGCCGAACACCTTGGCGGCCAGTACGGTCAGTTTGATAAGTGCGGCGGCGAAACTGTCGTCGTCGGCGCTGACCAGCCACGGCAGGTCCCAACCGCCGAAGAACAGGAGCGCCGTGAGGAAGCTGACCGTGATCATGTGCGTGTATTCGCCAAAGAAGAACATAGCCCACCGCATGCCGCCGTACTCGGTGTTGTAGCCGCCGATCAACTCCTGCTCGCACTCCGGCAGGTCGAACGGCAGTCGGTTCGATTCGGCCAGCGCGGCGACAAAGAACAAGAGGCACGCGACCGGCTGATAGAAGACAAACCACACGCCGTCGGCCTGAGCCGCGATGATGCGTTCCAGATTCAGCGACCGAGCGATTAACACGACGCCCAAGATCGACAGTCCGAGCGGGATTTCGTAGCTCACGAACTGGGCGCTCGACCGCATGCCGCCCAGGAAGCTGTATTTGTTGTTCGACGACCAGCCGCCGAGGATCACCGCGTAAACGGCCAGACTGCTAACCGCGAAGATGTACAGAATGCCCACGTCGATGCCCGGGGCGATGATCCATTGTGGAGAATTCGGGTTGGCAGGATCGGCCGGCCCGAACGGTATGACGGCAAAACCGATCGTGGTCGTGAGCACCGAGATCGCCGGCGCGAGCAGAAAGATCGCCTTGTTCGCCCCGTCGGGGATGAACGGTTCTTTCAGGAGCAGCTTCCCGCCGTCGGCGATCGGCTGCAACAGTCCGAACCAGCCGACGCGGTTCGGCCCGACGCGATCTTGAATGAACGCGCATACCTTGCGCTCTACGTAGATGAGGTACGCGACCACGCCCTGCAGAACGAGCACGACGGCAAGGACCTTCAGGATGACGACGATCAAGTCCACTGCGGGTTGTTGACTCCTGTCAGCGTCTAACGGTCAGTTGTCAATGGTCAACTGGGTCATGTGGCGGCGATGGTTTCGAGCCGCACGCCATGCTCGGAGACCTCGCCCGCCGTGCAGGCTGCGAAGTAGGGAACCTCAGCGGCCAGTTCGCGCAGTACGTCGCCGGCGTGGTACAGTCGCGGTCGGCCGGCGAGTTCCCAGAACGTGCGACCTTCGGCGCGGGCCATGCCAGGCGGGCGCACGGCCCGCTCGGTGGATTGCAATAGGCCGGCGTGGTTCACGTACGAGCCTTCCTTTTCGGCCCAGGCCGCACCGGGCAAGACGTAGTCGGCGCTCGCGGCGGCCGGCGAGGCCGCGATGTCGACCAGCACGATCAGGTCCGGCTTAGTCAACGCTTCCACTTCGGGCGCCGTCAGCCATTCCTGCGGATATCCGCCCGTCAGCACAATCGCTTGGACCTTGCCGGCATTCACGTCGGCCATGGCGTCGTCGAACGAACGGACCTGACCATCGAAGGCGGTCAGGATCGCTTCGATTCCGCGTCGGTTCGGACATTTTTCCTCGCGAATCGTGAACTTGGGCGACGCCGTCGACGCACCGCCATTCTTCGGGTAGTGGTCGTCGTGGCCGGCGACAGGAACGCGGCCGAGGGCGAGCCGAACGTCTGGGCTAAGCGACTTGAGGAACTTCGCGAGCAGAAACGCCTCTTCGCACGCGAGCATGGGCGACAGTACGGCGAGCACGGCCGCGCCGCCGTGGCGACGCACCGATTCGGCGAGGTCGCCGCGCAGGGCTGCGATGAGGTCGGGCCATTCGGCATCGGTGAGCGCCGCCCCCGTGCGGCGTTGCGGCGCGGTTAGCCGGTTTGCCGCCGCGACGAACTTGTAACCCAGTCGGCCCTCGTCGCACATCCACCAATGATTCACGCTGGGGTTGTGTCGCGGTTTCAATCGAAAGATCGTCCCGCGATTCTCGTCGATCCGCACGCTGCAGCCGGTCGAACATCCCGTGCAGATCGAACGATGCCCCTCGATGAACCAGACTCGCTGCTGGTACAGGAAGTCTCGCGAGCAAAGTGCGCCGACCGGACAAAGGTCGACCACGTTGCCCGATAGCTTGTTGTCGATCGGGTAGCCGGGAAAGATGTCGATCTCGGCGTGGTTCCCACGCTCGACGACTTGCAACTCCGCAGTGCCCGACACCTCGCGAGTGAACCGGACGCAGCGGCTGCACATCACGCAGCGGTCGACGAACAGCGTCACTTCGGGGCCAAGATCCTTGCGCCGGCTGGTGAACGGGTGCGGCAGGTCGCGGCGTTGGCTGCGGCCGTGCTGGAAGTAGTAGTCCTGCAGGTAACACTCGCCCGCTCGGTCGCAGATCGGGCAATCGACCGGATGATCGAGCAGCAAATACTCCTCGACCGCTCGGCGGTTCTCTTTCACCTTCTCGCTGTTGGTGATCACGACGGTGCCATCCTTGGCGGGGGTCTGACAGGCGGGCACGAGGCGCGGTTGCATTTGAACCTTGCCCTCTCTGTCCTTCTGCCCGATCTCCACCAGACACATGCGGCAACTCGCGACGACCGACAGGCCCGGATGCCAGCAATAGTAGGGAATTTCCACGCCGGCCCGCTCAGCCGCCTGGATTACGTTCAGGCGGTCCGAGTCGGCGAGTTGGATGTCTTGGTTGTTGATGGTAACGGTTGGCACACTACCCTGCCTGTCTTGTTCCTGTCGGCCCGACCGGGGCGACTTGTTCGGCCTCCACTCGGACGATGCGAGACTTTTGAGGTCTGATTTCTCGGATATGCACGAGCACGAGTGGACCGGGATTCTTGTCCTTGGAGCGATTGTGTTCGGCGACCTTTCGTGTCCATGCATTGAATCCGGCGTCATCGGTCTGCATCACAACCGTCGCATCATTGGGAATATTCTGTTCAAGCCAGTCGGGATGCTCGAAAGTGAAAAGCGTGAACTCGCAAGCCAATTCTGCGTTGAGACCACGATAGAAGTCTTCGTTCATGACTTACTCCTCAGAAACTCTCGACTCAGTACAGGCCAGTCGCGATTGATCACGTCAATGGCATGAGTCAACGCTGCCGCTAAAGTTGAAACGGGCAACGGTTCATGCCGACTGACCGTGCCATCCGGAGCATATCGATCACGGTGCGGAAAGCCGTGCGCTGAATCATAGCGAACTACGGGCGTCCAATGCTCGCCTACTTGCACCTCAAGCTGCACGACGAACTCGGTGACGTTTCCATGCTCCGTGTGAAAATGGACACGGTATCGTACGCCAGGTTCAAACTCGACTACGTATTTCCGCTCCATCGTTAAATTTTCGATTCTACTGATGCTCGCTTCGTTCGCAGAAAACCACCGCTCAAGCAACTCGTTCGTCCTTCAGCTCAGTTTTACCCACGGCGGCTTGGAACTCCGCCCGAAACTTCGTGATCGCGTTCTTGACCGGCCAGCCGGCGCCGTCGGCCAAGCCGCAGATCGTCGTGCCCGGCATGATGCCCATCGAGTTGGCGACTTGCACGAGCAGGTCGAGGTCCTCGGAGCGGCCTTGCCCGTTTTTGATTCGCTCGACGATGCGGAGCATCCAGCCGGTGCCTTCGCGGCAGGGGGTGCATTGACCGCACGATTCGTGGGCGAAGAAGCGGCAGGTGTTGTGCAGGACGTCGATCATAGAGGTCGTCTCGTCGAACACGACGACTGCGGCGGTGCCGAGGCCGAGGCAGCCGACTTTGCCGAGGCTCGAGAAGTCGAGCTTCGTGTCAAACTCCGCTTCGGTGAGCAGTCCCATCGACAGCCCACCGGGGATCGCCGCCTTCGCCTTGCGGCCCTTCCACACGCCGCCCCCAAACTTTTCGATCAGCTCGCGGCAGGTGACGCCCAGCGGCAGCTCGTAACAGCCGGGGCGGTTCACGTGGCCGCTGAGACAATACAGCTTGGGGCCGTAGCTGCCCATGTCACGCGGATTATTCGGGTCGGCGGGCACGCCGATCGATTTGAACCAATCGGCCCCACGTTCGATGATGTGCGGCACGCACGCGAGCGTCTCGATGTTGTTTACGACCGTCGGCTGCCGGAACGCACCTTCAATGGCCGGGAACGGCGGCTTGATGCGCGGCCACGCCCGTTTGCCTTCCAGACTCTCGATCAGCCCCGTCTCCTCGCCGCAGATGTACGCCCCCGCGCCGCGGTGCAGGTACACGTCGAGCGAGAACGGCGTCCCCAGTATGTTCCGGCCGAGGTACCCGGCCGCGTAAGCCTCATCGATCGCTCGCTGCAACGTGCGGTACGCCTGCACGAACTCGTAGCGGACATAGATGTACGCCGTCGCCGCCTTGGTCGCGTAGCAGCCGATGATGATCCCTTCGAGCACTTGATGCGGGTCGCCTTCCATGAGGATGCGGTTGTTGAACGTCCCCGGCTCGCTCTCGTCGGCGTTGACGCACATGTACGTCGTCGTCCGGTTCGGCGGGAGGAAACTCCACTTCTGTCCGCACGGGAACCCCGCCCCGCCGCGGCCGCGCAGCTTCGAGTCGGTGACCACCTTGACCACGTCGTCCGGGCTCAAAGAGCGCAGGGCCTTCTCGACCGCCCGATACCCCCCGCGGCCCTTGTAGACGTCAAGCCGCTGGGCGTCCGGGACGCCAATGTTTCTTAGGAGTATGGGTTCGAAGTTGGACACGCTGCGTACATCCTATTCACCAACGAACTGCCGACGTTAGCCGGCTGGTGAATCGCCGTGATGTTCTGCTCTCACATGCATTATGCTGGCCAACAACAGCTCAACGTGAGTCCCTGTAAAGTAGATTCAGCATCGTACTCTGAATAGTCCATTGACCGGTTCGTGAATCGTACTCGCACCCCTCCAGAAACTCGGTACGGAAACCGACTCGGTACCACCCCGATTGGCCACTTCGAATTCGACTGCAAACCTGCCCATTGTTTTGGCTCCCGCGTGCGTCATGGATGTGCCTCCGGCAACGAAGGTCTCTTGTCTGACAAACGCCTTTGTATTCTCGTCGCCGGCGGTGCTCAGTCCAAGCCCTTCGCCAATTCGTCAATCTTCTCATCCGTCAAATCCTTGTGCAGCACGCCGTCCACGAGCAGGCAGGGGGCGAAGTCGCAGCCGCCAAGGCATTCGGCGAACTCGACCGTGATCCGGCCGTCCGGGGTCGTGCCGCCGGCGCGGACGCCGAGCTTGTGGCACAATGCGTCGAGCATCTTTTCGCCGTCGCGAATCGCGCACGCGATCGACCGGCACACCCAGACGCGATGCCGGCCGAGCGGATCGTCGGCCGAGCGAAAGAACCCGTAGAACGACATCGTGTCATGTACCTCGGCCGGCGCGAGGTCGAGCATCTCGGCGATCTCGACGATGGCCTGGTTCGGCACGCACCGCAGATGTTCCTGCACGATGTGCAGTGCCGGCAGCACAACGGCCCGCTTCGTAGGGTAGCGAGGCAAGTAGGCTTCGATCTCGCGCCGCATGGCATCGGTCAGGATTGGTTCGGTTGCTGTAGTCATGCCCGATCTCAGGTCTATCGATCCAACTCCGCCGCAATGATGTTCAGGCTGCCCAAAACGACAACGACGTCGGACAGCAAATGTCCGCGTATCAGCTTGGGGAACAGTGCAAAGTGAATGAACGACGGCGGCCGGCAGCGGGCGCGATAGGCCACGTTGGAGCCGTCTCCGACAAGATAGAAACCCAACTCGCCGTTGGGGCTTTCAATCGCCGCGTAACATTCGTCGCGGGGAACCTTGAACCCGCGGTTCCACATGATGATCTCGAAGTGCTGGATCAGCCCTTCGATCGTGTTGTACACGCGCTCCTTCCCCGGCAGCCCGGCGCGTTCGGCGGCGTCGACGTTGACCGGACCGACGGGCAGATTCTCGATCGCCTGCTCGACGATCTTCGCACTCTCGGACATCTCGGCCACTCGCACCAGGTAGCGAGCGAAGGCATCGCCCGTCGTCATGCAACAGACTTTGAAGTCGAAGTCGGCGTAGGCGAGGTACGGCTCGTCCTTGCGCAAGTCGCGAGTCACGCCGCTGGCCCGCGCGATCGGGCCAGTCGCGCTCCAGTTGGTCGCGTCATCCTTCGAGAGCACGCCGATGCCCTTGAGTCGCTCGACGAAGATGCGGTTGCGATTGAGCAATCGCACCACGTCCGAATGGGCCTTGCGGAACCCGATCAGGAAGGCGCGCACCTTCTGGATGAACCGGTCGTCAACGTCGTACATCAGCCCGCCGACTCGGGTGTAGCTGGTGGTGAACCGGGCGCCGCAGATGAGTTCGAAGATGTCGTACAGCACCTCGCGCTGGTAGAAGGCGTAAAGGAACGCCGTAAACGCCCCGACGTCGAGTGCGGCCGCGCCGACGCACAAGAGGTGGTCGCTGATGCGGGCGAGTTCCGCCAGAATCGTGCGGATGTACTTGCAGCGCGGCGTCAGCTCGATGCCCAACAATCGCTCGACCGCATGATGCCAGGCGATGTTGTTGGCCAACGGCGAGATGTAGTTCATGCGGTCAGTGACCGTGACGTATTGGTTATAGTCGAGATGCTCGCCGATTTTCTCGAAGCCCGAGTGCAGGTAGCCGATGTCCGGATCGGCGTCGACGACGCGCTCGCCGTCGAGCTTGAGCACGAGCCGCAGTGTGGTGTGCGTGGCCGGGTGCTGCGGTCCAAAGTTCAGCGTCCACAAGTATTCTCTCGTGTCGGCTGCTTCGGCATCAGGTTCGGCCAGCGTCAGTGGCATCGGTCGAGGTCCGTCGTCGGTTGTCGGTAGTCGGTGGTTCAACGCAGCCGGTACACGAGGCCGCGCTCAGCTTTCGCCCCGCCCGATCACGGGAAAATTATGGCGCTCGCCGCGTCCGCGCAGCGGGTAGTCCTTGCGCAGCGGATAGGCGGCGAACTCGTCGGGCATCAGGATACGCCGCAGGTCAGGATGTCCGTCGAATCGGACGCCGAACATGTCGAATACTTCGCGCTCGAGCCAGTTTGCCCCATTCCAAATCGACACGACCGAGGGCACGACCAAGTCAGGCTCGTTCAGGAACACCTTCACGATGAGCCGCTCGCCGGTCGTGGTAGCGGTGAGCGAGTAAATCACGGCGAAACGATCTCGCGAGCCGCCATACTCGATGTAGTCCACCGCCGTGATATCGACGAGCAGGTCGAATCCGCAGTCGGTCCGCAGAAAGGCCAGCAACTCACCGATTCGGTCCTGCGGGCACGTGACGCGGCCGTCGGATCGGAAGTGCGACACAGGCAATGCGGCGGGTCCGAATCGCTCGTGCAGCTTGTTCAGCGTCGCCTCGTGGCTCGACGCGGAACTCGCGAGTGCTGACGATTCCGTGGACTCCATTCCTGAAACGCCTTACAAGGGTGTGACGGTCGGCAAGGGGCGGTAGTTCGGGAGGTCAGACATCGACACTGTGCCCTGGAGCGAGGGGCCATTGAATGTGCCGCGTCGCTGGATTCTCTCTTGGAGATCGATGATCCCCTGAATCAACTGCTCTGGTCGCGGCGGGCAGCCGGGCACATACATGTCGACTGGAATGAATCGGTCGATGCCCTGAACCACGCTGTAGGTGTCGAAGACGCCGCCCGACGATGCACAGGCGCCCATCGAGATGCACCATTTCGGATCGGGCATCTGCAGCCAGATGCGCTGCAGCACGGGCAGCATCTTCATGACCACGCGCCCTGCGACGATCATCAGGTCGCACTGGCGCGGGCTGAATCGAAACACCTCGGCGCCAAACCGCGCGAGATCGTGCCGGCTGGCGCCCGTGGCCATCAGTTCGATGCCGCAACAAGCGGTCGCGAACGGCATCGGCCAAAGGCTGTTCTTGCGACACCAGTTCGCCGCCGCGGTCAGGTTCGTGAGGAACACGTTTTCGAGTCGGTCGGACGCCACGCGACATCATCTCCAGTCGAAGACTCCCTTGCGCCACGCATAGACATAGGCCAAACCGAGCAGGGTCATGAAGACTCCGACCTCGGCAAACACGAGCCAATCGCTTTGCAGATCACCCGCCCTGCGAGCTGCGGGAAGTCCCGCGTCATTCCAGGCGGCGACCGCCCACGGATAAAGAAACAGCAGTTCGACGTCGAACAGCAAGAAGACGATCGCCACCAGGTAGAACCGCACATCGAACTGCCCGCGTGCATCGCCGATCGGGTCCATCCCCGATTCATACGGCATCTGCTTCACGGGTGTCTTGCGGCGCCGGGCGACGAGGTGCGGGAAGAACACCATGCCGGCTACCACAAGGACGCCGATCAGCGCAAGCACTAGAACGGGCGCGAGAGAACCGTGACTCATGCTGCCGGCGAATCATAGCGATGCGGTTGCGTCGGTCAAGGCGGAAGGGACGCGACTGAATGTGTCCAAACGGCGCACCTGTTTGAGTCGGCGCTATTGCGAGCCGCTTGTGGTTAGCCGGTTTCAGAACTGCTTGCGTTCGCGAGACGAAGGGATGCTCATCTTCTTGCGATACTTGGTCACGGTGCGCCGAGCGATGTGGTATCCGCCGGCGGCGAACTTTTCAACGATTTCGTCGTCGCTCAGCGGGTTGGCCTTATCTTCGTGGTCGATGATCTCCTTCAGCTTCTGCTGAACGATCTCCCACGCGACCTCTTCGCCGCTGTCGGTCTTGGTGCCGCCTCCGAAGAACCGCTTGAGCGGGAAGATGCCGCGCGGCGTTTGAATCCACTTGTCGTCGACGGCGCGGCTGACGGTCGTGACGTGAACGTGAACGCGATCGGCGATCTCCTGCATTTTGAGCGGCTGGATGAACTCCGGGCCGTTGTCGAGGAACTCGCGCTGGTGCTCGATGATCGCTCGCGCGACCTTCAGGATCGTGTTCCGCCGCTGCTCGATCGATTCAATCAGCCATCGGGCGGCCTGGATTTTTCGCTGGATCCACTCGCGGGTCTCGGGCGGGGTCGAGCGGTCGCGCAGCATCTGGTGGTAGCGGCGACTGATGTTGAGGCTCGGCACATGGTCGTCGATCAGCCGCACCTGATACTCGCCGTCTTCGTCCTCCTCGATGACGAGGTCGGGCACGACGTAGGGGATGGTCTCGGAGGTGAAGGTAGCGCCGGGGCGGAAGTTCAGCGATTTGACGCCTTCGATCGCCTCTTTGATCTGCTCGATAGTGAAACCGGTTTTCTTTTGGATCACCGGGATGCGGTTCTTGCCGGCATCCTCCAGGTGATTGGCAACGAGCGTACGCAGCACTTCGGCGTTGGGCGTTTCGGGCGTGATCTGCAGCAACAGGCATTCGCGGATGTCGCGAGCGCCGACGCCAGGCGGATCGAGTCGTTGGACGACGGCGAGCGCCTCAGCAACCTTTTCCGGTGTGACGCCGTTGCCGAAGTCGCGGACGATCTCCTCAAGACTGGCCTTGAGCAAGCCGGTGTTGTCCAGATTGTAGATGATGAACGTCGCCAACTCGCGGACGTCGGCCGGGCAGTCGATGAACGAGAGCTGATGGGCCAGGTAGTCCTGCAGCGTCTCAGGACGCGACGCCATGTTCTGCATCGCATCATGCTTGCGATCGCCTTCCTCATCCATCGCCCCGCGCGACACGCGATGGTTGGCACGGAAGTGGTCGCTCCAGTCCTGATCCATCGCTTCGAGCCGCTCGTAGTCCTCGACGTTGTTGTTCTGCTCATCGACGACTAGCTCGCGCTCTTCGATCTGTTGCGCGTCGAACTCGTCGGTGGTTTCGGTTGGTTCGGGCAGGTCCTGATCGCTCTCGCGTTCCACGAGCGTCACGTTCTCTTCGAGTTCCTGGTTGATCCGTTCCTGCAGGGCCATGATCGGCAGTTGCAGAATCTCCATCGATTGGATCATGCGCGGCGCGAGCTTCATCCGCATCTCTTGCCGCATGTGTTGTGACGTGTCGAGTCTCATGGTGGTTTACCTGAGAAAGTTGCGAGAGTCAGACTAACTCATCCTTTGTCGGTTCGCCAGCGCGTCGGCGAGCATCTCTTTGTGGGCAAACTCCAGGACCATCCCTGAAGCGAGGCCCCGCGCCAGTCGGGTTAATTGTACGCCACAGCCCCCGAGCTGTTCAGTGACAAAAAGCGAAGTGCCGTCGCCTTCGAGCGTGGGGTTGGTCGCCATGATCACTTCGCGCACGCCGCCGGCCCGCACCCGCCGCACCAGCGCGTCGATCGTGAGCTGGTCAGGCCCGACCCCTTCGAGCGGGGCGATCCGACCGCCCAGCACGTGGTAGACGCCTGCATACGTGGCCGCCTTCTCGATGGCGATGACGTCCCGCGCCTGTTCCACAACGCAGATCACCGAGCGGTCGCGCCGCGGATCGCGGCAGATGTCGCACTCGTCGCTCTCGGCCAAATTATAACACGTTTTACAACGGCCGACCCGCTCCTTGACCGCCTCGATCGCACGGGCCAAGCCGATCGCCGCGTCGTGAGACGATCGCAGCACATGGTCGGCCAGTCTTTCCGCCGTCTTGCGGCCGATGCCCGGCAGCTTGGCGAACTCGTCAATCAAGCGAGTAACGGTTTCCGTGTAGACCGCCATGTCTGCGCTGCTCCTTGCCTCCCACCGACTGTTTCGATCGGCACGACCGACAGAACCCGCCCATCACGCTCCATCCTGCGCGCCGCCCAGGCTTCCGAGCGCCTCAGTCAGGCCGGGGATGTTCAACCCGCCTGCGGCCTTGCTCATCTGTTCACTCATCGACTCGCGAGCCTTTGTAAGAGCCTGGTTCATCGCGGACACCACCAAGTCCTCAAGGAACTCGGCGTCGTGATCGGCGAAGACTTGTGGATCGATCTTGCAGTCGAGCACCTCCTGCTTGCCGTTGACCCGCACCTTGACCATGCCGCCGGCCGCGGAGCCTTCGACGATCAGCCCCTTCAACTCATCGCTGATCCGCTTCAGTTCGCTCTGCATGCGAGCAGCCTGCTTGATCATTTCCGCAAAGTTGCCGATACCCTTAAGCACTCAACACCTCTCGGCTTGAAATTGGTTCAGAGCGGCTCCACTCGGACGATGCGTGCGCCGAAGACCTGCATGGCCTCGGCAACCAGCGGCTCGCGGCTGGCCTCGCTCAGCCGTTCGGTGTACGTCGAACGCTGAGCCTGCTGCGCCGGACCGGCGGCCGCAGGTACAGCGATTTCGAGCCGGATTCGCAACGACCCCGGGACACGTCGCTGCAAGTCAGCCTCCAGTTCACGAAGCCGCCCGGCCGTATTGTACAGCGGATCGAACTCGACAACTATCGAGTCGCCCGCTGGGCTGAGCGTCAGCTTCGCCCGGGTGATCGACTCGCGCACGAGCGGCCCGAGGTCGGCCGCCAGCTCGCGCAGCATCTGCGCGGCGCTCTCGGCCGTCAGCGGACATGGACATGGTACGTTCACGGCGGTATTAGCGATTGTCGCCGGCGCCGGTTCAGCCACTGGGGAGTCGGCAGGCTCGCGATTGCTGGGACTCTCGCCTGACGCGGCATCGAGACTATTCGACGCGGCCCCAACCGTCCGTCCGGCCGCCGTTGCCGGCCCAGCCGGGGAAACGGTTACAGGCTGTGGCGGCGTCGGAACAGACAGCGCGGTGGATCGGTGGGCTCGGTGACTGTCGAGACTGTGGCTCGCGTCCATTCGTCCGGCGTGCTGGCCTGCGTCACTCACCGGGTCGTTTTTTTTTACAGTTGGAGGCGGAGCGACCGCCACGCGCGGCTCGCTCGGCCTGGCCGGCCGCGCGTCGGGCGCGTTATGAGCGGCGGCGCCCGCGAGACGGTCGATGAGTTCGCCGATCGGCGCGAGGTCTTCGAGGCTGGCGATGCGCGTCAGGGCGATATCGACGAGCACTCGGCCGTAGTTGCTGCCACGCAACCGGCTCTTGGTCTCGGCGAGGATGTCTGCCGCAGCGAAAATAGTATCGAGCGCGAGGCCCGCGGTTTGTTCGACGATTCGTTCGCGCTGCCGCTTCGACACGCTGACGAGGCGCACCTTCGCACCGCCACTCTTGGCCACCATCAGATCGCGGAAATACTCGATCAGTTGGTCGAGCAACTCGCCAAGCTGCACGCCCTGCATCTCGGCCTGGTCGACGGCTTCGATCGCGGCGGCGGCGTTGTGCTCGACCAGGCTGGCCGTCAACTGCATCAACCGGTCCTCGCTGGCTGTCCCAAGCAGCCGATGTACCTGTTCCGCCGTGACCCGCTCGCCGCCGAACGCGAGCAGTTGATCGAGCAGCGAGAGCGAATCGCGCATCGAACCGGCGGCCCGGCGCGTGACCAGTTCCAGCACGTCGTCGTCTACGGCGATCCCTTCCTGAGCGACGATCTCGCGCAGCCGCGCCTCGATCCGCTCGCTGTTGATCGTGCCGAAGTCGAAGCGCTGGCAGCGCGACAGGATGGTCACGGGGATTTTCTGCGGGTCGGTCGTGGCGAAGATGAACTTGACGTGGGCGGGCGGCTCTTCCAGCGTCTTCAAGAGCGCGTTGAACGCCTCGCGCGTCAGCATGTGTACTTCGTCGATGATGTAGATCTTATAGCGGCTGCGCGTCGGGCGGAGGTTGGCGTTCTGCCGCAACTCGCGCACCTCATCGATGCCGCGGTTCGAGGCGCCGTCGATCTCAATCACATCCATGTCGTCGCCGCTGGCGATGCTCTCACAGGCGTCGCATTTGCCGCAGGGCGTGCGAGTCGGGCCGCTGGAACAGTTCAGCGCCTTGGCCAGTATTCTCGCGGTCGATGTCTTTCCGACGCCGCGGGCGCCGGTGAAGAGATAGGCGTGCGCGACGCGTTCGGCAGTGATGGCTCCCTGAAGGGCTTGAGCGATCGCCTCCTGGCCCACCAGGTCGGTGAACTGCTGGGGCCGCCAGCGCCGAGCCAGCACCTGATAGTGGATGCCCGTCGGCGACGGCGCCGCGGACTCCGAACTTGCCTTCGACTTCGCTGCCATCCTGTTTCTTAGCCCTCGCGCGATTGCCGACGACTCCACGTCGATCGCCGATCGGCAGGTAGCTCAGGAGAGGTGGTCCGAAGCACATGAGGAGCACCGTTTAGGGCTGCTTGGTTCCCCACCTGACCCGGTTCGCGGGTCCCCATTGCTCAGGTCCCCTCCGTCAACACCCCTTACCGATCGACGGTCGTCGTGGAGTCCATCGGACGTGCACAGCGGACGACATTCGATTCGCCACGGGAAGATAGCAAGTGACTGGCCGGCTGGCTAGGCTCCATCGATCAGCTTGTCCGGCGCCGCAGCAGGTCTGGCAAGTCGTCGGTGCTGACGCCGTGCTCGCGCGTGACCTGGCTGAGCGACTCAGCAACGTCGTTCATGCTGGGCGGTCGGCCGTGCGGTTGGGCGGCGCAGCAGCGGTTGACCAGATCGCTCAGGGTCCGCGGCACCGCCGGATTGATCTCAAACGCGGGCGTGAGGGCCGACTGAGATGGCACGAACTTGCCTCCGGCGCCGACCATGCCGCCCGACGCCATTCGGCCGGTGAGCACGCGATAGATCGTCGCGCCCAGATTGAAGATGTCCGTGGCGGCGTTGACGGTGCGGTCCTGCATCTGTTCCGGCGCGAGGTAGCCGGGCGTGCCCTGCACGCGATCCTTCTTCTGCCCGCGCAACCAAGCCAACCCGAAGTCGATCACCTTCACCTGGCCGCTCTTCGTGACCATGATATTGTTCGGCTTCAGATCGGCGTGGAACACGCCGCGGCTGTGCATGTGAGCGACTGCGGCGGCGACCTCGGCAAAGATCACCGCGAGCAGCGGCACCGAGGGTTCCTTGAGTTGCTCGACCGTCTGGCCGTTCACATACTCCAGCAGCGTTCGCACCTCGCGCTCGCGAAACCATTTGCGGATGACGCGGATGTCGTGAATCTTCAACAGCGCTGGATGATCGAACCGCGTGGCGACGTCGAACTCGTGCTTCGCCTGGTCGAGATACTTGTCTTCGTCCCCCGAGCGGCGCACCACGACCTTCATCGCGTAGTGCTGCAAGCCGTCCGGATCGCGAATGTGCAAGATGCGGCTGCCGGCCCCTTGCCCTAGTTCGCCCAGGACCTCGAAGTGGTCCAGTGCCTTGTAGCGTCGCCTTGGAACCTCGCTCATGCTTCGAGTCCGATCCGGCGGTCAGAACTTCTGGATGCGCGACACGACGTTCTGTTGGTCGAGCGGCTCGTTCGTCGGCAGTATCGCGTAGCACGCCGTCGTGTGGCAACAATCGAAGATCAGCTGCAACGAATTGGGCGTGAGGAAGCCCTGCTCGGTCGGCTCGTGTCCGCCCAACAACACATCGGCGCCGACGAGCGATGCGAACGCGCGTGCGTTCTCTTCGGAGTAGTCGCGGCCCCAGACTACATCGAATACGCCGCCGTGCGGATCGAGGTCCAGCTTCGACCACGGCCGCGTGAACACACCCATGTCAAACTGCGCGTGATCGTCCAGGGCCGGGATGCTGTGCGTAACGACCACGCCGCCCCAGCGAATCATCAGCGGACAACTGCGAATGAACTGGCAGTACGCGGCGAACACCCGTTCGGTCGCGGCGCCATACACGAAACTGATGCCGAGCCGGAACAGCAGGTTCAGCAGTGTACCGCCTTTCTGTATCGCGTATCCGGTCACCTCCGAGAGTTCGTGGTTCGAGAGCAGGAAGTGGACGCGGTCAGGAAAGTCGACCTTTAGCCTCGCCACATCCTCGAGCAGGCCGTGCGACATGCAGCCGCCGTTTTCGTACTTGGGTCCGCCGTGAATGACCTCTTGAATGATCAGGTGCCGGCGCGGGTGCGCGGCGAGGTCGGCGACCTTGCGAATCTGGTTGAAGTTCTTACGGTGCCCGTGCACATCGCCGGTGATCATGACCTCGTCGGCCGTATCAGGCGTCAACGTCACGACCGCAGCGTCGCGGCCAAGCGTGGCGAGATTGGCATCGGCTGCCTGCCGCATGCGTTCAACGATCTGCTCGGTGTATTCGGCTGTTGCGGGCATGGGAGGGAAGTTATCAGACGGGCGTAGGCGTCGCAACAAGCCGAACGCTCGGGCAGCGATCAGTCAGGCACCCGGCCTCATGACAGCAAAATAAGTACAGTGCCACATTGAATAGCGTCTGAAATCGGCCTCGGTCGTTTAACCCCGCAGCCGCAGGCGAGGCATGGCTGGCGCTTGTTGTGCCTCGCCTGCGGCTGCGGGTTAAACGAATTCGGACCCCTTTCAATGTGGAGCGGTAATAACAAAATAATTAGTTTGCACAATACGGGAGGGCTGAGTAGATTGGTTTCTACAATCACAACCATCGACTTGCTGGCCTCGTCGATCGGACTCGATCTGGGGACGGGACAGGTTGGCTGAGGTCACGAGCCGATGGTCTCCAGGAAACTCAACCACTCGGCGATCAGCCGACCTGACCGTCGGGTTTTCCTTGCATCTGCTGCACCTGGAAACTCCCGCTGACGGCCGGATCCCTTCGGCCTGTGTTTAGAACCGGTCCAGGATGAAGTGATTGCCGCGGTAGTATGGCTTGCGAACGCTCAGCCAGTTCCGCCAGCCGTGGCGAGTCTGGAACTCGCGCATCTGTTTCGGATAGCGGTAGTTGCCATCGTAGACTTGCTCGTATTGATAGGGCGTCCACTGGTACTGGTGGAAGTCGCTGTAGGGCCAGTGGTAGTAGCGGCCCCAGTCCTGGGCCTTGGCCGTCGACTGGGCCAGCCCCATGATTCCGCACACCAGGGTCACCACAGCAATACGCCGGATCGCACGCCTGAGCGTCATGGCCTTGTCCTCCCACAACCTGCGGACATCAATCGGTGGCCTACGTTAAACCCTGCCACCTGTATCGGATTTTTCGGCCGGGAAGGTACAGCGAGTTTTTCCGAAGGTTCAGTTGGGCATGACGCCGTCGACGATCTCGCGCTCCCATTCATCCATGAGCGGCCATTGGACCGTGCAAGTGCCGAAGTCGGCGAGGTATTGATAGTCCGTCAGTCGGTCGATGGCCTTCTGCAACACCCTCGCGTCGTTGCGGAAAATTGGTCCGTGACTGGGCAGCAGCCACTGCGCGTCGCAGTCGCGAATGCGTTCGAGCGACTTGATGAAGTCGGGCAGGTTCGATCCGTGGTGGGCGTCGATCACGCCGACCGAACTATCGCGGCAGATGTTGTCACCGGAAAAGAGCAGGTCGCCGAGTCGCAAGGCAATCTGGCCCATGGCGTGGCCGGGGGTGTGCCAGACGCTCAGTCGCTGATCGCCGACCGCGATGGTATCGCCCTCATTGAGTCGCAGGTCGACGCGGCAGCGCGGCATGGGAATGTCGATATCCTGCGCCTTGATCTGGGCGTACGTGACAACCTGGTCGCCGGTCTCGAGCGGCTCGACGGCCAGCGGGTGGGCCGCGACCTGAGTGCGAAGCAGTTCCTTGGCCTGGGCAAGGCCCTGGGTATGATCCGCGTCGGCGTGCGTCGCGATGATCATCTTGCAGGCGCTGAGCGGAAAATCCATCTGTCGGATCATCTCGATGATCTCGGCGACGGAATCGAGGTAGCCGATGTCGATCAGCACATACTCGCTGCCGCCGTCGACGAGGTACACGTTGCAACCGATGCGGCGGCGCGCCTGCAGATTCATCTCGATCACGCGTTCTTTCTCGAACGCATACCGACGTTTGAGCATCCTGGTGCCTTCCCGCTGGCCGCCCGTTAGTCGGCGACCGCTTCTTCGTAGTCGGCGACATCGACGCCGCGTTCGGTGTCGAGGTAGGCCTGAAGCATGATCTGTGCGGCGAGCATGTCGCGGCGCTTCTTGCGCGTGCGCCGCTTGGTGCCGGCGTTCTTGAGTCGCGACTCCGCCTGCATCGTCGTCAGCCGCTCATCGTAATAGGCGACGGGCAGCCCGAGTTCGGCGGCGAGCCATGCCCCGTAGCGGCGAGCCTCTTGGGCCTTCTCGCCCTCGCTGCCGTCCATGTTCATCGGCAACCCGACGACCACTCGGGCGATGTGGTGGCTGCGCACCAGTTCGCGGAAATACTCGCCGTCTTGGCTGGCCGACACGCGGTGCCGCAGTCCGAGCGGGCTGGAAATCGTGCCCGACGGGTCGCTCATCGCCAAGCCGATGCGCTTCGTCCCATAGTCCACACCGAGAGTTCGCATAAGAACCTCCATGTTTACAGAAAGGTTTCCAATCCGCTTCGTTTCATCAATTCGACCAACTGCTTCACCGATTCCTCGCGGTCGCGGTCGGCAACCAGTGTGGCGTTGCCGCATTGGACGATCACCAGATTGTGAACGCCAATCGTGGCGACCACATGATCGTCGTCGGTTAGCACGATACTCGCGCTGGTGTCCAGCCCGCAATGCCTTCCGGCGACCGTGTTGCCCGCGGCGTCCGACCCGCGCAGGCGCTTGATCGCGCCCCAGCTTCCCACGTCGTCCCAGCGAAACGTGGCCTCGACGACGGCGACGTGCGCGGCGCGCTCGAGCACCGCGTAGTCGATCGAGATTGGCTCGATCGCCGCGTACTCGCGGGCCAACACTTCGTCACGATCCGGCCCGCTCCACGCCGCCGCCACGCGCTCGACCGCCGCGTCGAGCGCCGGCCGAGCTTGCCGCAGTTCGTCGCGAATCGTGCGTGCCGACCATACGAAGATCCCGCTGTTCCAATAAAACTCGCCGCTGGCGAGGAACTTCTCAGCCAACTCGCGGGCCGGCTTCTCGCGGAACGACTGCACGCGGAACACGCGAGCCGAGTCGCCACGCGCCAATTGCTCGCTGCGGTGAATGTAGCCGTAGCCGGTCGCCGGTCGATCGGGCGCGACGCCGATGGTCACAAGCCGACGCCGATCTTCGGCGACCAGCGATTCGGCGACGCTTACACACTGCCGAAAGTCCGCTTCAGGCTCGATCACCTGGTCGGCCGGCATCACGACCATCGTCGCGTCGGGATCGACCTGCGCAATGATCGCAGCCGCCAACGCGATGCACGGCGCCGTATCGCGCCGGCAAGGTTCCGCCACGATCGACTGCGACGGAAGCTGCGGCAGTTGCCGGCGAACCTCGTCGGCGTGGCTCGCGCCGGTGATTACCCACGTTCGCTCCGGCCCGACCAGCGGGCTGATCCGCCGCACAGCCTGCTGGATCAACGTCCCCGAACCGGCCAGCGCGAGCAGATGTTTGGGTCGCTGATGCCGGCTCATTGGCCAGAACCGCGTCCCGCTGCCGCCAGCCATCACGACCGCGTGCAACATAGTTCAACCGTTCAACAATCAGACCGAACCGACGTCCGCATCTCAGTCGCTGGTGGCGCTCAGTTGCTCGACGTCGATCGGACTGCCGCCGTAGGCGATGTTTGCTTCCTGGAGCTGGTCGAAGGAGCCGATGTCGTACCAAACTCCGGCACTGGTCGGGATGCGGTGGCCATAGACGGCCGTGCGCTGGTGCAGCCACGCCACAAAGTCGCCGATCTTGTCGGGCGAGTTGCCCTCGGCGATGAAACGACTGACCGAATCCCGCACCTCGGCCCGGTACAAATAGATGCCGATCGAAACAAGCGTCGACGGCGGGCGCTCCGGCTTCTCGACGAACCCGACGACCCGGCCGTCGCCGTCGCAAGTGGCGATGCCCATGCGGCTGGCCACTTCGTTCGATCCAACGTCGTAGAGCGCGATCGTATTGCCGCGTCGGCGAAAGGTCTCGAACACGCCGTCGAGTGGGAACGTGAACAGATTGTCGCCGGCAAGCACCATGAAGTCGCCCCGCACGCCCGCCGCCTCCAGTGCGAACCGCAGGTCTCCGACCGCGCCGAGCCGCGTTTCATTGGTCTCGGTGCCGTCGTCGATGACTTGCAAATCGATCGCGTGAGAGCCGGCGCTCGCCCAACGCTCAAACGTGCCGGCGAACTTGTGGTTGGTCACGACGGCGGCCGATCGAACGCCGGAGGCGGCGAGGCTGTCGAGCAGATGATCGAGCATCGGGCGGCCGGCTACCGGCAACAGGTGCTTCGGACGGTTCAATGTCAGCGGGCGCAGACGAGTGGCAAAGCCGGCGCAGAGAATGACACATTGCACGAGCTGGGGCCTCCTTGTCGTGCGGCCAAGCGGCCCGGTTCGCGAGCGGGACAGCGGGATCAAACCGGGCGTCACCGATCTCAGACCGCCTGACGCCATCCATGCGGACGGCATGATAGCCGCAGTCGACAATCAGGGCAATGCAAAGTCGATGCCGAGGCCGTCGTAGGCCAGTTCCACTCCGGGCGGCAGCGCCGCGTTTGTCGTCGCGTGGTCCAACTCGTGAGCGATGTGCGTCAGCAGACAACGTCGCGGCCGAAGCTGGGCGACGACCTCGAGGCTCTCGTCCAGGCTGAAGTGCGTCGGGTGCGGTCGATCGCGCAAGGCGTCGAGAATGAGCACGTCGAGTCCCTGGAGCAGGCGCATACTTCGCTTGGGAATCCGATTCACATCGGTGCAGTAGGCGAGGTTGCCGAACCGGAACCCGAGCACGCGGAACCGCCCGTGCAGCAATCGGATCGGCACGCACCGCACACCGAGGACTTCAAACGGCCGTCTCGCGTCGATCGTGCGGAGGTCGAGCTTCGGTATGCCTCCGCCGGGCACTTGGTCGGCCCACTTGTCGAACACGTAACTGAACGATCGCCGCAATACGTCCTGCACCGCGCGTTCGGCGTAGACGGGCAGCGGCCGCCCCAGCGCGTGGTGAAACACGCGCACGTCGTCGAGCCCGAAGATGTGGTCGGCGTGATAATGCGTGAACAACAGCGCATCGACCCGATCGATCCGTTCGCGCAGCAGTTGCAGCCGCAATTCGGGCGAGGCGTCGATCAGGATGTTGCCGCTGCCGGTCTGGACAAGCACGCTGGGGCGAGTGCGATTGTTGCGCGCATCAGATGATGTGCAAACGGTGCAATGACAGCCGACGACTGGCACACCGCTCGAAGTTCCGCTTCCCAGAAAGATCAGCTTCATCGCCGCATGATGCGACCGCCCGCCGCCGCGTGCAAGAGATTCACGTCAGACGCCGTTCGCGCATCAGTTCGCCAAGTTGGTCGCCAGAGGCCAGCGAGAATGAGCTGAGACGAATTGGTCACGCAACTCATAAAGATGGTGCTGGTCTACCACCCGACCGAGCGTGGTGCCGATGAGTAAGGCAGCGTGACCATCGCCGTACGGGTTGCGCGCGCTCGCCATCGTCCTGTATTCGCCCGGCGAATCGGCGAGCCTGATCGTCTCGCGGATGATCCGGTGCGGGTCGGCGCCGACGAGTCGGGCGACGCCGGCGGCGATGCCCTCGGTGCGCTCGGTGTGGTCGCGAAGCACGAGCACAGGTCGGCCCAGCGACGGGGCCTCTTCCTGCAGGCCGCCCGAATCGGTCAACACCAGCCACGAGTCGGCGACTAGCCGCAGCATCGCGACATAGGACAGCGGTGGGGTCAAGCGGATGCGCTCGCAGCCCAGCAACAGTTTCTCTGCCGGTCGCGAGGCTGCCGGGTTCGGGTGGGTGACGAAGACGAATGAGAGATCGTTTCGCATGGCCGCGAGCCGGCGGACCGCGCGGCAGATGCGTTCGAGCGGCCGGCCATGATTCTCGCGGCGATGTGCGGTAACCAGAACCAGCTTCGTCGTGTCGCCCGCAGTCCTACCGGATGGCGCGCTCGCGATGCGGTCTCGCAGCAGGTGGACTGCATCCACGACAGTGTTGCCCGTGACGTGGATGGTCGCCGGGTCGACGCCCTCGCTGAGCAAGTTCGCCTTCGCGTCGATGGTCGGTGCGAAGTGCAACTGAGCCACGCGAGCGATCAGGCGGCGGTTTGCCTCTTCGGGAAACGGAGCCGCCAGGCTTTCAGTGCGCAGGCCCGCCTCGACGTGCGCGACCGGGATGCGCTGATAGAACCCGGCCATTGCCCCGGCCAGCGCGCTGGTCGTGTCGCCTTGCACGACCACCCAGGCCGGCCGCAACCGGTCCAACACCGGCGACAGGCCCTGCAAGCACGCAGCCGTCGCCTCTGCCAGTTGCTTTCCGGACAGGGACAGCTTCAAATCGTGGTCCGGACTCAGGCCGAAGTCGGCGAGGGCCGCGGCGGCGAGTTCGGGATGTTGTCCGGTAAGGACGATCACCGGCCGCAGTGACCCCGGGCTGTGACGCAGCCGCAAGATCACCGGGGCCAGTTTGATGGCCTCGGGGCGAGTACCGAGAACGAAGGCGATCGGCGTCCGTGCTGCCAAAGAGTTGCCTCCGGCCTGCCTAAGCTCGCGGGCATCCGGCCGCGGAGCGTCCAATGAGTGCGTAGAGTTGCTGAGGTTGCAAGATGCATCAAGATCAGTTGTCGGCCACGAACATGAGAACGAGCCCAACACGCCGCGATCAGAGTGCCATTTGGGTCTGTCTTGCGTTGTTCGCGTCGCTCGGCGTCGCTGGGCGTGCGAGGGCCGAGTCGCCCGCGGCGGTCGACGATCGTTTGGTGGTGCAACTGGTCGCCAGCGAGCCGGAGATCGTGACCCCGACCGGTGTTGCGGTGGACGAACGCGGCCGGATCTGGGTGATCGAGAACCAAACTCATCAGCGACCGCCCAGCTACAAGGGGCCGGCGGGCGACCGCATCCGCATCTTCGACGACTTCGGACCCGACGGCCGCGCTCGGCGAGTGAAAACGTTTGCCGAGGGGTTCAAGAACGGAATGGGCCTGGCCTTCGGGGCGAGCGGCGATCTGTACTTCGCGACGCGAGCGCAGATCATGATCTTGCGAGATCGCGACGGTGACGACGTCGCCGACGATCTGTGCGAAATCGTAAGGCTCGACACGCCCGGCGACTATCCGCACAACGGCCTGTCGGGCTTTGCGTTCGACGCGCTGCACAACGTGTACTTCGGTTTCGGTGAGAATCTCGGCGCGCCATACAAGCTGATCGGCTGCGACGGCACGACGCTGTCGGGCGGCGGCGAGGGCGGCAACATCTATCGCTGCCGACCCGACGGCGGCAAGCTGGTGCGCGTGGCGACCGGTTTTTGGAACCCGTTCCACATGACGTTCGACGCCTTCGGCCGCCTGTTCGCGGTGGACAACGATCCCGATTCGCGGCCGCCGTGCCGGCTGTTGCACATTATTCCCGGCGGCGACTACGGCTATCGTTTTCGCAACGGGCGCAAGGGCCTGCACCCATTCACGGCGTGGAACGGCGAGTTGCCCGGCACGCTGCCGATGGTCGCGGGCACGGGCGAGGCCCCGTCGGGCATCGTGGCCTATGAATCGAACGGCCTGCCACCGGAGTACGTCGGCGATCTGATCGTTACATCGTGGGGCGATCACGTCATTCAGCGGTTCAAGCTGGCCGAGCGCGGCGCGTCGTTCACCTCGCGAGCCGAGACCTTCGTGCGCGGCCCCGACAACTTCTATCCCGTCGGCATCGCCGTGGCCCCAGACGGTTCACTGGTCGTGAGCGACTGGGCCGACAAATCGTACCCGTTGCACGGCAAGGGGGCGCTCTGGCGAATCCGTATGAAGCAGCCGCCGGCGGACGACGGACTGCGGCCATCACAAGTCGCCGGCAAGGACACGGCTGCTTTGATCAAGCTGCTGTCTCATCCGAAGAGAACGGTCCGCGACGCCGCGACCGCAGCACTCGCGAGAAACGAGGCCAACCGTGGCTGGTTGCGTCAGGTGATTTCCGAGCAGGGGGATCGACGCGCGTGCGTTCACGCCATGTGGGCAATGAATGCGATCGATTACAAGCGGCCGTATCAAGACGGACTGTACGATCGTCGTCCCGAAGTCCGGGCGGTCGCTGTGCAATACATCGCCGGTTGGGCGACCGAGGAGGCGAGCCAAGGCCAACTCGCTCGCATTATGGTCGGCGATCGGTCGGACTTGGTGCGATTGCAGGCCCTGGCCGGACTTCACGCGCCCGGAGTGCGCGAGGCGGCGTTTCCGTTTCTCTCACATCGCGATCCGTTTCTCGCGGCCGCAGCGCTCGAGTTTCTGGGCAGGCCGGAACACGTGAAGTTTCTTCAATCGCACGTTCGGGACGCCGACGGTCGCGTGCGGCTCGGCGTGCTCTTGGCCCTGCGTCGAGGCGGCAGTGCGGCCGCGCGGGCGGCGGTCCAGACATTCCTCAACGACCCGGACGCCAGCGTGCGCCGGGCCGCGATTCAGTGGGTCGCCGAGGAGAATCGCCGAGAACTTGAGCCGCTGCTGGAGGCCGCCGTGTCGCGCGCGCCGGTGACTCGCGAGTTGTTCGAGGCGTTTCTGGCCGCGAAGGAGATGCTCGCCGGGGTTGCACGCAAGCCGACGGACGAACCAAGCGGCGAGGACTTCATCGTCAAGATTCTGAGCGACGACGCGCAGCCGCCGACGCTACAGGCGATCGCGCTGCGGTCGCTCAGGCCCGATCATCCCGCGATCGGAAGCGACCGGCTGCAAAGGCTGTTGCACAGCGACGACGCCGGCTTGCGCATGGAGGCGCTGCGCACACTGGCCGCACGGTCCGATGCGCCGTCACAGGATGCGTTGCGCGGCATTGCGGCGGACTCGAAGACGAGCTTTGCGACGCGGGCCGAGGCGGTGCTTGGATTGGCTCAATCCGCCGCCACGTCCGACGACACCGCCCGTCTGCTGATCGAGCTGGTTGCCGCACAGAGCGCCGATCTGCGGCGCGAGGCGCTGAGGTCGCTACGCGGCGCGGCGGGGCGGCGCGATGTGAAGCAGGCGGTGCAGAACTGGCTCGCCGGCCACGCCGCGAGTGCGTCGCCTGAGGAGATCGAACAGGCTGAACTGGTGCTGAGACCGGGCGGTCCCAGTCGAGACGCCAGTCAACTCGCCCAACGTGCGGCCGAATTCGAGCGACTCGCTGCCGCAGCGGAACCCGGCGACGCTGCCGCCGGTGAGCGGGTCTTCTTTCACCCGCGCGGCCCACAGTGTTTCAACTGCCACCGAGTCAACGGGCGCGGCGGAGTTGCCGGACCGGACCTATCGGCCGTCGGCCACACGCTCACCCGAGAGAAACTCGTGGCGTCCGTACTTGCGCCGAGCAAGGACATTGCCCCACAGTACACCAGTTGGCTCATCGCCACGCGCGACGGGCAAGTCCACACGGGAGTCCTTGTGGAGGAAGACCCGCGCGGCGCCGTAACGCTCGCAGATGCTCAAGGCAAGCTGCGCCAGATCGTCGTGTCCGACATCGAAGACCGCCGGGCCCAGCCGCAATCGATCATGCCCGAAAACCTGATCGATCAGGTGACGCGCCGCGAGTTTCACGACCTGATCGAGTTCCTATCAAGACTCAGTACAGTGCCGCATTGAATAGGGTCTGAAATCGGCCTCGGTCGTTTAACC
>DAIOWH010000082.1:0-1065 GCA_036758585.1 Planctomycetia bacterium
ATGTCGTCAAAGGAAGCCGCAGGCGAGCCGCCTGCACTACGACTTCCTTGGGAGGCATCCACATGGCATCGCTCGTTTCGATGACGCTGCTCGTCGCGGTGGCACCGACCGCGGCCGCCGACGACTTGCTCGCGCCGGCGGCCAAGCTCGAGCGCGTGGTCGGCGACCTCGAGTTCAGCGAAGGGCCGGCGTGGCACCCCGATGGCTTCCTGATTTTCGAGGACATCCCGCGCAACCGCATTCTGAAACTGGAACCAGGCGACAAGGCGAGCGTCTACCGCGAACCGAGCGGACGGTCGAACGGCCTGGCATTCGATCGCGAGGGCCGGCTGGTGGCGGCCGAGGGCAATTCGAGCGACGGCGGCCGACGAATCTCGCGGACCGAAAAGGACGGCCGCGTCGTCACACTCGCCGATCGCTACAACGGGAAGCGGCTGAACAGTCCGAACGACCTCGCGATCGACGCGGCGGGCCGAATCTACTTCACCGACCCGCGCTACGGCAGCCAAGCCGGCGTCGAACAAGACAAGGAAGCCGTCTATCGCATCGACCCCGACGGCAAGCTGACGCGCGTCATCGACACGGTCTCGAAGCCCAACGGCATCGCGATCGCGCCGGACCAGAAGACGCTGTACGTCTCGGACAACCGGCCGGGCGAATCGCGTCGCGTGCTGTGGGCGTTCGATCTTGGGCGCGACGGCGCCGCGACGGGCGGCCGCGTGCTGCACAACTTCGGGGCCGGTCGCGGCATCGACGGCATGACCATCGACTCGGCCGGCCGCATCTGGGCCACGGCAGGGTCCGGCGAGCGGGCCGGTGTGCATGTCTTCGAGTTGAGCGCCGACCGTACCGCGGCCAAGTTGCTCACAGTCGTGCGCACGCCGGAGGACCCGACCAACTGCACGTTCGGCGGTTCGAAACGAAACGTGCTCTACATCACGACCGCCAAGTCGCTGTTTCGCATCGAGACCGCCGCCAAGGGCCAGGCCAGCCTCCCCGGCAAGTGAACGCCGCAGGGCGCACGAAGCGGTTTGCGATTTGACGTGCGCAAGTCGTTTAACGCCG
>DAIOWH010000082.1:1165-26295 GCA_036758585.1 Planctomycetia bacterium
CCGCAGGGCGCACGAAGCGGTTTGCGATTTGACGTGCGCAAGTCGTTTAACGCCGAGCCGAAGGCGACGGCTGGCAGTTGTCCAGATAGTGCCGTCGCCTTCGGCTCGGCGTTAAACGAAGCGCTCGCGCAATGTGCGTCGCACACTCAACGCCGCGCCGCAGCCCGAACTCGCGTACCCACGATTTGCCGAACTGACTAGACTGGGCGCCGTGTCTCGGATTCTTCGTGGGGAGGCGATTCATGGCAGCAAGCGGCGAGCGATCCGGAGCAGAGATCATCAAGGAGAACAGTCGGCAACTGCGCGGCACCATCGCAGATGAGTTGGCCAAAGACAGCGACCACTTCGGCAAGGCCGATGGGGCGCTGCTCAAGTTCCACGGCACCTATCAGCAGGACGATCGCGAGGCGCGCAAAAACCGCAAGCCGGGCGAAGACAAGACCGTGCGGGCCTACATGTTCATGGTCCGCTCCAAGGTTCCCGGGGGCAAACTGACGGCTCGGCAATTCCTGGCCCAACTCGACCTGGCCGAACGCTACGGCAACGGCACGCTGCGCATCACCACGCGCCAGGGACTGCAACTGCACGGCATCCTCAAAGAAAACCTGTGGCAGACGATCCACGAAATCAACACGAGTCTGCTGACCACGCTTGGCGCGTGCGGCGACGTGAACCGCAACGTCATGTGCTGCCCGGCCCCGTATCACGGCGACGGCGTACGCGATCGACTGCAACAGATCGCCGACCAACTCGCCGCGCACCTCGCGCCGCGCACGCGCGCGTATCACGAAGTCTGGATCGACGGGGAGCGGGTTCATGATCTGCCGGGCCAATCTGAAACCTCAATACCGGGATCCCAGATTCTCGGCACGGCGGCCGAGGAGCCGATCTACGGCGCGGTGTACTTGCCGCGTAAGTTCAAGATCGCCATCGCGCCGCCTGGCGACAACTGCGTCGATATTTACGCCAACGATTTGGGTCTCTTGGCCGTCGTCGAGGGCGGCAAACTGATCGGCTTCAACGTGCTGGTCGGCGGCGGCATGGGGACCTACCCGGCCAAGAAGGAAACCTTCCCGGCCGTGGCGAAGCGCCTGGGATTCATCGGCGTGGACGAGGCGATCGACGTGACCACCGCGGTCGTCGGCGTGCAGCGCGACTTCGGCCGGCGCGACGACCGGCACCAGGCGCGGCTCAAGTACCTCATTCACAGTTGGGGAATCGACAAGTTCAAGGCCAAGGTCGAGGAGTACTACGGCCACCCAATCGCCGACCCCCACCCTGCCGACGTCACCGCCATGGACGATCATCTCGGCTGGCATGCCCAGGGCGACGGCAAGTTCTACCTGGGCGTGAACATCGAAAACGGCCGCATTCAAGACAAAGACGGAGTGAACTCGAAGACGGCCCTGCGAGCGATCTTCGAGCGGTTCGGGCCGCTCGGCTTGAACGCGCGACTCACGCCGATTCAGAGCATCTTGCTGACCGATCTCGACGCCGCATGGCGCGACGAGATCGAGCGGCTGCTCAAGGCCAACGGCGTACCCGCGCACACCGAACTCTCAAACGCCCTGCGCTACTCAGCCGCGTGCCCGGCCGTGCCCACGTGCGGGCTGGCGATCACCGAGGCCGAACGCGCGATGCCGGGCATCATCGACGAGTTGGAGGTGGAACTTGCCAAGCTTGGCCTGGCCGCCGAGCGGTTCTCGATCCACATGACCGGCTGCCCGAACGGCTGCGCGCGACCGTACTCGAGCGACATCGGCATCGTCGGCAAGTCGGCGCTCAAGTACTCCGTCTTTCTGGGCGGCAACCTGCTCGGTACCCGCCTGAGCTTCCTCTACAAGGACCTCGTGCCGGCGTCCGACATCGTGCCCACGCTGCTCCCCGTGTTCGCCCAATTCAAATCACAGCGCGAGCCGGGCGAGGGCTTCGGCGACTTCTGCACGCGCACCGGCAAGGCCGCCCTAGAGCAGTTCGCGGAGCACTTCCAAGCAGAAGCGAGGACCTGATTGTCGGAGTCCCGCGACCCACCAGACAAGCGACCAACTTAGGGTCACTATCAGCCCAGTCCAGCCAGACCACGGTACTGTCCGCAGTCGGCGGGCGTAGGGGACCGCAGATAGCACAGCGATCGGTCCGGTGCCGTAGAAAAACAGCACCACGAAGCGATTGAAGACCAATTCAACTGTATGGTTTCCTCCGAAATAGACGAACACATCGATGACGGGCAGCAAGGCGAACGAGGCGCCGCTCGCAGTCCACACCCATTCAATGGCTGTCCAAGAACGTCGCCCGAATCGCAAGAACTGAAGGCCATGGATCATCGGGCCCACGCCCAGTAGTCCGGCGAAGGCGTAGGTGAGCACTCTCTCTGGCCGTAGTTCCAAGCCGGGAAGGACACCCGGTCCAAGACAATTCTCGCACCGGCGGTGCGAGTTTTGGCGTGTCGCGGTATGTCTCGTGGAACTGCCGCATTCGCCAGAGGTTCTGAGCCGAAAACCCCTGTGCGTTGGGCTGGCGCCTCCGGATGTACTCGGCAAGCTCCTCGACGGTCCCCTGTCCCGAGCCGTCCGCGGCAATTCGCCGGCTGATGTGTTCCCCAATTTGCCAGTACAAGTCGATGAGGGCGGTGTTGACGGCGGCGACGGCCCGCGTGCGGGCAGCGTTGATCAGACTCAGCACTTCGTCGACATCCGCCTGCGACGAAATGTTTGTAGTCACGCGCGGCGATGAACTTCTTGCCCCCGACCTCCTGCTTTTCCCTTTCATGCCGGAGTCTCCCGGTTGGAGCAACCCGGTGGCAGCTTCTCGGTCAGTCCCAATTCCGCCGCAATCCCCTTCATCGCGTCAATCACGAACTGGATGTGTTCGGTCAGGTCGACGCCCAGATCGGCTGCGCCGCGGGCGATGTCGTCGCGGTTCACGTTGGCGGCGAAGCTCTTCTGCTTCATCTTCTTCTTGACGCTCGACGCCTCGAGATCCGTGATGCCGGTCGGCCGTACCAGCGCCGCGGCCGTGATCAACCCGGCCAATTCGTCGCAGGCGTACAGGGCCTTGTCGATCGGGTGCACGCGCGGGCAATCGGTCAGGTAGTCGGCGTGCGACTTGATCGCGTAGATCACGTCGTCCGAATAACCGCGCTCGCGCAAGATCTCCGACCCCTTCAGCGGGTGGTCCGGCGGCGTCGGCCAGCGTTCGTAGTCGAAGTCGTGCAACAGCCCGACGACGCCCCACTTCTCTTCGTCTTCGCCGTACTTGCGGGCGTACGCGCGCATCGCCGCTTCGACGGCCAGCATGTGTTTGATCAGGCTTTCGTTCTTGGTGTACTCGCAAACCAGTGCGAACGAATCGGCGCGGTTCATGGCGTGACTCCTGCCGTTGTTGGTGCGGCCCGCTAAATGGCTTTGCGTGATTCTGGGAGTCCGCAGGGACAGTAGCCCGACGCGCCAGCGAGGGACCGGGCCTGATTTCTTGTGATTTCGCCATGTGCTCCCTCGCTGGCGCGTCGGGCTACTGTCCCAGAATCGTGCAAGGCTATTTAGGTCGCGAGAGTACACTACCAGCCGCGCACCGGGCCGTCAAAAAGCAGATTCGCCGCTCGGCCTACTGAGCGCCGGCGGCGTGCGGTATAGTTGCGGCGGCTCGTTGCAAGGAGTTTCGACAGTGGCCGCGGACCTGGACGCCGACAAGTTGGACCAAGCCGCGCGAGTGCTCGCGGCCAGCGGTGCCGTCGCCGTGCTGACCGGTGCAGGCGTATCGGCCGAGAGCGGCGTGCCCACGTTTCGCGGCGACGGCGGACTGTGGAAGAATGTCCGGGCCGAAGAGGTCGCGACGCCCGAGGCGTTTGGGCGCGATCCGCGCTTCGTCTGGGAGTTCTACAACTCGCGCCGCGAGAAGCTGCTCGCGATTCGACCGAACCCCGCGCACCTCGCGCTGGCCGAACTGGAATCGCAGGTCGAGCGGTTCACGCTCGTCACCCAGAACGTCGATCGACTGCACCAGCAGGCGGGCAGCCGGCGCGTGCTCGAAGTCCATGGAAACATCTGGACTGTGCGCTGCACGACGTGTGGCCGCGAGTTCGACAAGACGGGCGAACGTCTGCCGGAGTTGCCCGCGTGCGAATCGTGCGGCGGTCTGTTGCGGCCCGCCGTCGTTTGGTTCCACGAGTCGTTGCCGCCCGCCGTCTGGGCCGCTGCGGAGGCGGCGGCTCGTGAATGCGACTGCTTGCTGGTCGTCGGCACGAGCGCCAACGTGCATCCAGCGGCGGGGCTGGCGTGGACGGCCCAACAGGCCGGCGCCCAAGTGATTGAGGTCAATCTCGAGCCGACCCCAGCCAGCGAAATCGCCGCGATCGGCCTGTACGGCCCGGCGGGTCGGATTCTGCCGCCGCTCGTCGCCCGCGCCGCGGAACTGCGCGTGCCGTATTGATGGTGATGGTGAGCGTGGTGGGCCGACGCTGCGCTTGTCCTGTCCCCACCCTACTCGATCGTGGGCGAAGCCCGCGCCGATGATCGGCCTACCGCATGGATACTCTGGAACTGAGGCGGATTGAAGCGGCCCGTCTTCAGTGTGTTTGCGCGCCGCCACTCGCCGCACGCAGCGCGTCGCCCGCCAGACGGAACGTCGTCCACTCGTCCATCGCCACGGCGCCGTGAGCCAGGTAGAACTGAATCGCCGACTCGTTCCAGTTGAGTACCGACCATTCCATCCGCCCGCACCCGCGCTCGACCGCCGCGTCGACGACCGCCTGGAACAGGGCTTGGCCGTGGCCACGGCCGCGATGTTCGGGACGCACGAACAGGTCCTCGAGCCAGATGCCGGGCCGGCCGACGAACGTCGAGTAGTTGTGAAAGTAGAGAGCGAACCCGACGACCTCGCCCGACTCCTCGGCGAGCAACACCTCGGCATACGGCCGTGGTCCGAACAGGTGCTCGCGCAGCAACCGCTCGTCCAGCACGACCTCGTGCGCCAGCCGTTCGTACTCGCCCAGTGCGCGGATCAACTCGGCGATCGTGGCAACATCACTCTCGGCGGCCCGACGAATCATGTCGCGACTCTACCGGCGGCACCGGCGGCAAGCAATTGACTCGGCCTTCGGCTATGATGAAACCGCCCTCGCGATCCGGCCCGCGCTGCGGTCGACGGCGTCGCACACGGCCGCCACCCGTCTCCAATTTGGCGATCAGTGTCCAGCATCGAATCAACCACAAGGAGCGACCGATGAACCGACTGACTGCCGCGTTGTTTGCCGTGTCGTTGTGTGCCGCGACCTGCGAGGCCGCCGACCAGCCCGCCGAGGTGTTTCGCGGCGCGACGATCCTCACTGTCACGGGCGGCGAGATCGCTGACGCGGACATGGTCGTACGCGACGGCAAGATCATCGCGGTCGGCCGGCGCGGCGAGGTCGAGATTCCCGACGGGGCCAAAGTCACTGACCTCGCGGGCAAGATCGTCATCCCGGGCCTGGTCGATACGCACTCGCACATCGGCATCTATCCGCGGCCGAGCATCGACGCGCACAGCGACGGCAACGAGATGACCGGAGCGGTGCAACCGAGCCTACGCGCGATGGATTCGATCTGGCCGGGCGATCCGGGCGTTCCGATGGCGCTGGCCGGCGGCGTCACGACCGTGAACATCATGCCGGGCAGCGGCAACGCGATCGGCGGCCAAACGCTGTACCTCAAACTGCGCGGCCGAACGCTCGAAGAAATGATGGTCACGCCCGGCCGACCCGAGGGCGGACTGAAGATGGCCAACGGCGAGAACCCGAAACGATCGTACGGTCCGAAGAACCAGCCGCCCGGTACTCGCATGCGACTGGCCGCTATGCAGCGCGAGCAGTTCACCAAGGCCCGCGACTACCAGCGCAAGTGGCAGGCGCATCGCGACGCCGTCGCCCGCGGCGACAAGGACGCCGCCCAGCCCGAGCGCGACCTCGGCATGGAGTCGCTCGTCGAAGTGCTCGAGCGCCGCCGCACCGTACACTTCCACTCGCACCGGGCCGACGACATCCTGACCGCCGTCCGACTGGCCGACGAGTTCGGCTTCGAGATGGTTCTGCAGCACGGCACCGAGGCGTACAAGATCGCGGGCGAACTGGCCAAGCGGCACATCGGCGTGTCGATGACGCTGCCCGACAGCCCCGGCGGCAAGGCCGAGGTGGTCGAGTACGTCGAGCAGAACGGAGCGATGCTCGTCAAGGCGGGCGTCAAGATCGCGGTGAACACGGACGACTTCATCACCGAGTCGCGGTTTCTGCTGCGCACGGCGAGCATCACCGTGCGCGGCGGCCTGTCGGAAGACGCGGCGCTGCGGGCCGTGACGATCTGGCCGGCTGAAATGATGCACCTCGATCGGCAGCTTGGCTCGATCGAGCCGGGCAAGGACGCCGACTTTGTCGTGCTGTCGGGCCGTCCGTTCAGCGTCTACACACACGTGCTCGCCACTTACATCGACGGCGTCAAGATGTACGAGCGGTCGGCCGGCGGCCAGGGCAACTACGCGATCGGCGGGTTCGCTCTGCCCGACATCGCCGCGCGACCGAAGGTGGCGCCGCCGCTGCAACCGCCGCAGCGGCCGAACCCACCCAAGACCGATCACGCCGCCGCGCCGCCGCCCGACGCCAAGCGGTTCGCCATCCGCGCGGGCCGCATCGACACGGCCAGCGGCGAGCCGATCCGCGACGGACTGATCGTGGTCGAAGACGGCCGCATCGTGTACGTGGGCCGGCCGAACGGCTTCGATCTCGCCGCCGACATGCCGATCATCGTCGCGGCCGCGGCCACGCCGGGACTCATCGACACGCACGCGACGGTCGGCGTGTCGGGGCTGTACAACATCGCGGCCGACCAGGATCAGGACGAGATGAGCGACCCGAACCAGGCCGACGCCCGCATCCTCGACAGCTTCAATCCGAACGAGCCGCTGCTCGACTTCGCGCTCGCGCACGGCGTGACGGTCGTTCAGGCCTGCCCCGGCCGGGCCAACGTGATCGCCGGCCAGGCGGGCGTCTTTCGCACGCACGGCCAGACGGTCGGCGACATGACGATCCGGTTCCCGTCGGCCGTCGTGTTCAACATGGGCGAAGCGCCGAAGAAATCGTATCCCGGCAAGGCGCCAGCGACGCGCATGGCCACGGCGGCGATCGTGCGCGGCTCGCTGGTGGCTGCGGCAAACTACAAGCTGAAGCACGCGACCGCCAAGCCCGACTCGCCGCCCGAGCGAAATCTGAAGAGCGAGGCGCTCGCGATGTTGCTCGATCGCAAAGTGCCGGCGATCTTCAGCGCTCACCGCGCCGACGACATCGAGACGGCGCTGCGACTGGCCCGCGAGTTCCAGATCGACGGCGTGCTCGACCTGGCGACCGAAGGCTACCTGGTGGCCGACACGATCGCCCGCGCCAAGCTGCCCGTGATGGTTCACCCGACGATGCAGCGGGTCAGTTCGCCCGAGACGTTCCACTCGACACTAACGAACGCCGCGGCGCTCGCTGACCGCGGCATCCGCGTCTCGATCACGTCGTCGTTCGAGGGCTACGTGCCGAAGACGCGCGTGCCGCTGTACGAAGCCGCGATGGCGATGACGAGCGGCCTCGGCTACGACCGCGCCCTGCGGGCCGTGACGCTCGACGCCGCGCGCATCCTCGGCATCGACCAGCAGTACGGCAGCCTGGAGCGTGGCAAGGTCGCCGACATCGTGCTCTACGACGGCGACCCGTTCGAATACGCCACGCACGTCACCCACGTAGTGCTCGGCGGCCGCCTGGTCTTCGACCGCGCGGCCGAACGGAACAACCCGCGCCGCCGGCTCGGCGACATCGCGGGCGGCGACTATTGCTGTGAGGCGAACCTGTAATCGGTGATGCACCGTCCGGCCCCGCATCGACTCGTCGACCGGTGGTCTATCAGCGGTCACGGTTCCAACAGCTTTGTGCGATCGTCCGGGCCGACTCGCTCGCGGGCCGCCTTGATGGCGGCGACCATGCGGTCGATATCGACGGGACCGCCCGAATGCCCGGGTCGCAACGCAGCCGGGCCGATCAACGATTTGCCTTCGCAGTGCGACGGCGCGGACGTTCGCAAAATGGTCGCCAACGTAGCGGCGATGTCGGTGATCGAGACTCGATCAGCGCGGCGGCCGGCGGGGATGCCCGGCCCGTAAAACACGACCGGCACGTGCGCGTCGTAGGGGTACGGGGTGCCGTGCATCGCAGCCATACGGTCGATCTCGCGGTCGAGGTACCAGTAGGGCTTGGGAACGACGATCAGGTCGGGGCTGCGGTCGGGGTGCAACGTGGCCGCGGCGGCGCGAGCAACGGCCGAATCGGGCAATCGCCCGGCAACCAGATCACTGGCGGCGAAGACTTCGGAGATGCCTGTGACCCGCTGGCAGGCCGCGGCGGCGGCGCGCTGCGCGGCGGCGGGCGACAGCTTGTGCTTGCGCAGCGGCTCGGGACGCAAGAAGATGCCAGGCTCGTGCAGCGTGGCGACCCAGTCGTCGGTCCCGAACGCATCGTCGAGCGCCTTGTCGGCGGCGGCAACGAGCTGACCGGGGTCGACCCGGCCGACCGGCATGCCCTGCTCGCGCAGGTACTCGGGCGACGGCGCCGCGCCGTGGTCGCTCGTCAGCACGGCCAGCCAGCGGCCCGCGCCCACCGAACGATCGAGGTCGGCGAAGAACTTTTCCAAGAGCCGATCGGTTTGCAGCATCAGGTCGAGGTACTCGATGCTCTCAGGCCCGAAGGCGTGGCCGACGTAGTCGTTCGACGACAGACTCAGTGCGAGCACGTCGGTGACGCCACGCGAGCCGAGTTGCTCGCCGGCGATCGCGGCGCGGCCGAAGTCCAAGAGCAGCCCGACGCCCGCGGGCGTGAATGCGAGCAGTTTGAAGTAGTCGCCGCCGACTTGCATGTCGGGCGTGCCAAGCACGTGCGGGAACGTGCGGCCGAGTCCCTTGGGCGGCATCTCGAACGGCCGATCGTCCGGCGGCGCGGCGTACTGGGCGGGATCGAGCAGCAACGACCAGCGCGAGCGAAGGTGCTTCTCGGCTGGGCGAGCGGCGTTGAACTGGTCGGCCCAGCCGGGCGGCTTGATGTCGTAGTAGTACGTGCTCGACAGGAACCGGCCCGACTGCGCCGAGTACCAAAACGACTTGCCGGTGTGACCGGCGAGCAGCACCGCGCCGCGGTCCTTCATGCTCGCCGCGACGATCCGCGAACGAAAGCCGGTCGCGACGCGCAGCTCATCGCCGAACGTGGTGGCGGTGAGCAGCCGCGGGCTGACGGGCGTCTCGCCGGCGGCCGGGCCGCCGATGATGCGCACCGAGTCGTCTCGCACGCAGTACACCTCGCGTGCATCGGGCGATGCGATCGACCGATCATACCAAACGTTGCCGGCGATGCCGTGGCCCGCCGGCAACGCGCCTGTCGCGATCATCGCGTGGCCCGGCCCAGTGATCGTCGCCGCCTGCGGAAAGTACGCCTGCTCGAACCACGCCCCCTGCTCGAAGAGCCGCCGCAGGCCGGCCGGCGCGAGATGCGGCTGGACCTTGGGCAGCACCCACGCGGGGAACTGGTCGATGACGATCAGCACCACGAGCCGAGGCGGCTCGGCCGGTCCGGCCGGTGGCGCGTCGCAGGAAACGAAGGACGCCAGATACGCGAGCGAAGCAAGCCAATGCACAGGCAGTCTCCAGAGTATCCGAGTTCGCAAGTTCGGGCGACGGAGTATAGCGGAGAGAGAACGCGCCGCGGTAGATTCTTGCTCGGGGCAGGTGTTCTTGTCTGCCGCATGTGTGTGGCGCTGCGGCAGTCTGCAGCAGCGGGCAGACAAGAATGTCTGCCCCACTAACCCACTGGTAGATCCGTCGCACGGGGAGCACGCCATGCCCAAACGAGTGCTGGTTCTCTCGGCGTCAGTCGGCGCGGGACACCTGCGAGCGGCCCAGGCGGTGGAACTCGCGCTGCGCGAGCTCGATCCCGACGCAGTCGTCAAGAACGTCGACGTGCTCGATCTGACCAACGCCGCGTTCCGTCGGCTGTACGGCAAGGCGTATCTCGACCTCGTGAACATGGCGCCGCACGTGCTCGGCTACTTCTACGATCTGCTCGACCGACCGAGGCGCCAGGGCGACCGACGCGATCGGCTTCGGCTGGCCGTCGAGAAGATGAACCTGCGGCCGTTCGTCAAGTTTCTCGAATACGAGCCGTGGGACATCATCGTCAACACACACTTCCTGCCCGCCGAGATCATCGCATCGCTGCGCAGCAAGGAGCGGTTTCGCACGCCGCAGTTCACCGCGACGACCGACTTCGAGACCCACCGGCTGTGGGTGAACCAGCCGTGCGACCACTACTTCACGGCGACCGACGAGGGGGCGGCTTACCTGCAGCACTGGGGCGTGCCGGCAAGCGACACGACCGTCACCGGTATTCCGATTCATCCGGTGTTCAGCCGGCCGACGGACCGGGCCGAGTGTCTGCAGCGGCAAGGACTCGCGGGCGACCGGCCGATCGTGCTTCAGTTGGCAGGCGGGTTCGGCGTCGGGCCGATCGAACAAATCTATCGCGGCGTGCTGGAGGTCGCGGCGCCGCTCGAGGTGGTCGTCGTGGCCGGTCGCAACGCCGAGGCGAAGAAACAACTGGAGCGCGTGCGCGTGCCGTCCCGGCACCGCGTCAAGCTGCTTGGGTTCACCGATCAGATCGACGAGTTGATGGCGGCGGCCGACGTGGTGCTGTCGAAGCCCGGCGGCCTGACGACGTCGGAAGTGCTCGCGCGCGGCGCGGCCATGGCGATCGTCAACCCGATCCCCGGCCAGGAGAGCCGCAACAGCGACTTCCTCTTGGAGAATGGCGCGGCCATCAAGATCAACAACATCGGTACGCTGCCGCACAAGCTCGCCCGGCTACTTGCGGACCCGAAACGACTCGCGGCGCTCAAGTCCGCCGCCCGTCGCCTGGGCCGTCCGCAGGCCGCGTTCGACGTGGCCCGCCGCGCACTGGCGTGGCCGAGCGCCGCACGAGCGTGAGTCTTCGGCCTACTTGTTCGCGGCCGCCCCTAACATCTCGGTCAGGGTGGGCAGCACGGCGTCGGTCCAAAGTTGGTAGCCCTTCGGGCTGAGGTGCAGGTAGTCGGGCATGATCTCTTTGGTCAGCGCCCCGTCGGCGTCGAGGAACTTGGGGCCGATGTCCAAGTACTTCACGCGCTTGCCGTCGTCAAGCTTTGCGATGATCTTGTTCACATCCTGGGTCTTCTTGCGCAGTCCGCCGGCCGCCACCTTGTCGGCGTCCTTTGGTCGGGCTTCGGCGCGTGGGAAGACGGCGAGCAACAGCACCTTCGTCTCCGGCGACTTCTCGTGAATAGTCTTCACGATTGCCGCGACGCCCTCGGCGATCTCTTCGGCCGTGTTGTCGCTGCCGTTTGAATTGTTGGTGCCGATCATCAGCATCACCACCTTGGGCCGAATGCCGTCCAGTTCACCGTTTGTGATGCGCCAGAGAACGTGCTGCGTACGATCGCCGCCGATGCCGAAGTTTGCCGCCTTGAGCGGCTCGAAGTGTTTCTTGAACAGTTCGGCGCCGGGCCCACCTGCTCGCCCCGAACCGCCCCACGCGTCGGTGATCGAATCGCCGAGGAAGAGCAAGTCCACGCCGCCCTTCTTGGCGATCTCGACGAATCCCTCGTGCCGTTTCACCCAGTTTCCGTCGCGCGGCGCGGGGGTTGTGGCGGTATTCGCCTTCTTGTCCTGCGCGACAGTCGACCCAACGAGCAACAGCGCGGCGGCCAGCACAGCCGTGACCAGGCGATCGGAGCGGGTTACAGCCAGTCGCATGAGTTCCTCCTTTGGTTTCGATGGTGACGTATCAGTGAAGCCGCTTGGCAGGACGGAGATTGTGCCAGGACGAGATTGTGCCGGGTAGACAAACTTCGCGAAAAAATCGGGCGCGGTGCGGCGGTGGCGCCGCCATGAGTCTGCGCGGGGCCCGGCTGATATCGGAGGTTTGCGGGCTGCGCACGCCATTCACCGACTCACGGCGTGCAGACGGTGGGTGCCGGCACAATCATCACCGTCGGCAAAACCCCCGCGGTGTTCCGATGTTGAAGCTGTTTTTGTCAGCCGGTGGCCGCCCCTCAAGACGTAACGTATATTTCTCGCATGGAGGGGAGGTGCTCATGGGATTCTTGAAGAGGTTCTGGCGCTCCGGAGCAGCGCCAGCGTGTGCGGAGACTTCCGCCAGCAGTTTCGAAACGGTCAGTTTGGCGCAACCGGCCGCCCACCTGCACATCGACCGGTATGGCGAGTTCCTGCTCACGGAAGCAGTCCGCCCGTCGCTTGATGTCAAGATCACGCCGCGAGCGGGCTATCGCCACGACTCATTCCACGACGGCAGCCGCGGCAAGGAAATACTCGTGCTGGCGGCGGCCGCGTCGCGTGAGCAATTGTTTGAAGTCTTCGTCGACCTGCTCGATCCGCTCGGCGACCGCGTCGACGTCGTGCTCGAATCGAGCCACGACCCCGAAGTCGATGGCCACGTCGATATGTACCGCGAGGACATCGACCTGGTCGTGCTCAAGAGCCTGCTCTATGACTTCGAAGAGCTGGTCATGAAAGACGGCTACACGGGCATCGCCGTGTTGCGGCCCGATGTGCCGATGGAGGTGCAGTTCGACGAGCACAAGTTGCTCTTTGTCTACGCCCGCGACATCCGCCCGTTCGAGCAGGTTCTGCGCTATCACGGACTCACTCGCGACGACAAACTGCGCCTCATCTCCGAGGGCGAGCACCTGCACCTGACGGAGGAGCGGTTCATCGACCAGTTCGACGAACTGAAGATGCGTTTGGGCGTCGAGGAGTAGGGGTTCAGGGTTCGGGGTTCAGGGTTTAGGGTTTAGGGTTCAGGGTTCGGGGGGCGCTCGGGAAAGCGACGGTCTTCCTCAGGCAGGTGGCGTTCGAGACTCCTTTCCAATCCGTTCAACATACGGATGCACTCCTCGTAGCGTGATCGGATAGCGTCGTAGGTGGGCTGGTCCAAATAGCCCTTTCGGCGAGCCATGTACAGGTGATGCACGGTTTCCGCGGCCTCCGTCCGAGCGCGGTTCACTCCTTCGATCTTGTTTCGGATGTGCCTGTCGCTGTGCTTTTCGGCTAATTAGATTCGCCGGCGCACCATTGCTGGAACGACGCGACTGCGACCCTAGCTCATACCGTTCTTCTGCGGGCCATTTGCGCGTGAGGTCGCATACGTCGAGATGTAGATCGCACAGTTTGTTGTAGACGTCCAAATCCTCAACGCGATTGAACGAGCCCATGTTGCCTTCCCCGAACCCCGAACCCTAATACTGTGCCACATTGAATAGGGTCTGAAATCCGCTTCGGTCGTTTAACCCCGTTTAACCCGCAGCCGCAGGCTAGGCATGGCCGGCGTTTGTTGTGCCTCGCCTGCGGCTGCGGGTTAAACGAATTCGAACCCCTTTCGATGTGGAGCAGTACTAAACCCTAAACCCTGAACCCCGAACCCCGAACCCTAAATCCTCTCAAAGCTCATCCTGGCGTAGAACAGCTTCTGTCGATCGGCCCGCAGGCGGAAGTCTTCCAGCAACGTCTCCAGGTCCAGCGTGACCATTTTTCGGTGCTTCATGTCGCCGTTGACGCGGACGGTCAGAGGCTGGTCCAGATTGACGTCCATCTTCGGGCTGATCCATAGTTCGGCGCTGCGTGCGCCACGGACCGTGATGGCGATTGCGTTGGAGGTGGCCGTGGCAGTGATCTTGCCGTCAATCTGCGCCGTCTTGATCTTCTTGCGATCGAACACGCGCGGGTCCATGAGCACCGCCTCATCGAAGTTGCTCACGCTGAGCCAATAGAAGTCGTTGTCGGTCGCTCGCGAGCTGCGGCACGAGAACGTGAGCGGCAGTTTGCGGCGCGTCTTGCGGCTCATCCAGTCGAAGATGCGCAGAATCTCGTCCGAGAAGTTCTCGTGCCCGCGCCCGCGGAACTCGACGTACTGCGCGTCTTGGCCCGTCTCCATCATGCGTTTCAAGACCCGCTGATTCACGTCGGGGCTGCCGCCGTTCTTCTCGCCGTCGACGATGTAGAACGACGTGTTCTCGCCGTTCTGCCAGTAATGCTCGCAATAGAACTGCGGTGAGCCGCAGATTGGGATCACGCCCGCGAACAGGTCGGGATGCGCGAGGCCAATGTCCCACGCCGCGTGGCCACCCATCGAATGGCCGGTCAGGAACACGCGATCGGAATCGACCGAGAACCGCTGGCGCACGTCGATCAAGCTGAACAACACCGCGTTGTGGGCCGGCACATCGAAGCGATAACCCTTCTTAGGGTCGTCGACGTATTCGGGCGCGACCACGATGTAACCGTGGCGCGAGGCCTGAAACCCTGGCGGCGCCGACCACCACGCGACCTGACGCTCGGCGGTCTCGCCAGCGCCGTGCAGCGTGACGATCACCGGGTATCGCCGATACGGATTGTACGCAGGCGGCAGCAACACCCAGTAAGCAACGTCGCCACCGTCGCCGCCCACGCGCAGTCGCGTCGGCTTGTCGGCGGCAAGTCCGTCGGTCTGGACGAGCGGCGGCAGTTGCTCGATTACGTTAGCTGCCAGGTCGACCGAGATGATCTCCTGACCGCGCAGCTCGTCGAGCAGCCGTCGGCGGCGTGCGTCGTTCGGTTCCTTCAGGTACTCGATGATCTTCGCTCGCCCCTCCCAGAGCCGCAGCGCGCGGTCCAGGTTCGTCTCGGCAAATGCGTTGCCGGCGACCCAGCCCGACACGGCCGCCGCCAACCGGTCTTCGGGCGAGAGTTGTGAGTTGCCGGCCGACGCGAGGAAGCTGTCCAGGCGCGCGATATTCTCGACATGTACCGACTCAGCTACCTCGCGGAGCGGCGTGGTCAGCTTGCCCAGCGCCTCGGCGTTCTTGCACTCGCCGCGCAGCCGCTCGATCTCGCGCTGCACACGCTGCATGCGCTCGACGATCGCCTCGTACTCCTTGAGCAGGTCGCGGACCTCGGTGAGCACGTCGCCGGGGGCACCGTCAGGCGGGAACGCCTTCAGTTCCTGATACGCGAAGCCGTGCTGCCCGGCCCCACGACGCAACTTGATCTCGCGCAGTCGACGACGCGCCTTCAGGCTCTGCAGCACCTCATCAGCCTCCCGCGCCTGATCGGCCACGTCGGCGAATTCGGTCTGGATCGCCTTCAGCTCCTTGTCCGCCTGAACGTACCACTCGGCGGCGATGAAGAACCGAGCCAGGCGCAACCGGTCGTCGACCCGCCTTGGGTTGATGTTGCGCCGCAAGATCGCCTCGATCGTCGCGGCCGGAACCGCCGACGTGCCGATGCTCGACTCCCACGCATGACGCAGCGACTGGACCCGCACGAAGTAAGGGTTGATCTCGGTGATTCCCTGTGGAATGGAAAGCGACCCCTTCTTGTCGCGCACCACGAACGTGCGCCGGCCGAACTCGTCGAACGGCGTGATGTCCTCGATGGCGATCAGGTTCTCGATCCGTTGGTCTTCGTTGCGTCCGCCGAGCGGCTGCGGGATCAGGAACGGCTTGACGGTCTCGAGCGGCGGCGCGTCGTTGGCATGCGCGAGCCGCTTGGTGTGAAACAGCACGCGGCGCAGCCCGTCGTCGACTCGCACGAACCCGACCGTCGGCTCGATCTCGCCGCGCAGCAAGGTCGGCGACTCGACGGCCCCGCGCAGCACCGTGCCGTCCTTGAGCGTAACCTCACCCGCGCGGACCACCGCTACGGCGACGAGGCCGGCAAGCACGAACGGCGGAACGATTTGGCCGACCGAACCGAGCCGACGGCGCCACGAATGTTGCATGACCAATCCTCAATGATTGGAGCGGTGCCACTCATTCTGACGCCGGGGCGTACGTAGTCAAGCATGCCGTTGCGTCCATGCTGAGATTATTGGCAGACGCTGCGTGATCGTGTGCTTTTGCGCCGACGAGCTTCGTGCTATGCTGGCCCGCGGCACCAACGGCAGAGACAAACATGACGATCACGCTCCAGTGCGAGCACTGCAACCAGACGATGGCGATTGCGCCGCGCAAGCCGGGCAGCCAGGTGACTTGCCCGGCCTGTGGTCGCGGCGTGGTCGTGCCGGGGGCCCATGGCTCAAGACCCGCAGCGATGGGCGCGATCAGTGCTGTACCAGCGGCCTTGGGCACGAAGGCGGCTGTGCACAGCGGCGCTGCAGCCGCCCCGGCCGAGCGGACGAAGGAGCCTGCGATCGCCGCGCTGCCCGCCCGGCCGACTGCATCGCCGCCGACCGCCAAGAACCGGTCGCACGAAACGGCGTGGTCGCCACGCGCGGATTCGCCGTTCTCGGCCGATCCGTGCTCGGCCGATCGCACCACCGTCCCCAAAGGCGTCCTTACCGTTCCCGTGTCGGTCGTCATCCTATGCCTTGTCTTTGCACTGGGTTCGTTAGTCATGGCGTTCACCGCGGGGTACTTGTTCGGCAGACACGGCTGAGGAAACTAGCCGCCGCGAAGTTGCCATTACCGCGACTTGAGCCTGGGGGGGCTGAGGCTTGTTTGCTTGTGATTTGGAGTTTTGACTCGAAGCAGCCACAGGAGACTATTAATAATGAGTCAGGGGTCGAACCTACCGTCGCGTGCAATTCTGAGCGGACCCGACCGAGCACCCGCGCGGGCAATGCTCAAGGCCATTGGCTTCTCCGACGACGACCTCGCCCGGCCGATCGTAGGCGTGGCGAACACGTGGATCGAGACGATGCCGTGCAACTTCCACTTGCGCCGCGTCGCGGCCAAGGTGAAGGAGGGCATTCGTGCCGCCGGCGGAACGCCCATGGAGTACAACACGATCGCCGTCAGCGACGGCGTGACGATGGGCACCGAGGGGATGAAGGCATCGCTCATCAGTCGCGAGGTGATCGCCGACTCGATTGAACTAGTTGCCCGCGGCCACTTGTTCGACGCGGTCGTCGCGATATCGGGCTGCGACAAGACCATTCCAGGCACGGTGATGGCACTAGCGCGGCTCGACTTGCCGTCGCTGATGCTCTACGGCGGTTCGATCGCGCCGGGCCGGTTCGAGGGGCACGATGTGACGATTCAGGACGTGTTCGAGGCGGTCGGGGCGCTGGCGGCCGGCCGCATGACTCCCGAGCAGTTTCGCGATCTCGAAGACCACGCCTGCCCGAACGCCGGCGCGTGCGGCGGCCAGTTCACGGCCAACACGATGGCCACGGCGTTCGAGGTGCTCGGCATCTCGCCGATCCGTTCGGCCAGCGTGCCGGCGATGGACGCGGAAAAGGATGAAGTCGCCGTCGAGGCGGGCAAGCTCGTGATGGAACTGGTGCGGCGCGGCATCACCGCGCGGCAGATCATCACGCGCAAGGCGATCGAGAATGCGATCGCATCGGTGGCACTCACCGGCGGCTCGACCAACGCCGTGCTGCACCTGTTGGCCGTGGCGCACGAGGCAGGCGTGCCGCTCGAGATCGAGGACTTCGACCGCATCAGCTCGCGCACGCCGCTGCTTGCCGACCTCAAGCCGGGCGGCCGCTTCGTCGCGACCGACGTGTATCGCGCGGGCGGGATCCCCGTGGTCGCCAAGCGGCTGCTCGACGCCGGCCTGTTGCACGGCGACTGTCTGACCGTGACGGGCCGGACGATCGCCGACGAGGCGCGCACGGCCGTCGAGACGCCGGGCCAGCAGGTGATCCACTCGCTCGCGCAGCCGATCAAGCAGACCGGCGGCCTGGTGATCTTGAAGGGGAACCTCGCGCCCGAAGGTTGCGTGGTTAAGGTCGCGGGGCACGAGCGGATGAAGCACCGCGGCCCGGCCCGCGTGTTCGACCGCGAAGAGCAGGCGTTCGCGGCGGTGAAGGCAGGGCAGCTCCGGGCCGGCGACGTGCTGGTGATTCGCTACGAAGGTCCCAAGGGCGGACCCGGCATGCGCGAGATGTTGGGCGTCACCGGCGCGATCCACGGCGCGGGTCTCGGCGAATCGGTCGCGCTCTTGACCGACGGCCGATTCAGCGGTGCGACGCACGGCCTGATGGCCGGCCACGTCGCGCCCGAGGCGGCCGCCGGCGGCCCGATCGCCGCCGTGCGCGAAGGCGACATGATCACGTTCGACATCGCCGCCCGACGGCTCGACGTCGAGGTGCCCGACGCCGAAATGAAAGACCGCCTCGGCCGCTGGACACCGCCGCCCCCGCGCTACACCATCGGCGTGATGGCCAAGTACGCCCGACTGGTGTCGTCGGCGTCGCGCGGGGCGGTGACGAGCTGACGGCGTCGTCAGGAGGGTGAGGTACTGACATGCCCACGGGACTCGAAGCGGACAAGGTGGCGTGTACGACACTACTGCCTTGCTTCAGAGATTTCCATCTGCCTGCTTTGACGGGGAGACTACGATGAACAAGAAGACCATCAAGACGGCCGGGCTGGGCGCGCTTCACGAGTTCACCGCCGACGCGGTCTACCCGCGCAAGCCACGGCGCCTCCGCGACCAAGACGTTGCCGAAACACGCAGTGTCGATTCTCAACTCCACGAGTTTGTCGATCAGGCGATCACACCCAAGAAACGTCGGAGGCTCGCCTTGGTTTCGCAATCGCGTCAGGGATCACAACCCACGAAGTTGCGGGCGACGCGGGCCAGATAGGAACGCTGCACCCACCGGCACGGTCTCTTGCTGGTCATCCGGCACTGCTGCATTCCGTGAAGGAGTGTTTCGAGCAAGCGATGACAAACCGCTGAAAGGAGGTAGCTCGTGAACGATCGCCTCGTCCCAGTAATGGTCCTGACTGCAATAATGACGGCAACCACCGCTGTTCTGGTTCTGGGCGATGAACCGGCGAAGTCTGCCCAGGACGGCTTCCGCTCTCTCTTCGACGGCAAGACGCTCGACGGTTGGGAGGGGAACCGCGAGTTGTGGCTGGTGCGCGACGGCATGATCGTGGGCGACTCGCCGGGAATCAAACGCAACGCGTTTCTGTGTACCAAACAGGAGTTCGGCGACTTCGAGCTGCACGTCGCCTTTCGCATCGTCGGCGACGAGACTAAGAACAGCGGCATTCAGTTTCGCTCGAAGCGAGTGCCGGACAGCACCGAGGTATCGGGCTACCAGGCCGACGTCGGCCAGCAGTATTGGGGATCCCTGTACGACGAGTCGCGACGCAACAAGGTGCTGGTGCAGGCCCCGGCCGACGCAGTGGCCAAGGTCGTGAAGAAGGACGATTGGAACACGTACGTGATCCGCTGCGAGGGACCGAAGATTACGCTGACGCTCAACGGACTGAAGACCGTGGACTACACCGAGCCGGACGACTCGGTCGCGCGGTCGGGCGTGATCGGCCTCCAAATCCACAGCGGCAAGGCGCTCGAAGCGCAATTCAAGGACATTCGGATCAGGAGGCTCAAGTAGTCTGGCGTGATGAGCGCACACATCGACCGAGCCGAGATCCTGATCCAGCAGTCGCGGTTCGAGTTGGCCGAGGAACAGTTGCGATTGGCACTGGGCCAGAACTCGAACGACGCGCGGGCTTACGCGCTACTGAGCCTGTGCCTGCTGGAGCGCGACCGACACGACGACGCGAAGGACGAGGCTCGCCGAGCGATCGAAGCAGACCCCAACGCGCCGCTGGGCTACTACGCGCTCGCGATGGTCGACCATCGGCGCGACCGACACGCCGCAGCGCACGAGACGATTCAGCAGGCGATCCGGCTCGAGCCGTGGAATCCGCACTTCTTCGGGTTGTTGGCTGCGATCGAAGCAGGTCGTTATCGCTGGCAGGCGGCGCTCGACGCGGCCAATCACGGCCTCGAGTTCGATCCCGAAGACGTGCAGTGCAACAACCTGCGAGCGATCGCGCTCGTGCGACTCGGGCGCAAGGACGAGGCCGGCGCGACCGTCGCGGCGACGCTGGCTCGCGAGCCGGAAAACGCCCTCACGCACGCCAACATGGGCTGGACGCTGTTGCACCAGCGCGAACCCCGCCGAGCAACCGAGCACTTTCGCGAGGCGCTGCGCATCGATCCGAACCTGGAATGGGCGCGGCTCGGCATGATCGAGGCGATGAAGGCCCGCAACTTCGTGTATCGCTGGCTGCTCGCCTTCTTTCTGTGGATGAGTCGCTTCAGCCCGCGCACACAACTGATCCTGATCCTCGGCATCGTGTTCGGTCACAGCCTGCTGCAGCGACTCTGTTCGAACGTACCGGCGCTCGCTCTGGTGGCAGGCCCGCTCGAGGCGATGTACATACTCTTTGTCTGGATGAGTTGGACCGCTCCGACGCTCTTCAACCTGGTGCTGCGGCTCGACCGGTTCGGTCGCATGGCGCTCAACCCGCTGGAGAAATGGGGGTCGACGACCGCGGGCCTGTGCATTCTCGTCGCGATCGGGCTGGCGACCGCGGGGTTGATCGGCCGCGGGGGCGAGCAAGCGCTGCCGTTCGTGCTCACGGCGGCACTGTTTCTCGGCTTGACCATTCCTGTCTCGGTCGCGTTTCGTTTTCACGGCTGGCGGCAGCTCGTCATGGCGGCGTACTCCGTCGGCCTGCTGGCGGTGATCGGCCTCTGCGTGTATCAGTTGGTAATCGTGGAGTCCGCCGCGGACTGGCTGAACTGGTGGCGCCACAGCGTACGGGGCGTTGTACTCTCGACGTGGGTCTCCGCCGGCCTGTCGGTGTTGCCCAGACGGATCTAGGGCGCGGCGGCGCAGCCGGCTTGGCTTTCGCTTGATCGTGGTTTCAGGAGGTCGCGGTGATTCGAGCAGCTCTGTTCGACATGGGCAACGTGCTGGTGCACTTCAGCCACGAGCGGATGTATCGCCAGATCGGTCAGTGCTTCGGCGTTTGGGGCCACGAGGCGAGACACGTGCTGAAGGGGTCCGGCCTGCTCGCTCGCTACGAGTGCGGGCGACTGACCACGCCGCAGGTGCACCGCGCGATCGAGCGACTGTTCGGGCGCGAGGTGAACCTGCACGCGCTCGAGAAGGCGCTCGCCGACATTTTCTGGCGAAACGATTCGATCGAACGGGTCGTGTCGAGTCTGGCGCGCCGGGGCGTACCGCTCGTCTTGGTCTCGAACACGTGCGAGCCGCACTTTCGCTGGGTCGAGCGGTACTACTCGGTGCTGCAGCATTTCGAGCGGCGCGTGTTGTCGTTCGAGACGAGGTCGTGCAAGCCCGACGCGGCGATCTACGACGCGGCAATCCGCGCGGCCGGCTGTGCACCACACGAGTGCTTCTTCACCGACGACGTCGCCGAAAACATCGCGGCGGCCCGGCGCGCCGGCATCGATGCCGTACTCTATCGCGACCCGCCGTCGCTCGTCCGCGAGTTGGAGTCGCGCGGGCTGCTCGATGCATCGGTCAACGACACGCACACCAGTTCGGCGTCGCTGCGTGCGTAGGCGCGGGCGCCGGCGTAGGCCGGATGCGCCCAGATGCGCTGGTCGGTCGGGTCGATGATGTGCGCACGACTCTGCTCGACGTAGCCCTCGGAATTGAGCCGCGCGAGGATCAGGTCGCCCTCGGAGTTCAGGATGATCGCCCGGTCGGCATCGCCGAGCCAGACCATCGCCGCGTGCGGGTTGCGGCCCCGCGGCGTCATGCGGTTGCCGTCGTCCCAAACCTTCTTGCCGGTCTTGAGGTCGAAACAGATGAGGCCGTGCTGCTTGTCGAGCGAGTAGGCGTGGCCGTCGCGATAGAGCGGTTGCGACATGAGACCGCGCAGCCAGCGGTTGTCTTCCCAGACGAGTTCATGGTCGCCGGGTGCATCGCCGAGCCTGATCGCCTTCGAGCCTTCCCAGTATCCGCTCACGAAGACGATGCCATCCTGAAAGATCGGCGTAGCGATCGAGACGCCGTACGTGACCTTGTACGGCACCGACCAGAACAGCTTGCCGGTCGCCGGATCGAGGCTGCGTACGTTTTCGGGCGTCCAGCAGATGAGTTGCCGCTGGCCGCGGTGTTCGATCACGATCGGCGTCGCGTAGCCCGCAGCGTCGGGCAGGCTGCGCCACGACTCGCGCCCCGTCAGTCGATCGAATGCGATGAAGCTGCCGTTCGGCTCGGCGCCCGTGTGGATCACGACCTTGTCGTCGACGATCACCGGCGACGCGGCGAAGCCCCATTCGCTCAGCCGGGCGCCGAATCGGCCGATCATGTCGTGCGTCCAGTGGACCTTGCCCGTGGCCGCATCGAGACAGACGACGTGTCCGACGGCGCCAAGCGTGTACACGCGGCCGTCGTGTACGGTCGGCGCGGCCCGCGGGCCGTTGCCGTAGTCGAGCTTGCCGTACTGGACCGGGTAAGCGTGCTCCCAAATCAACTCGCCCGACGACGCATCGAAACACAGGATCCGCTCCGCCTCGCGCGGGTCCTTCACTCGGTCGATGGTGTAGACCCGGTCGCCCACTACGACGATGCCCGCAAAACCGCCGCCGACCGGCCGCCGCCAGAGCACGCGCGGCCCGCCGTCTGGCCACTTGTCGGGCAGCTTCGGCCCGTTCCAGGTGCCGTCGCCGCGCGGCCCGCGCCACCGCGGCCAGTCCTCGGCGCTCGCCGTTGATGCGAGCACCGCGAACAAGAAGACTGGCGATACCCAATGGGCGTGTCTCGTTGTCGCACGCATCCGCCTTGGTGTCACAACGCTTGGCCTTTCTGTCTTGAAAAGGGTGTAACCGGTTTTGCGCTTTCTTTGAAACACAGAGGCACGGAGATCACAGAGAAAGAACCGCTCGGCCTCTGTGATCTCTGTGCCTCTGTGTTTCCGACATCCGGTCTCACACGCCATCGCCGTCGAGTATGTTGCCGATTCCGCCCAGCAGCGAGCCTTCTTCCTTTCGGCCGCCGACTCGGGCACCGGCCAGGATGCGGCCCGCCAATCGCGAGAACGGCAGCGACTGGCACCACACGTCGCCCGGACCGGTAAGCGTCGTGAAGAACAGACCCTCGCCACCAAAGAAGGTGTTCTTGATGCCGCCCACAAACTGGATGTCGAAGTTCACGCTCGGCTGCAGCGCGACCAGGCAGCCGGTGTCGAGCTTCAGCACTTCGCCGGCCGACAGGTTCTTCTTCATGATCGTGCCGCCGCCGTGAACGAACGCCAGGCCGTCGCCCGTGAGCCGCTGCATGATGAACCCCTCGCCGCCGAACAGGCCGACGCCGATCTTCTTTTGAAACGCGATGCCGATCTGTACGCCCCGCGCGGCACAGACGAACGAGTCCTTCTGACAGACCAGTTCGCCGCCGAGTTGCGAGAGGTCCATGGCCAGGATCCTGCCCGGATACGGCGCGGCGAACGCGACCTTCTGTCGGCCGGGTCCGGTGGACGTGAACGTCGTCATGAACAGCGACTCGCCGGTGAGCAGCCGCTTGCCGGCCGACATGAGCTTGCCGAAAAAACCCGATTGCTGCGCCGATGGGTCGCCGAACACGGTCTGCATCGCGATGCCCGGCGTCATGTACATCATGCCGCCGGCCTCGGCGATGACCATTTCGTTCGGGTCGAGAGTTACTTCGACGTACTGCATCTCTTCGCCGAATATCTCGTAGTCGATTTCATCGGAGCGTCGCGCTGAAGGGGGCGGCGGTAGCGCGGCACCGCCCCGGCCGGCCTCGCCCAGTGCCGGCACGTGCCGCGCTTCGATCCAGTTCGCCATGCCGGGTCCGTAAACCAGCGCGTTCGGCCCGCCCGCCTCGGGCAGCCGCCGCGCCAGTTCCGCGGCCGACATCGGGCCGATCGGCTTGCCATCTTGAGCGAAGTACCAGCCTGTTTCGGACGCCATGGTAGAGTCTCCGGGTTTCGTCGTAGCTTAGAACTGCCGCCGTCTCACCGCAAGCCGGCGCGCTGTGGTCCGCTCGTAAACACAGACACACGGCGAACACAGGGTGCGGGCGGACCTCTCTCTGTTGAGTCTGGCCCGTTGCTCTCTGTGCCTCTGTGTTTACCTTTCCGATCCTGTAGACTGGAGACGACCCAACAACCGCCTGCATAGCCGGCAGAACCGTGGACGAGATACTCGTGACCGAGCCAGTGATCGAACGAGCCGTGACCGCACTGCGAGCCGGCGAACTAGTGGCGTTCCCGACCGAGACTGTCTACGGACTCGGCGCGGATGCCGAGAACGCCGCAGCAGTGCGCCGCATCTTCGAGATCAAGCGCCGGCCGCGCGAGCACCCGCTCATTGTCCACATCGCCGCTGCAGATCAGCTCGGCCACTGGGCGGCGAACGTTCCAGACGCAGCGCGGCGACTCGCCGAGCTTTTTTGGCCGGGACCGCTGACGCTCATCGTGCGTCGCAGCGGCCGGGTGTCGGACGTGGTGACGGGCGGCCTCGATACGATCGGCTTGCGCGTGCCGAACCACGCGACCGCGTTGGCCATGCTCCGCTCGTTCGGCGGCGGCGTGGCGGCCCCGTCGGCGAACCGGTTCGGCCGCGTCAGTCCGACCACGGCCGACCACGTGCGCGAAGACCTGGGCGACGATGTCGCCGTCATCCTCGACGGCGGCGCGTGTTCCGTCGGGCTGGAATCGACGATCGTCGATCTTTCGTCCGGCGAGCCGGCCATTCTGCGACCCGGCGGTGTGACTCGCGAACAACTCGAAGCCGCGCTCGGCCGGCCTGTGCCACAGCGATCGGGTGGTCCGGTGCGCAGTCCGGGCCAACATGCCTCGCACTATGCGCCGCGGGCGCAGGTGATCATCGTCGCCGAATCGGAGCTTGGCGACCGGGCGGCCGAGCAGCGGTCACGCGGGGCCAGGACTGTCGTGCTCTGCAGCCGGCAGGTTGCACTGCCATCGGGCATCGAACGACTGCCGCTGCCCGAGTCGCTCGGCGACGTGGCTCAAACGCTCTACGCCACGCTGCGCGAGGTAGACCGCCGTGGCTGCGACGTTGCGCTGGTCGTGTTGCCGCCCGAAGCCGGCCTCGGCGCGGCCATTTCCGACCGCCTCCGCCGCGCGGCCGGACCACGCGGATCGTTGATCCCCGATTCGGGTGCATATCCGTAGCTGTAGGTACTAAGTACTGTGCCGCATTGAATAGGGTCTGAAATCGGCTTCGGTCGTTTAACCCGCAGCCGCAGGCGAGGCATGGCTGGCGTTTGTTGTGCCTCG
>DAIOWH010000083.1:0-26254 GCA_036758585.1 Planctomycetia bacterium
AATGTCGTCAAAGGAAGCCGCAGGCGAGCCGCCTGCACTACGACTTCCTTGGGAGACATCGGCCCGAACGCCGGACTGTCGTACCGAACCGGCTCGTCGCTCGCGAGTCGCCTGAGCGCCTTGCGCAGTTGATCGGCGCCGTCGCTCGTCGTGAGCGGCTCGGCGCCGAGCGTGCCGCCGTCGATCCTCGGAATCCGCACGCCGGCAGGCAAACCGTCTCGCATATACTTCTTCAACTGCCAGCGCAGGATGATGCGAATGAACCATGGGGGCGGGCCGAGCGGATAGCCGTCGTAGCCGTAGTTGATCCATGCGGCGACGTGCGTAAAGACCTGCCCGGCGGTCCAGTTGCCCGTCCGTCGCAGCGTACCGGCCGCATCGGCATCTACGATTCGGTCAATGTCCGCAAGTGCTTCGTCAATGCTGCCGAATCGTAGGCGCCGACGATCGTGTACTTTCGCCGTATCAACTTGGTTGGTCATCGGTGCATCCTCAACTCCGCGAGATCGCGCGTCTTGCCGGACGGTGTGTGTTCGGCCTTCGGCTCTCCTCGCCAGACTCACAGCATTCGCTTGCGCTTGCGGAGCAACCACTCGGTGACCAGCAGGGTAATAAACAGAGCCAGCACCGGCCAGGTGTTCCAAAGCGGAATCGGCGGATCGGTGTCGAGTGGTATCTTGCGTCCGGGCGGGATTCGGCGCAGCAGGTCGGCGGCGTTGGCAAACGTATAGAACCGGCCGCCGGTGCGTTCAGCCGCCGCGGCCAACGCAGCCTCGTCCATCTCGATCTTGCGGAACTCGCCGGGCGGCGCCAGTACTTCAAAGGTTGTGGTTGGCGGCGAGCCTCTCACCGCGGGAGAGACCATCCACGCCGAGTAGCGACCGTCTTGGGCGCCGGCGAAGACGCCCTCGTACGTGCCGCTCACGGAGACCGAGCGACGGAGCGTTATCTGTTGCTCATCGCGTCCCTCGCGCTCGAGTCGAACCGCGACCGATTCGGCCGCCTCGCCGATCAGCGAGTCGTCGAGCAGCCTGACGCGCAGTTCGACCTGCTGGCCGCGCGTGTACTCGCGGCGGTCGGCGGTCAACTCAGCCTGGCGCGTTTGACCAACCAGGCGAGAGCGGCTGAGGTAGCGGATCGTCTGGACCCAGAAGCGAGCAAAGTACAGATCGCCGACTCGATCGCGCCAGCGCCAGGTGCTGTCGATGCCGAGGAACAGCGATTTGCCCGCACCAACCTGCTGCAGCAGAATGAGCGGCAGCGGCCCCTTGTCGCCCGCCTGAGTCGGATGCACGGCGAGCAGCATCGCGCCCGGCTTGTGTTGCGGCGACTCAAAGTACCAGTACTGGCCGGGCAGCGAGTCCCAGATGGACTGGCTGTCGGCCTCGTCCTTGCCGAGCCGAAAGATAGGATTCGACCGGCCCTCGATGGTCAACTGTACTCGAAACGGCTCGCGCGTCGGCGGCGCGGGTCGCGCACCGTCGAACTGGATGGGGATGACGCTCGCCAGCGGCGACTCGCCGTACGAGCTGGGCATGAAGCGTGGGCCGGCGAGCAGCGCCAGTCCGCCGCCGCGCGTGACCACGAAGTCGCTCAGGTTGCGCAGTTGGTTGTCGTTCAGGTAGAACGGATTCACATCGCCGAACAGGACCACGTCGAACGCTCGCAGCTCCTCGGTCGAAGTCGGAAAGTGGCTGAGTGCGACGCGATCCTGCTCCGGATACTCCAGGTCGGCGTCGAGCAACACGACGTTCAACTCGATGGACGGATCGCGTTCGAGCAGGTGTTTCAGGAACCGAAACTCGAAGCGCGGATACGATTCGACGTACAGCACGCGCAGCTTCTCCTGACGCACGCTGACCTGACGCTCGATCGAGTTGTTGCGAGTCTGAAACTCGCGATCGATCGGATCGACTTCGACCATGTAGGTCACGTCGCCGACGCTCGTCGGCCGGTGCTGCAGTCGCACGGGCACGGTCGGATCACCGGACGGCAGGTCGATCTGTTGGACGGCCAGGTCTCCCTCGCGACCCTTTTCGACCAGCCGCACCGTGGCCTTGCCCCCGTCCAGACCGCGCGCCGACAGCTTGACCTCGAAGTTCACCACGTCGTCGACGAAGACAACGTCGTCGACCAGAAGGTCACGCAGCTCCAGATCGCGCACCGGCCGCGGGTCGCCGAGGCCGACCGCGTGCAGCGGAACTCCCTTCTTGGCGGCATAGCTCGCGGCGTCGGCCAGCGGCTCGCCGTCGGTCGTGATGCCGTCGGTGAGGTACACGATCGCGGTCGGCGGCAGGCCGCTCAGATCGTTCAGCACGTCGCGCAGCCCCTGGCCGAGCCGGCTGTCGGCTCGCTCTGCCGCCAGATCGGTGATCTGCTTGCGAGCGGCGCCTAGGTCGGACGTGCCGTCGAACTCCCCGACCAGCCGCATCGTGCTTGACACCGTGTAGAGTCGCAGTCGATTCTGGGCGGCAAGCTTGTGGAGCAGCTCAGCGTCGCGGGCGAGTAGCACCGCCTTGGCCAAGTCCATGCGCGAGAGACGATCGAGGCCGGCGGACCGCACCAGCGACTTCGCCGCGCTCGCGGTCTTGGCGTCTCCGTACGGATCTTCGATGCTCATGCTCGCCGAATCGTCCACGAGCACCGCCAGGTAGGGCAGGCCCCGCCGGTCGACGCGCAAGTCCAGTTCGGCCAGCATCAGGATGATCAGAACGATGACGACCCAGCGAATCGCGGCCAAGGCGGTCTTGTAGGGCGACGACGCCAGCGTCCCTTCGCGACGATAGATCGCGATGAAATATACCGCTGCCGCGATTACGACCAGCAACACCACCCAGCTTGGCCACGCGCCGGGAAGGCCCAGTTCCCACGCCGTATCCTGGCCGGGTCCGGGAGGCTCAACGCCTAGCCACGTTTCGAGGAACCTATTCAAGCCGATCTCCTCACTTGTCAGCGGTCAGACCGTCAGTCGGACGTAGTGTGGGCAGTCAGCAGTCGGCCGTCAGTTGTAGTGTCCAAACTTCCATGCGAGAAACGACTCCGCCAGCGCGAGCACCAAAGCGAGGTACAGGAAATACCGGTGCAGCTCGCCTCGACTCTGGGTCGCACTCGATTTGCCGGTCGCGATCGCCTGCCAGTTGGTCAGGTACTCGAACCGCCAACTGGGTAGCAGTTGCTGCAGCTCGTCGCGTTCGAGCTTGGCCAGATCGCTCTCGCTCGCGTCAACGTTCACCGCAAAGGTCTCTTCCGAGGCGACTGGCGGTCCAAACTGCATGCGATACACGCCACTACGAGCAGTGTCGTCGAATAGGAAGGCGCCGACTTCGTCTCGCGGCGCGACGCGACGCGGTACCGAGTCGCCGCTGGGCAACACGACTGTGACCGGCACATCGATCGCCGCGGGCGGCACCGCCGCGCTGATCGACTCGCCGACCAGCGCCTGTCGCGAACGATGGCGATCGGCGGCGACATACGTCACGACCTCGTTCATGACCGGGACGTAGCTCGGCCAAATCGGCCAATTGGTCCATTCGATGTCGGCGGAGGTCGTGACGACGGCGACGCGACCGCGCCGTTTTTCGGCGGTGACAATGGCCGGGTCGCCGCCCACGAACGACAAGGCGACCCGCGTGTGCTCACCCTCTTGCGGCTCGGCGCGAACGTACTCGAAGACCGGCGTTCGCAGCAGGCCGCCTTGCTCGGCGCCCTGAAACGGTTGCACGATCGGATGGGCGTAGTCGCGCGGGTCGAGCAGTACGAAACTCTGCCGTGCCCGGGCGTCGCCCACGCGGCCGCCGAGCTTCACGGGCAAGATACCTTGGCCCTCGCGATGGAGCACGCGGTTGTACGAGTCGCCGTCGACCTGGTCGCCAAGGAACCAGACGACCCTACCGCCCGCGGCCAGGTAATCATCCAGCACGCGGGCCTCTCGGTCGGTGAACTGCCCGATGTTGGCGAGCACGATCGCGTCGTAACGGGTCAAGTTCATCTCGAACGCCTCAGACTCCGTGACGACCTCGGGTCGAAACGGAGATCGCACTTCGTCTGATTCGATCTCAGGCGCCAGCGCGACTCGCAGATAATCGGTCTCGGCCGCGAACCGCTCGCCCGCCGGCTCGCCGTCGACCAGCAGTACATCGACATGCTCCTTGACGTCGACCGAGAGCCACCGGCGGTTGTCGATCGCGAGTGGGTCGTCCTCGAGTTGTAACTCCACCGTGTGTGCGCCGGCGGCGGGGAACGCGTGGCTGAGCACGAGGCTGGCCTGTTCGCCGGCGGGGAGGTCGATGGTGCGGCGGTCCTGCGCGACGCCGTCGATCGCGAACGTCACACCCAGACCCGATCGGTTGCTGCGACCGAAGTTGCGAAACGTGGCGGCGAACTTGGTTTCGCGCCCGGTGGTAACAAACGGTTCTTGAAGCTCGAACGACACGACGGCCAGGTTGTCGGCGGCGCCTTGCCCGAGATCGATCACAACCAGGTTCGCCCGGTCGGCAACCTTGGCCGCCAGATCCTGCAGGGAACCGTCGCTGCCGCCGTCCGCGGCCGACCAACTCGCACGCTGGAGGTCGGTGACGAAGTACACCTCTTTCTGGTCGAGCGTCGAATCGGCCAGTATCTGGTCGATCTTTTCGAACGTCGCGGCGAGATTGGCCGCGCCGTGCAGCAGTTCGAGCGAACGCACTTCGGCGGCCACGGCGGCGAGATTGGCGGACGGGTCGCCCACGACGACGCGCGGCGGAGCGGCCATGAGCACAAGACTGGCCGCATCGCCCTTGCGTGAGTCGTTCAGGATCGCGAGCGCCACCTCTTTGGCCCGCTCGAAGCGGTCGCGGTCGGTGACGCGGTAGCCCATGCTCATCGAGCCGTCGAGCACGATCACGCGGTGCGTCCGCTTGCCGGGCAACAGCACGACTCCGGCGCCGGCCAGGAACGGCTTGGCCATCGCCGCAACGACGCTCAGCACCAACGCCGTGCGCACGGCCAGCAGCAGAAGCTGTTCGAGCTGAATGCGGCGAGCGTTTTTCTTGAGCGCCGCGAGCAACCACTTCATCGCCGCCCACTCCAGCTCGCGATAGCGCCGCCGGCTGAGCAGGTGAATGATGATCGGCGCGGACGCCAAGCCCACACCCCACAACAGGGCCGGCGTGCCGAACCCGAGTGCGAAGACTACTGGCATCACGAGCGTTCGCTTTCACTCCACAGGTAATCGAGTTCCTGGCGCACGCCGAGCTCTTCGAGCAGAGCGACGCCCGCCTTCAGTGCGGCTTGGACGCTGCCGTTGCTCATTCGACGACCATCACCTTTCGCCACGATCGAGCCAGCCGCTGTTCCAGTCGCGAGCACTCGATGTGGTATAGAGATACGCGCCGGTCGATTTCCTGTTCCGAGAGTTCTTCCGAGCCGGCGAGGTTTGTGCGGAGCGAATCAATCATGAAGTCGGACAGGGCGCAGGCCTGCGCGAAGTTCATCGGACAGGTCTCGCGCCGCGCCTGCGCCATCCCTCGGCGCACCGCCCGCTTCCAAAGGTATTCGCGAGCCATTGCCTACTTCCTCCTTGCCATGCGTGCGGCCAGGTACGCGGACAGGGCCACATCGAGCCGCTGGTCGGTGCGCAGCAGCACGTGATCGATCTGGTTGCCACGGCAGCCGCGGCGGATGTCGGTCAGGAACGACTCGAACTCCTGTTGATATGCACGTCGCAGCGCGCGCGGCTCGCTCAGCACCTCGGGCATCTGTTCCATTCCCTTGAACAGCGTCGTGTCCTCAAACGGGAAATCGAGTTCTGCGGGGTCGAGCACTTGAAACAACACAACCTCGTGACGTCGGTGCCGGAAGTGCTTGAGTCCGGCGAGCAGGTGCGGCACGTCGTCGAACAGGTCGCTCAGCACGATGACCAGCCCGCGCTTCTTGAACCGTTCGGCCAGGTCGTTGAAAATTTTGGCGAGGTCGGTTTTCTGCTGCGCGGCCGTCACGTCCATGATGTGGATCACTTGCCGCAAGTGCGACGCATGACTCGACGGTCGGACGTACTGCCGCACCTCGCTGTCGAACGTGGCAAGCCCGACCGAGTCTTGTTGCTGGAGCACGAGGTAGGCGAGGGCCGCCGCGACGTGCCGCGCGTAGTCGAGCTTCGATACGCCGTTCGACCGGTAGCGCATCGACTCGGACGTATCAAGCAGCAAGTAGACGATCAGGTTGGTTTCCTCTTCGTACTGCTTGAGGTAAAGCTTGTCGGTGCGGCTCCAGACCTTCCAGTCGACGTGCTTGATGTCGTCGCCCGGCGCGTACTCTCGGTGTTCGGCGAACTCGACGGAGAATCCCTGGTACGGACTCTTGTGCAGTCCGGCGATGTAGCCTTCGACGATCAGTCGGGCCTTCAGGTCCAGTCCCTGGATCTTAGCCAGCGTGGCCGGATCTAAATATTTTTGGAATTCGTCCACTCTGCGCCTCTTGCGATTCGTCGATCGGGATCAGTGCGGTGAGCCTGGCGATGATGTCGTCGGGTTTGACGCCTTCGGCTTCGGCGTTGAAGTTGGTGATGATGCGGTGCCGCAGCACGGGACCCGCCACGGCGCGGATGTCCTCACAGTTCGCGTAGTAGCGGCCGTGCAGCACGGCGCGGGCCTTGGCGCCGAGGACCAGATACTGCGTCGCTCGCGGGCCGGCCCCCCAACTCACGTAGTTGGTGATGAACTCGGGCACGTCGCCCTTTTCGCGGCGCGTCAACCGCGTGAACTTCATGGCGTAACGGATCACGTGGTCGGCCACGGGTACCTTGCGCACGATCTCTTGCAACTCGACAATGTCACGGGCCGCCAAGACCTTGTCCACGCGCGGCTGGTGCGTAGCCGTCGTCACCCGGACGATCTCGAACTCCTCTTCCTCTTCCGGATAGTCGACCAGGATGTTGAACATGAACCGGTCGAGTTGCGCTTCGGGCAGCGGATAGGTGCCTTCCTGTTCGATCGGATTCTGCGTGGCCAGTACGAAGAACGGCTCGGTGACGCGGTGTCGCTCGCCACCCACGGTGACCTGGTGTTCTTGCATGGCTTCGAGCAGTGCGGCCTGAGTCTTGGGTGGCGTGCGGTTGATTTCGTCGGCGAGGATGACGTTGGCGAATATCGGCCCGCGCAGGAACTTGAAGTGCCGCTGGCCGGTGGTCTTGTCTTCCTGGATCACTTCGGTGCCGGTGATGTCCGAGGGCATCAGGTCGGGCGTGAACTGGATGCGGTTGAACGAGAGGTTCAGCGCGTCGGCCAGGGTGCGGATCATGAGCGTCTTAGCCAGGCCCGGCACACCGACGAGCAGGCAGTGGCCGCGTGCGAAGATGGCGACGAGCAGTTCTTCGAGGACCTTCTGCTGTCCGACGATCACCTTGGCGAGTTCGCCTCGCATCGCCTCGAACGCCTGGTGCAGTTTCTGAACGGCGGCGACGTCGTCCTGCACCAGGCTGCCGGGCGGCTCGGTCGGTTCGCGTCGCTCGGGAGCGGCGAGTTGCTGACCGCAGGTACAGTGAACGACCTGGCCAACCGTGACACGCACCACGGCCCCGCATTTCTCACAGGTCACATCCACGTTGCGCACAGGCACCTCCAATCAAAGCCAACCCGAAGCACGAAATACGAAATCCTAAGGAAGGTCGAATAGGAAAGTCACAACGACGTTGCACGGTTTCGAGATTTGAGACTTGTTCCTTCCAGGTCTCGTGCTTCCTTCGGATTTCGATATTCGGATTTCGGATTCTGAACTTGCGGTCAGTACTAGATTAGTCCTCTTTTGCCAGCGCCCACAACTCGTGTTCCGAGCCGATGACCGCGTGATCGGCTGCGACGTGTACCAGCGCGGAGTTGCCGCGCGGGCGAAAGACCAGTCGCTGCACCGGGCTGCCGTCGGACTGCCGGCAGATCACCAGCGGCAGTCCCTCGGTCGCATCAGGCCGACGCGGCAGGGCCAGCATGTGCGTTCCCTGCGCCGCAAGTTGCCAGTCGCCGGACGGCACGAGGAACTGTTGCCACTGGATCCTTCCGTCGTCCAATCGAAAGGCGCGGAGGTTCGATTGCCGCGTCACACAGTAGAACGTCCGGCCATCGACCATCCACGACCCGGCGTGCGCGGGCAAGACGTCTTCGCTCACGCGAGTCGACCACAGCGGCTCGCCGGTCTGGGGCTTCACGCGCACCAACTGATTGCCGCCGACCAGCACGAGCAGGCATCCGCCGCCCACCATCGGCACGGCCCGCTGATCGGAGTTGAGCGTGCCGAACGACCACACCGGCTTGCCGTCGTTCAGGTCGATGAGCTGGATAGTTCGAGCATCGGTCGCGATGCACAAGTGGTGTGCGTCGACGGCCACCGGCGCCTGCTTCCACAGCTCAGAGGCCTGGGTCAGTTCGAATCGCCGTCGGCCGTCGCCGTCGAGCACGATCAACTTGTCGGGCTTGCTCGTGCGTAGCGCGACGTGATGACTCGAAAAGAACGTGTTCGGGGCGATGACCCCTTCGGTCGGTGAAAAGGCCCACTGCATCTCGCCCTTGGCGGCCGACAGGCAGACGAGCCTTCGATCGTCTTCGTTCACAAACACGCGATCGTCGACGAGTCGAAACTCTTTGAATCCAGGCAGGCCGGTCGCTGTGCGTTGCTGCCAGCGCACCGCGCCGGTTGCCGCGTCGGCGGCGATGATCCGCACGTCGGTGCCGATGAGCATGAGGTCGCCGTGAAAGGCCGCCCAGCGCATCGAATCGGTCAGCTTCGCGCTCCAGAGCAACTCGCCCGACGAAGCGGCGAGGCAATCGAGCGTATCGGGCGTGGTCACGAGCACCGCAAAGCCGGGTTCTTGCGGCGGCGCACCGTGCGGAATGAATACTCGTGCTCGGTCGCTCCAGACGCGGTTCCAGCGGCGTGCGAGCGGCAGTCGCAATCCGCCGCGCTCGCGCACCGCAGCGAGCTTCAGCGGCGACTGTTCCAGCCGGTCCGCGACAAACGCCGAGACCGACTGATCGCCACGACCGGGCGCAGGCTCGCCGGGAAACTCGGCGGCCAGTCGTTCCCACCACTCGCGCGCGGCGGCCCAGGAACCAAGCGACTCGTAGCCCACGGCGACGCCGTGATGCGCCGCGACCTGCACGGCGACCGGGGCGTTCGGTTGCGCGAGCAGTTGCTTGAACGCGGCGATGGATTCGGCGAACTGGTTCTGAGCGGCCAGTTGCGTACCGAGATACTGTAGCGCTTGCGGCACGACCTGGGCGTTGGGATAGGTGCGGACCAGTCGCGCCACGGCGGCCAGCGAGTTCGACTCGCGAGCTTCGGCCAGCAACTCCGCAGCCCGCGCGTCGACCGCGCTGTAAACTTCACGGCCCCATTTGTCGACGAGCACCTGGACTCGCCGCGTGACCTCGACATCGGCCCGCACCGAACGGTTCGGCTCGACCTGGATCGCCAGCGCGCGCAGCGAATCGTCGTCGAGAACCTCCTGGTACGCAACGAGCGTCTTCGTCGCCTCACCGGCCGCAGCCCAGGTTTCGGCCAGCCGCAGCAGCGCGTCCAGCTTGCCTTGCGTCGTCGGCGCGATCGCAACGGCCTCGCGCAGGTGCGCCGCCGTAGCCTCCCACTGGCGATCGGCCGCGGCCTGCTCGCCGAGCTGCAACAACAGCGAGTACAGCTTGGTGCGGGCGCTCTGCTTCATGCGACGATCTTCCTCGAACCCACTCTGCGACGGCAGCTCGAGCGCCTTGCGGTAGTGCTCAACGGCCAACGCGCGGTCGGTGTTCTCGGCCGCCTGGGCCAGCGAGTAGTGCGGCTCGGCGCTGTTCGGGTTCTGGGCGATCAGGTCGCGGTAGCGATTGATGAGCACGTCGTACTGGCACATCACCAGCAGCCCCTTGGCCTGCGCGACCACCATGTAACCCTCGCCGATCACCAGGTTGCCGGGCGACTGGTGGTGCTTCTCTTGCAGCGCAATGGTCTCTTTCGCGGACAGTCCGGTGCGCTGATCCAGCACGTAGATGTGCGTCTTGGTAGGGAAGTAGACGTAGTCGCCGGCGAGCGCTCCACGACCATAGGGCGCCGTGTTCGGCCCCTCGGACCATGTCCAGCGGTGCGCCCCGTTCGTCGCGTCGATGGCCACGACCTGCTTGCCGGTGCAAATCACATTGCCGCGAGCGACCCCCAACATGTGCGACAGTCGCGGCTGCTCGGGCGTCTTCCATCTCAGTGCGCCCGACAATGCGTCGAAGGCATAGACGCCGTTGGTATCGGACGGCATCGCGATCACCAGTCCGTTGTAATACAGACAGGGCGATAGCTCGCGGCCCGGCGTGCGGGTCGTGAAGAACTCGTCTCGTGCGTCGCGCGGATAGGTCGCGATCCAGCGCACGCGGCCCGATTGCTGATCGATCGCGGCCACAGTGCCCAGGTTGGTGTTGTAGAAGAGCATGCCGGCGCCGAGCGTGGGCAAGTTGTGGCTGATCGTACCGCTGTTGTACGTGATCGCCGACGACGCTTCACAAATAAGTTGCCGCCACTTCTTCGCGCCGGTGTCTGCATCGTAGCAGGCGACGTAGGAGTGAGTCATGGCGCCGCCGCGCGTGACGCCGACGAACACCTCGCCATCGGCGACGACCGGCGATCCCTCGAAGGCAAGCTCCGGTTCGTCGGGCGCGGTGCGCCACAACTCCTTGGCGTCGGCGGCCAGGTCGAGGCACACGAGGTAGCTGTCGGGCTGGCCGCCACGGCGCAGCGGCACGGTGGTCTCGGGGGCGCCGAGTCGCACGTAGAGCCGCCCGCGATCAGCGGTCATCGTGTAGTGCGGCGCTCCGAGGGGCTGGCGCACGGCGACCGGCCCGGTCGCGCCCAGTCCGTCGCGCAGCCGGAACGACCATAGCGGCTTGTCGGGCTCCTTCGGGGCGTCGTGCAGATCGTACGCGAGAACCTCCTCGCGGCCGCAGACGACTACCTGGTCGCCAAGCACGAGCGGATGAAAGCTCAAGTAGTCTTCCGGTGAGTTCACGCTCATCGGACGGCTGCCCAACACAGTGCGCGGGTGGAAGGCCTGAGGCAGCTTCGCGGTCCATTGCACGCTGCCGATGTCGACGGCCTGCGGCTGCACCTTCGATCGCTGCGCATTGCCCGCGAACGTCGTCCAGACGGCCTCCTGCGGCGCCGGCGCCGCGGCCGACCCGCGAATGATCGCCGTCAGTCGCTCGGCCAACACGCCCGCGACCGCGCCCAAAGTTCCGCGCGCGTTCGGATACCGTTGCCGGAACCGCTCGACGTCGAGCATCGCCTGCTCGCGCTCGCCGAGAAACCAACGGCTGAGTATTCGCTTGGCTTCAATGAGGGCCGGGTCGAGATCGCTGTCGGGATAGACGAGACCGGCATAGGGCGCGCTGTCGGCCGGGGGTGGTGCGGCCGGCGGGCGCGCGTCGAGTTCGGGCATGACGCGCGTCCAGAGCAGGTAGGCTTCCTCGAACCGGCCCGCCTCGAACGCGAGTTCGGCCAGCGCGTCGAGCGCGTTGTCGCCCCACGAGCTGGCGAACGCCCGATCGACGACCTGGCCCAACAGCTCGCGGTCGCGCTCGGCGACGCCGGTCCGGTACCAGATCTCGGCCTGGCCGTCGGCAAGCTTGCGATACAGCAGGCGGGCCTCGGGGGGCATGCCGCAGAGTTGAATGTGGCAATAGTCGCGCACGCTCACATAGACGGGGCTCGACCCGACCTGGATGACTTTGTCGCCGAACCGCTCGATCAGCTTCTGCAGCAGATCGATTGCCTCGGGCCAGTTGCGATCAGCGGCGTAGCTCGCCGCGGTCCGCAGGTGCGTCGCCGCCTCAATGCTGATGTCGAGATATGCCGTGTTGGTCCGCTGCCCGCTCGAATCCAATTGCGCGGTGATCGGCAGGGTTGCCAGCGCAGCGAACAACGTCGCACACGCCAGCCAGGCTTGTCGGGGTCTCGGCATACCGTCGTTCCTCAACCGGCAGCCATTCTAGCGAAACAGTCCGAAACCGCAGAGGCCGTTTTCATTCGCAGCACGGGCGGGCGCTCGGCGAGGGTCGCTGCTCCGCGCGGGTCTCATGACGCGCGCTCGGCGCGGGTCTCATGACCCCGCCGCCCGAGGGGCACGGTCTACAGACCGGCCCAGCGACTGACCTTCTTTGGTCGAACACCGCGCCCGCTCACCCTGTCGCTCGTTCCTGATGCAACCACACGACAGTCGTGGCCACCAGTCCGACGACGGAGACCCCAAGCGCCAGACCGATCAAGTAGACCACGACGCCCTGCCCGCGCGCAGCCTCTGGTAGTTCGGGGTCAAAGTTCAAGAAGAACGCGATGTACATGACGCCCGCGGCCAGCGCATACGCCGACATGAGGATCGGGAGATACCTACCACGGCGCGTCATCCAAAACCCGGCCGCCAAACAAGCACCAATGCGAGAAATTGAGCGTTCCTGTGCGCGACAGCAAGCCATGCGAATGCCTTAAAAGGGGTTGGCCGAGGTCATATTCAAGATGATCCACAGAATGAATCCCCAATACGCGAGCGGCAGCCCGCACAGCAGCAATCCGATCCACGCCGTGACCGCTTGACGCATGGGGCCGCGGCGAAACTCGACGATGCCAATGATCGCCAGCACGAGACTGGCGATCGTCAGCGCGATGCCGGTCAACGACAGTGCCGCTTCCATTTGATCAAAGGTTGGGGCGGATAACGACAACGGCAATGCGACGATCGCCATCACGCAACTGGCCGCAGGAAACGCCACGCACTCGACCGAGGCGATCGTCGGCCAGGCCCGGTAGTTCATTGGGCATCTCGACTCGGCGCAGTCCGCCGCCGTGCCGTTCGCATTGCTTGCGACGTGCATATTCAATGAGAATCCGCCGCATCGCTTCGGCCGCGGCGGCGAAGAAGTGGCCGCGGCTGTTCCAGTGCTGAGCCTTTTCCGTGTCCACCAGCCGGATGTACGCCTCGTGCACCAGCGCCGTCGCTTGAAGCGTCTGGCCCGGCCGCTCCTGAGCGAGCTTCTGTGCGGCTAGCTTCCGCAACTCACCATAGACTAGCGGTAAGAGTTGCTCAGCCGCGTGCGCGTCGCCTTGCTCAATCGCGATCAAGATGCGGGTTACCTCACTCATGAAACCAATACTATCGCGCCGACGAGTCTTGATTCGACACCACGAGCGGGCACCAACACTATGGCGCACCCTTTCCGGCGACCGGTGACGTGACCCGTCCGTTCCTTCCGAAGCTCGGCACGTCGCCGCCGAGGGGAATCGCACCGATGTCGGGGTGAGTGCCGCTGGCGGGACGTTGCGGATCGACCAAATCGCTCGGCAGCACAACTCCCTTGCCGATCGCTGGACTGCCCGGCTGCAAGCGGCAATCGTTTTTCGCGCTCGGGGAACGATCGAAGGCAGTGAACCGCGGGTCGGCGACCAGCGAGTTCGCCTCCCAGCCGGCCGGATACTTCGCCGCGATCGACTTCGATCCCTTCGCGTCGCGAACCTTGTCAAGGAAGCCGTCGGGCAGCTTCGCGTCGGCGGCGGCGCACCAGTGCAAGTTGCCGTCCATGTGGATATCGTGCTCTTCAGGATTCGCCGGGTCGGGGTACCGGCTGATGTAGACGAAGAGGTTGTTGAGGATTCGTCGGCGCGTGCGCGGGTGTGTCACGGTCCAGGTGCGGCCGGCGTAGCTGCCGCTCCAGGTCTCGGTGATGAACGTGTTCTGGTAGAAGTGCAGGTTCTCGATGCCCAAGAGATCATTGCCGTGAGCCAGAAAGCCGTGGCCGCGCAGCATGCCGCCTTCGGGTTTCTGCGGACTGGGCCGACTGAACGGCACGCCCTGACGCTGATCGACCAGATTGCGATAGATGAAAATGTCGCCGGTCGGGCCGCCGCGGTTGTTGCAAGCGAACGTGGTGAAGATGTCGCGGAGCAGGTTCTGGTAGATGTGGATGTCGTCGTTGAAATAGTTTGAGGGGCTGCTGAGGTAAACGCCGTCGTCTTGCATGCGGTCCACGAGGTTGTGATGGAAGCGGATCGCCCGGCCGCTGAGGTACACGCCGTCGTGGCCGTCGGTGAACTCGCAGTGGGCGATCTCCCAATCGTGGTTGTGCGGATAGTAAAAGACCTCGAACTCGTAGCTGCCCTCGGTGACGAGCAGCGCGTGCGTGTTCAGCCGGGCGATGTTGCGTTCGTTGGCCGGCTTTGCGGGTGGGGCGAACGGATCGTACGATCGCGGCGAGTAGGTGAACAGGCTGTTCTCGTCGCGCCACGCCCAAGGCGGAATCATGCCGTGAATGGCTGAGTCGACCATGCGGAACGGCCCGGTTGATTGCACTCGCATGCCATAGGTTCCGGCAAAGATCGTGACGTTGTCGAACTCGACGTCGATGCCCATGCGCATCACGACGCAATCGTGCCCCGCGCCGCGAATCACCAGGTCCTGGAATCGAACGTGCTTGGCCATGTCGACGCGCAGCGGCGTCGAGCCGAACGGCGCGACGACCAGCGGCAGCTTGCGCGGATCGGTCTCGCCGCGATAGTTGGCCAGGCCGGGCGTCTTCAGATTCGTGTGCGCGAGCCGAGCGTGAATGTGCCCCGTGTCGCGGTCGTACCACAGCCCCGGCCCGCAGTACACCGGCTGAACCATCAGTTTTTTCTCCGGGTCGTCGGCCCACAACTCGTTCGTCGCTCGCAAGTCCATCGTGTGCCAATAGGTCTGCAGCGCGATGTGCGAGTCGCCGAACAAACCGAGCACGTCGCGGATGTTCTTGTAGGCACGAGCCGAGCGGTACTCATCCGGCGCACCCTGCGGATACGGCACCCATGCCGCGGCCGGCTCGTTGAAGAACTCGGGCAGCCCGCCGTCGATGATCGCCCGTTCGCCCGGATAGGCCCGGATGGTGATGCGAGCGTCGGGCTTGCCGGCGACCGCACAATAGACGTTCTCGCGAAACACCCCGCCGCGCAGGTACAGCGTGTCGCCGGCGATCAACTGTTTCATGCCATGGTTGATCGTCCGCCACGGCGCCTGCTCACTCCCCGCAGCGTCGTCTTTGCCCGCGGAGGGATCGACAAAGAACGCCCGCCCACCGGCCATAGGCCGAGCCGAAACTTCGGGCAGCGGCCGCAGCGTCGGATGCGACGCAACCGGTCCCGGACCGGTTTGAGCGGCGAAACACTGCACCGACCCAGCCAGAATCAACGCGGCGTTCAGGCAAGTGTTGCGAGCCATTGTGTCACTCCGTGCAAGAACAACGCGGCGCACAATCAGACCGACAGTCAACACGCGGTACTTCATAGTGGTCTCCCGGTTATTTCGGCAGGTGATGCCAGAGTGCCAGCGCCAACGCGCTGAGAATGCTTGCCGAAACGGTGGCGAGCAAGAAGGCGCGCTGAACGGTGGTGCGCCTCGCGAACGAGCCGATGAAAATCGGAATCGCAGTCCACCCAATGCCGCCGATGCAAAAGAACAGACCCACCGTGCGGCCATGCAGCAAAGGCTTGACGTGCGTGAGCAGGATGGCGATCAACGTGGGAAAGATCGGGCCGAGTACCAGCCCCGCCACGACCACCATCGCGCAGGTCAACCAAGCCGCGTTGCTGAAAGCGATGCCCAGCGTGAACGCGATGCAAAGGCCTGCCATCGTCACAACCAGAATCGTGTCGGCGCCCACGGGCAGCGTTAGCGCGGTGATCAATCGTGATCCCATGAACGTCAGCCAGAAAACCGACAGCAGCGTCGACGCGGCGCCCTCGCCGACGCCCTTGTCGGTCATCAGCGTCGTGGCCCAAGTGGCGACCGACGCCTCAATCGGCACGTGGCAAAAGAACGCCAGGCAACAGAGCCAAACGATCGGGTCGGTGAGCAGAATGCTCAGCCCACCCGCCACGGTTTCCGTGCTCGGCGAGGCCAGCCGTTCCCAAGACACCCCCAGTCCCAGCACGAGCGGAACGACAGCGAACGATGCCACTACGAAAAACGTCCGTTCCAGACGGATCGTGCGTATCAGTAGCACGACCATGATCGGCGTGACGAACGCTCCCATCCCGAACACAAAATCACCCATGTTCATCGCGTACGACATGCGCCGCGGAATGTCTTCCGGCGGCAGAAACGCCGGCGGCGACGTAACGTTCAGCACGTTCACCAAGGCCGACCAACCGGAACCCAACAACAGCACAGCAAGCATCGCGATAGGATAGGTCGTGAGTCTGGCCAGAAGGAGTATGCTCACGATCAGCAGAACAAACCCGCCGGACAACACGGCGTGCTTGCCAAGCCAGTCGACGAGAAAACCGGCGACCAGCGCCATCGGAACAAGTGTGAATCCAAAAGACGCCGACGAGACCGCCCACCTTTGCTTCGTCGATCGCAAGTTTTCGCGCGAGTGACACCTTCACGCTTCCAAGCAGCGCATGACACATGCCCGCGACGATCAGGGCGGCGATCTGCATCAACGTGAGCATCAGGTCCATCCGAAGTCTCCTTTGGTGAGCCGGAGCGTAGGCCTGCCTCTGATCGCAACGACCTCGAACCCGCGCGATCAAGCCAGCAGGTCGGTCAGCACGTTACCGTGGACATTGGTGAGTCGGCGTTGGATGCCGTCGTGGTAGAAGGTCAGGCGCGTGTGGTCGATTCCCATGAGGTGCAAGACCGTCGCGTGGAAGTCGTGTACATCGACCGGTTTCTCGGCCGCCTTCCAACCGATCTCGTCAGTCGCGCCGTACGCGATTCCATGTTTCAAACCGGCGCCGGCGAGCCAGACGCTGAAGCCGTCGGCGTTGTGGTCGCGGCCCGGCCCGGCCTTGTCGCCGGCGCTCTCGGCGTACGGAGTCCGGCCGAACTCGGTGTTGAAGATGACGAGCGTGTCGTCGAACATCCCCCGCTGTCGCAGATCGCGGATCAGTGCGGCGACTGGTCGATCAATCTTCGCTGACTCGCGGCGATGGTTGTCCGGAACGCTGCCGTGCGCGTCCCAATGAACCTCGGTCCCGAACGCCGCGCCGCTCCAGAGTTGCACAAATCGGACGCCGTGCTCGACGAGTCGCCTGGCCAAGACACACGCACGCGCGAAGTCCGCGCACTCCTTGCGGTCCACGCCGTACATCGCCAGCGTGGCGGCCGATTCCCGCGTCAAATCGGTCGCTTCGGGTACCGCCAGTTGCATCCGCGCCGCAAGTTCGTAACTCCGGATGCGACTTTCGAGCGCGTCGTCCTGACCGCGATCGGCCAAGTGTCGGCGATTGATCTCCGCGAGCGCGGCGAATCGAGCCGCTTGCGTGGCGTCGTCCAGCTTCGTCGCCGGGTGCAGGTTGCGCACGGCCGGACCGCTGGTGTTCAGCACGACTCCTTGATGCCGCGCAGGTAAGAACCCGCTCGACCAATTATTCGCCCGGCCCGTCGGCCACGACCGGCTGTCAGGGAACACGACGAACGTCGGCAGGTTATCCACTTCGCAGCCGAGGCCATACGAAATCCACGCGCCGGCCGCCGGAAAGCCGAGCGTTCGGAACCCGCTGTTCGCCTCGTACGTCGCCGGCGTGTGGTTGCCGGTGCCGGACCACATCGAGTTGATGACCGTCAGTTCGTCGGCGACTTCCGCAATGTGGGGAAACAAGTCAGACACCCACAGACCGCTCAGTCCGCGCCGTTTGAACGCGAAGTGCGGCCGGTGCATCAGCCCGAGCCGGCCCATGAACGACTGCGCGCCCGGCGGCGGCGTCTTGCCATGTACCTTCTCCAACTCCGGCTTGAAATCGAACGAATCGACCTGGCTCAGCCCGCCCTGCAAGAATATCTGAATCGCTCGCCGCGCCTTGGCCGGATGATGCGACCTCGGGCTCGCGGCCTCGGCCGTCGCTGAATTCGCCAACGAGTCGCGGGCCACCAGCGTGGCCAACGCCATGCCGCCGAGCCCGGTTGCGAACGAGTCGAGGAATCGTCGTCGCGTGATCATGGGCCGCAATCTTATCGGACCAGCTTCCCGCGACGCAACAATCCGAACTTCGCGATTAACTTGTTGACCCCGTGTCGAGACGCGCCGCTCGGCTTCGCCTTGACTTGACAGTCTCGCCAAATCTCCCTAGATTGGCCGACCACGGAAGTCAGCCAGTGCGGTTGTTCACGTCGCGCGTGAGGTGGCTCGCTCAATGTCTCAGCCCGTTTCAGTCGACCTCAGTCGGGTCGCTCAGGATTTTCAACTCCGGCGTGCTCAAGTCGAATGCGTAGTGGCTTTGATCGACGAGGGCAACACCATCCCCTTCATCGCCCGCTACCGGCGGGAGCGGACCGGCGGGCTCGATGAAGAAATGCTCCGTCGCCTTCAGGCACGACTTGTCCGTTTGCGACTGCTTGCGGACCGCAAGGATACCGTGTTGCGATCGATTGATGCCCAAGGCCGCCTGACCGATGAGTTGCGGGCGGCCATTGAGGCGGCTGAGAGCGTCAAGCGGCTGGAGGATCTGTACCTGCCGTTCAAGCCAAAGAAGCCAACGCCAGCGAGCGAGGCTCGCGAGCGCGGGCTGGCGGGACTGGCTGAGGCGGTGTGGGCCGATGCCGAATCGGCTCGCGACTTTGCCGCAGCCTGTGCCGCCGCGGTCGATGCGACGAAGGGTCTGGGCACGGCCGAAGAGGTGCTTGCCGGTGTCGGCCAAATCATCGCCGAGAAGATCGCCGAAACCGCCGCGGCCCGCGACGCGGTGCGACGCATCATCTGGAACACCGGAAAACTGATCACATCGAAGGTCGAAAACGTCGCCGAGGAAAAGGGCAAGTCCTATCGCGACTACTTCCACTTTCAAGAAACGCTAGAGAGGATCGCGCCCCAGCGAGTGTTGGCCATCGGCCGTGGCGAGAAGGAACAAGTGCTCACCGTGCACATTGAGTTCGACGCCCCGGCGGCCCAAACGGCGGTGCACGCCGTGCTGCCGCCGCCAGAGCACTCGCACACGGACCGCTTGCGCGCCTGGGCCGACGACGCCCTCGCTCGGATCATCGCGCGGAGCCTCGAGCGTGAGGTGCGCCGCGAACTTGGCGAGGAGGCGGAAGAGCATGCCGCAGCGTTGCTCGCACGTACGCTACGCTGCCTGCTCATGCAGCCGCCGCAGCGCGGCAAGCGGGTGCTGGCGATCGACCCAGGGTTTCGCACGGGCTGCAAGCTCGCCGCGCTGGACGAAGCCGGCAAGGTGCTGGGCCACGCCGTGATTCATCCGCATCCGCCGCGGGGGCAACGGGCTGAGGCGAAGCAGACACTTGTGAATCTGGCCCGCGAACACGGTGCGAACCTCATCGCGATAGGCAACGGGCCGGGATGCCGCGAGACCGAGGAACTCATCGCCGAGACTATCTCCGAGTCGCTCGGTGAGTTGAGCTATACGATCGTCAACGAGGTGGGGGCCGGCGCCTACGCCACCAGCGCGATCGGTCGTGAGGAACTGCCGAATCTCGATGCGAACGCCCGCACGGCTGTGTCCATCGGCCGACGCGTGCAAGACCCACTGGCCGAACTAGCCAAGATCGACGCGCAGCAGTTCGCGGCCGGAATGAACCAACACGACCTGCACGGGCGCGTGCTCAAGGATTTCCTCGGCGCCGCGGTGGAGTCGTGTGTCAACCAGGTGGGCGTCGACTTGAACACGGCGGGTGTGCCCCTGCTGCGTTTCGTGAGTGGACTGAATCAACTGACGGCGCGGCGACTGGTTGAGCGGCGCGAAGCCAAGGGGCCATTCACCCGCCGCGACGAGATCAAAGAGGTTGAAGGGGTCACCGATGCGGTTTTTGTTCAGGCCGCCGCATTCCTGAGAATCCACGGCGGAACAAACCCGATCGACGCCACCTGCGTGCATCCGGAAAACTACGCGGCGGCCGACAAACTGCTGGGCAAGCTGGGTCTGTCGGCCGAATCGCTGAATACCAGCGAAGGCGTAGCCGAAGTTCGCACGAAGCTCACGACGGCCGACATCGAAACGGTGGGCAAGGAACTGGAAATCACACCCGAGTTGATGGCCGACCTGATCGATGCCTTGCGTAACCCTCACCGCGATCCACGCGACGGCCACTCACCGCCGATCGTACGGCAGTCGCTCGTGAGGATCGAGGACCTGAAGTCGGGTCAGGAACTGCACGGCCGCGTGTTGAACGTGGTCGACTTCGGCGTCTTTGTCGACATCGGTCTCAAAGAAAGCGGGTTGGTCCATATCAGCCAAGTTTCGACTCGGTTCATTCGGTCGCCGCACGAGGTAGCGACTATCGGTCAAATGGTGACCGTTTGGGTAGTTGGGGTGGACAACGAGCGGTCTAGAGTGTCGCTGACGATGATCCGACCGGGAACCCCGCGCCGGGAAACGAGGAAACAGGCACGCCCTGCCGCATCCGCGCCCACTCGGCCACCCGTCGCCGCGATACCACCCGATGTAGTTCGTGTCGATGCCAAGCCAGCCGGCGAGGCCATCGCGCCAGCGGGGCCAGTTCGACCTGCCGCCGTACATCGCCCGCCCGCCTCGTCTCCGCCGCGCAAGCCTCGTCCGCGGCCGGCGCCATCTCTTTCCCAGGATGTGCTCCAAGGCGCCGCACCTGCCCGCAGCTTCGGCGAACTCAAGTTGCTCTGGGAGGCCCGAAAAAAGGGTGAGTGACGTGAGTGACCCTGATTGGGGCAGCCGAGCGATTCTTGTCCAAGACCCAAAAAAGAGGCTCGCCGCCAAGTTTGGGGCGCAGGCGTCCCGCCTGCTGTTTCACCCGCCCGATGTAACGCGGCCGCGACGCCACACCACGGTCTCCCCAATGTTGGCGGAGGGCCCCAAAAAAAAAGAAAGATCCCCGGCCGTTGCCGACCGGGGATCTTTGCCGACTGGTCGATACTGTCGTCGACGTGGATTAGAAGTCGTCCTCGTCAACGATTTCCTTACCCTGAATGGTGTGAATGGCCGCGTAGATCTTGACATCCACATTCTCTGTGATGAAACGAACCGTGCCATCGCCAAACAGGAACTGAGCGCCACCCTCGTGGAAGCAGCGGGCCTCGCTCAGCCGGTCAGCCGGATTGTGACACTCTCCGGCCACCGTCGCCGCGGCATCCTGCGAGTGCATCACCACCACCGGATTCATTTTGGAGTGGAACTCGTTGGTTGGGTTGTTGACGAAACCGATGCTGGCCGTACCTGTTGTGGTTTGAACAGGGCCAGTCCCGAGTCCGCCTGCCCCGAGGACCGAACCGTATTGTGCCGCGGAGTATAGTACTGCGCCGTGCGCGGGCACACCGGTGGCGCCGGCCCCAGCGACCGAAGCTTGTGCCCAACCTTGGTCAACGCCAATCGGGGCTGTGCCATACAATCCGGTAGTTCCAGGCACTGGACTGCGCTGCGGTGCCTTGGTCGCCGGGTTGCTCCACCCCAGGATCGTCTCATTTCCAGAGATCTCACCCATGCAAACCGTCAGCGAGGTCCCATCCCTGACATCCGACACGCGGGTCTTGGTGTTTATGCCAAAGTACCCGCCAGCCACGTTCAGATACGACAGATCTTGCGGGTCGCCGCACATGTGCGAGTAGGCTCCATTCGACATGCCGTAGTCTGTCGCACCCATGCGAATCGACGGTGTGCCGGTTAGGAGAATGCTGCCTTCACTGCGGTTCGTCGGGCAGTAGAACTGGTTGAGCTGTTTGGTGATGACCGTTGTGTTGTGAATGCCGTTCCACTTACCTCCGGCAGTCGGAGCCGACGTTACAGCCAGAGTTGCGTCGGCGACGCCGGTGTTCGGCACTGGTGCCAAGCCTGCGCGAAAATTCGTCGCGTTGTACAGAGCGCTCTCCTCAAGGAAGGGCAACAACATATGGAAGCCCGTGAAGTACGCACCGGTGGCATTGTGATTGTCGTCCACGATGCCCGACGGGTATAGCTTGTGGGCGTCGTGGTAGTTGTGCATGGCCAACCCAAGCTGTTTCAGGTTGTTCTTGCACTGGGTGCGCCGGGCCGCCTCGCGAGCCTGCTGCACGGCGGGCAACAGTAGGGCGATCAAAACTGCAATGATGGCGATCACCACCAGCAGTTCGATCAGGGTGAAACCAACGCGCGTCTTCTTCATTGGACTCCTCCTCAGATTGGAAAAACGGTTAACCCCCACAGACCTCATTCCGTCCCGCCGGTGTCGGCCATATGCAACTGCTAGGCCGGTCTACAAGTGCAAATCAACCAACAAGAAAACAGTCATTACTCATTCCGAATCAACATGTTGTGGCTCTCTTTGACGGGATGGGATTCATCGCCGGGAATACCAGTATCGTTCAGGTACGGACACAGCATCTGACAAGCCACCCGGACTTGAAGGTCTAAGACTATTATTCGTGAATAGTTACGACGCAAGTTGCGCATGTCCAACTCCGAACATGGATGACATGACACGTGGGCATTGAACTCGTATGATCATTGCGTGATGTCAACCCAGAAGCACACCCGCCGCATCCAGCCGGATCCTGACCGGGTGATCTATGAAGACAACCATTGCCTTGCTTTCAACAAGCCGTGCGGGTTGTTGACGGCCGGCGACCGGACTGGCGATGTGTCGTTGCTGGAATTGGCGCGCGAGTACGTTCGGGAGAGATACCGCAAGCCGGGCCATGTTTACCTTGGGCTGGTGCATCGGCTCGATCGGCCAGTGTCTGGCGTCGTGTTGTTCGCGCGGACGAGCAAAGCGGCGGCTCGCCTGTCGGCCCAGTTTCGCGACGGCACGATAGAAAAGGTGTACTGGGCCTGGGTGGAAGGGGTACCGGGCCGTTCACACGGCGAGTTTCACGATCACTTGATCAAGGACTCGGCTCGAAACATCGTCCGAGTCGGAACCGCTCCGTCTGCGGATGCACGAGCTGCTGCGATCGAGTATCGGATAATGGACCGTGCCGCGGGCCGATCGCTCGTTGAGATTCGGCCGCGTACAGGCCGCGCTCACCAGATTCGCGTGCAGTTGGCCTCGCGTGGGTTTCCGATCATTGGCGACGTCAAGTATGGTTCGCGCATCGTTCTCGGCGGAAAGATCGCACTGCACGCCGCCCAACTTCGATTCGAGCATCCCACGCGGCGGGAAATGGTGACCGTGTGCGCGCCGGAGCCGTCGTTCTGGCGTGACTTCGCACGTCGCTCGCCCCATAATTGAAACCACCATGATCGTAGAAGGCGTGAAACTCTTCTGCTTCGGTGCCAGCTATTCGGTCGCGCTCGCGGCGGAAGCCGCCGCTGCGCTTCTGCCGGCGACATGGCGGCGCGGCGCGTCGCTGGGCTTCGCCGCGGCAGGGGTCGTAGCGCACACGATCTATCTGGGCCACCGTGCACTCGCCGCCGACACGCCGCCGTTGGCGACCAGTTTCGACTCGTTGGTCGTGCTTGCTTGGGTGTTGGCGGTGACGTACCTGTCGATTCACTGGTACTACCCGCGGTTCACCGTCGGCGTCTTTGCGCTGCCGGTGATCGTCGCACTCATCGTACTGGCGGGACTTCTCGGTCAAGACAGCCAGCGCGACCTGCGTGGGTGGGCACGTGTGTGGGGTCCGGCCCACGGGGCGGTATTGGCCCTGGGCGGGGTCGCTGTGTTCGTGGGATTCGTGGCGGGCATGATGTATTTGGTACAGGCGCGCCGGCTCAAGGCCAAGCAGCTACCGAGCGAGGCGTTCGATCTGCCCAGCCTGGAACTGCTGGAGCGTCTGAACCGACAGGGCATCACCGTTGCGTTCACGCTGCTGACGATCGGGTTGGGTATCGGTCTGCTGTTGGCCATTCAGCAGGGTCGCGCGGGCGATGCCTCGATTCGGCTGCTCGACCCGAAGGTGATTTGCGCCGGGTTGACGTGGTTGGCGTTCGGGTTCCTGCTTCAGATGCGTTCGCATCCGCAGTTCCGGGGCCGGCGCGTGGCGCTGCTGACGATCGTGGCGTTCGGGTTGATGTTGTTTACGTTCGTTGGAGTGGACCTGTTGCTCGAATCGTGGCACGCCAGCGAACGTGTCGCGACGAAGGGGTTGCCATGAGGATCGTACTGGTCGGTTGCAACCACCGATCGGCGCCCGTGGCGATTCGGGAGCGGCTGGCGTTCGACGGCCCAAAGCTCGACGCCGCGCTCGACGCGCTGGCCGACCAGTTCCCGCAAACCGAAGCTGTGGTGCTCAGCACCTGCAACCGCGTCGAGATCTACACCGCGAGCGAACAGCCGGTTCGCTCGCCCGGGAGCGAACAGCCGGTTCGCTCGCCCGGGAGCGAACCGCTGGCGGCGTTTCTTTCCGACTTTCACGGCGTGGCGGCCGACCAGATCGCCGAGCACCTATACTGCCTCGCCGATCGCGACGCCGTGAGTCATCTGTTTGAAGTGGCCGGCAGCATCGACAGTCTGGTGCCCGGCGAGGGCCAGATTCTCGCCCAGGTGAAAGAGGCGTATCGCATCGCCAAGGACCGCGGCGCGACCGGGCCGGTTACCAACGCTCTGTTTCAGAAGGCGATGGAGGTCGGCAAGCTGATTCAGACGTCGACCGAGATCGCGCGCAAGAAGGTCTCGGTGTCGAGCGTGGCGGTGGAGTTTGCGTGCGAGATTTTCGAGGCCGACCAGTTCTCGACGAAGACCGTGCTCGTGATTGGCGCGGGCAAGATGGGCGAGCTGACGCTGGAGCATCTCTGCGAACTTCGGCCGGGCCGCATTCTGGTGACCAATCGAAGTCCGGACAAGGCGACCGCGGTCGCTGCGCGGTGCAACGGACGGGCCGTGGCGTTCGACCGGCTCGACGATTGGCTTGGCGAGGCCGATCTGGTGCTTAGCACGACCGGTTCGCCGCAGCCGTTGGTGTCGCGCGATCGGTTTGCCGCGGTGATGCGACATCGCGGCAATCGCCCCGTATTCGTCATCGACATCGCCGTGCCGCGCGACTTTGCCGCCGACGTCGGCGACTTGGAGAACGTCTACCTGTACAACATCGACGACCTGGAGCGCGAGCGGTCGAAGAATCTTGAGGCCCGGCAACGCGAGATGGTCAAGGCCCGCGCGGTGATCGATCGCGAGACGACTTCGTTCTTGTCGGAACTCGCGCACCAGCGGCATGCCGGGCCGGTGATCACGCAACTGCGTCACGAGTGGAACGCGCGACGCGACGTCGAACTGGCTCGGTTGTTTGCCCAACGACCCGGGCTATCCGTCGAAGACCGCGAGGCCATCGCCCGCACGTTCGAGCGGTTCCAGAATCAGCTTTTGCACCAACCGCTCTCGGCGCTACGTTCCGCCGCGGCGAACGGTGTACACCAGCACGGGCTGCTCGACGCGTTGAAGCGGCTGTTCCACATTGGTCAGTAGCCGCCGTCGCTTTCGAGCGGCCTACAGCTCCTTGACTCGCATGTTTCGAAACTCGACGCGGGTTCCGTGGCCGAGGAATCCGATATGGCCCTTGGTGCGGGCGAGGCCGGGGTGGCGTTTGAGAGCAGCCTCGTCTTTGATGTCGTCTAGGTTCGCGTCCACGATCACAGTGCCGTTCAGCTTCACCGTGACTTGTCGCCCTTTGGCCGTGATCTCCTCGGAGTTCCACTCGCCCGTGGGTTTCAGAAACCCGCGTTTCGCAGGAAAGAGATCGTAGATCGAGCCGTGGTATTGCGTCGGCTTCAGCTTGTCCTTATACGCCGGACCCTCGCTATCGAGCACCTGTATCTCCATGCCGACGTAGGCGGCGTCTCCTTCGCGTGGCGCGCGGATGCCGACGCCATTGTTCGCATTCGGCTCCAGTTTGAATTCGAATCGGAAGACGAAGTCTGCGTACTCCTTGTCAGTGAACAGATTGCCGCCGTCTTCCTTGGTGCAGTACAGCACGCCATCGGCTACCTGGTAACCCTTGCCCGACTTGTGACCGTACGTCCAGCCAGTCGTGTCCTTGCCATTGAACAGGAGGGTGAAGCCCTCGTCCTTGTCCTCCCAAGGAAGTCGTAGTGCAGGCGGCTCGCCTGCGGCTTCCTTTGACGACCTTGCAGGCGGGCCGCCTGCACTACGCTGTGCGGCGACACACACGGCCGAGACGACTGCGACCAGACCCAGAACGACGATAGCGCCGCAGCGTGATGATTCTCGTTTCATGGGTTCCTCCGAAGGTTGCTTAAGGCGGTGGATGTTTGGCAGACGAGACTCTACAGCGCGGCCGTCGTGCTGGGAAGACGCGGCGAGCACTCCCAAGGAAGTCGTAGTGCAGGCGGCTCGCCTGCGGCTTCCTTTGACGACATTGCAGGCGGGCCGCCTGCACTACGC
>DAIOWH010000084.1:0-25441 GCA_036758585.1 Planctomycetia bacterium
ATGTGACCGGCGACGGCAATGCGAACTCGTTTCAGGGCGGCGACGGCAACGACACGTTGTCGGGTGGCTCCGGAGGGACCGATACGCTGGACGGAGGCAATAATGACGACCGCTTGATCGCCGGCACCGGCCTGGAATCGTTGTCGGGCGGGGTGGGCAACGACACCTTCGTGTTCGATAACACGTCCGTGGGCACGGATACCGTGAGTGGCGGGACAGGTACAGACCTACTCGACTTCGCGGCCCGAACCTCGGCGATCACGGTGAACCTGGGCACGACCGGGGCCAATCAGGATGTGGACCCCAGCGCAGGCGTGTACAACCTGCGCTTCCCAGCCGGTGACCTGGAGCATGTCACAGGGACCGGCCAGGCGGACACGATTACGGGAAACGGCAGCAACAACTCGCTGCTGGGCGGCAGCGGCAGCGACACGCTCTCCGGCGGCGATGGCGACGACCACCTGTTGGGCCAAGCCGGAACCGATTCGCTGTTGGGCGGCAACAACAACGACACGCTGGACGGCGGTGCGGCAAGCGATACCGTAAGTGGTGATCTGGGCGACGATACGTACGTGTTCGTCGACACGGCGGCGAACACGTTGGAAGTGGTGAACGAGTCTGCAGGCGCTGGCACGGACGTACTGAACCTGTCGGCGGTGACTGCTGCGGTGACGTTCGACCTGAACACGCAGAACGCGACCCGTGCCACCACCGGCGGGTTCACGCTGGGAATCAACCTCCAAGACGGCGCGGCAGGAAACGGCGCCGCGAATCTCGAGAACATCGTCGGAAGCAGCACGGCGGCGAATTCCCTGACCGGTAATGCGGCCGGCAACAGCCTGACGGGCGGCGCGGCCGCGGACACAATCCGTGGCGGTGCGGGCAGCGACACGGTGACCGGCGGCGATGGAACCGACAACCTGCTGGGCGAAGCCGGGACTGATTCGCTGCTCGGCGGCAACAACAATGACACACTCGATGGCGACACGGAAGCGGACACGCTTTCCGGTGACGCGGGCAGCGACTCATTGGTCGGTGGCACTGGCGTGTTTGGCGATTCGCTGGATGGCGGCGCCGGGAACGACGTGCTTGATGGCGGCCTCGGAAATGATGTGCTGCAAGGCGGCGCGGGAGACGACACGTACAGATTCGCGGACCCGCCAACGACAGGCGGCGAGCGTGACACGGTGACGGAGGAAACCGGAGCAGGCCAAAGCAATGACACGCTTGACTTTAGCCAGGCGACGCGGTCTGTCATGGTCAATCTGGGGAATTCCGTCACTCTGGCGGGTCAAGACAAGAACAAGCGGGTCATCGACGGAACGAATGCGGACTCGATTGAGACCGTACTCGGCGGGAGCGGAAAAGACACGATCATGGGTAGCAATTCGGCAGACAACCTTTTGGACGACAGCCTTGTTGGCGGAAATGGCAAGAATTCAGTGATGGCTCTTGGAGGACGTGACACATTGCAGGGTGGTACCGGGGCAGATTCCTTGGATGGTGGCAGCGGCAACGATTCCCTCCAGGGAGGAGACGGAAACGATAAGAAGCTATTCGGAGGAACAGGAGACGACACCTTGGAGGGCGGCAACGGCAAAGACGCGCTAGCCGGAGGGGATGGCGCCGATAGCCTCACGGGTGGCCAGGACGCTTCCAAAGACTCGTACGATTGCGGCAAGACAGAAGCGTCCGGCGACGGCGACAATGATACAGTGATACGCGAGCCCAATGAGAAGTTGAAAAACTGCGTTTCGGACCCATCGGACCCAAACGAAACCGACTCGATAACTCCGCCGTAACCCCTGGGTGTCGACTAGATTCATCGCATGAAGTGGATCAAATCTCTCGGAGACGAAATCATGCCGATCCATACCCGCTCCGCCATGTCACGATCGAAGAAGCCCAGGTGCCTGTTCGGGTTCGAGCGATTGGAATGCCGCTTCCTGCTCGCCCTCTTTGGCGGTGCCCCGAGCCACTACCCGGATGGGACGCTCGCCATGATATTCGAGGACGACGGAAACAACACGGCGACCCTAGACTACCTGGACAGCAACACCTACCGTCTCACGGTGAATGGCGTAACCTTCGACTACCCGACCAGTTCTGTGCAGTCGCTCGCAATCATCGGCAGCGACGCAAACGAGACCATCCAATTGGGAAGCACCGTGCCTTTCCCAACGTCGATTTGGCCTGGGGAAGGCGATGATCTCGTGGTTGGGGGCGCAGGCGCGGATACGATCTTGGGCGACACGGGCAATGATACGTTAATTGGGAATGGCGGGGATGATGTCCTGGACGGAACCGATTCCGTCTTGTGCTATTCAAAGAGCGATGGCAATACGATCTGCGGTCCCCCGCCTCTCAACCAGTCCCATGACTCGATCGACGGCGGCGACGGTGATGACACGATTTGGGGTGACCCCCTGACGGACACACTCGAAGGCGGGCCGGGTAACAATGACATCGAGACGGAAACCAACCTGGAATGCGTGTCTGTAGATACGACAGACCGTGATCCACCGCTGCCAAACAGCATCTTCTTCGAGTTCATCGGCACAGAGACCGCCCGAGTGACCGTCAGCGGAGATTCGTTCAACTTCCCACAGCAGCTTGTTGAGTGTTTTGAGGCTGCCACGGGTGATGCAGCCGACCTGATCGAGATCGACCCTTCCGTCACGATTCTCACGGACATTTCGAGCGGCGGCGGCAACGACACGATCATCGGCGGCCCGCAGCCAGATTACCTGGACGGCGGCGACGGCGATGACTCGATCGTGGGGGCGGGCGGCGATGATTCCTTGTTGGGCGGCGCCGGCAGCGACTCACTCGATAGCGGCGCCGGCAACGACTCGCTCGACGGCGGCCCCGGCGATGACTCCGTGACCGGCGGCGATGGCGACGACACGCTGGCCGATGGCATGGGCGACGATACGCTCGACGGCGGAACCGGCGGCGACGTGTATGTGATGACGCCCGGCAGCGACGACTTGCTGCGCGATAGCGGCGGCCACGACCGGCTCGACTTCTCGCGCGCGGGCCGCGGCGTCACGATCGACTTGGGGCTGGGACGCGGCCGGCGCCAGACGGTCGATTCGGCCGGCAACACGATCACGCTGCGCGGCGATTTCGAGCACGCCGCCGGCAGCCCGTTCGCCGACGACCTGGTGGGCAATGGTCAGCCCAACCGGCTGGATGGCGGCGGCGGCGACGATACGCTCGACGGCGGCGGCGGCGACCGGTCACTACACGGTCGCGGCGGCGGCGCGCCCACCGACCGCCGCAGCGGCAACGGATGCGACGGCGACACCTTGATCGGCGCGGCCGGACAGGACTGGCTCGATGGCGGGCGCGGCCGCGACCAGTTGGACGGCGGCAGCGACGACGACACGCTCGTGGCCGACGCCGCCCGCGATACGCTCGACGGCGGCGCTGGAAACAACCGCACCGTCGCCGTGACCAAGAGCGACGCAGCCTGTCCGGCGGTCGCCGCGACCGTGAGCCCGCCACCCATCTTCTTCGACGCCCTGAGCGGCACGCTGAGCGTGTCGGGCGACGAGGTTCGAGCGGTAGACAACGTCGCAGGCATCGTGGTCACGCCCAGCGGCTTTGTGCAGGTCACGCTCGATGGCGCGGTGCATTCGGGCGACCCCACTTCATCCGACTTCGATGCGTTCCTCGCCGAAGCGACCGGCGACGCGGTGCTTGCCGTGCTGTTTGCGGGCGGGGCGGGGAACGACGCCTTGACGCTGGGCGACGGCTTCGCCAACGCCGGCGGCCAGATCACGATCGATGGCGGCGCGGGCGACGACTCGCTGGTCGGCAGTTCCGGCGACGAGTACCTGTCGGGCGGGCCCGGCAACGACGCGCTCGCGGGCGGCGGCGGCGACGACTGGCTGGTCGGCGGCGCAGGCAACGACTCGCTCGACGGCGGATCGGGCGACGACACGGCCGACTTCAGCGCCGCCACGCGCGGCGTCAAGGTTGATCTCGCGCGCGGCACGTCCAAGTCGCGCGGCGACGGCCGAGACCGCCTGGCCGCGATCGAAAACCTGCTCGGCTCCAACTTCAGCGACCTGTTGATCGGCGACGCGCTGGCGAACCTGCTGATCGGCGGCAACGGCAATGATGTGATCCGCGGCGGGGATGGCCCGGACACGCTGCGCGGCGGCAGCGGCAACGACCAGTTAAGGGGGGACGCGGGCGCCGACATGGTGATCGGCAACGCCGGCATCGACCGCCTGCTCGTGGAACGCGAATCCGACCAACTCGTCACCGACCTGCTGGACAAGCTGAAGGACGCCGCCCCACGCGGTCGCTAGAAGTGCTAGCGGCCTGCTCGCGGCTCGCGCCACATGCCGCGTCGGCCCTCGTCGCCGCGCGGGCGTACCGGCGTCGCCGGACGGACGGGGCGAGCGGTCGCACCCAGATCGACGTCCTCCGCGCCGGCCGCCAGCACCTCTTGGGGAAGTCGCCAGAGATTGTCGCGCATCGACGGCGGCAGCACCGGGTTCACTTGCACATCGTCCAGGCGAATGCCGATCTCCAACTGCGCTTCGGGCCAGTTGATCGCCACTGAGCCGGGATAGATCACACCGTGGACCGGGTCGGCTCGGTGACGCGATAGCACGGCCGACGCGATGCGCCGCCCGTTCACGTCCAGATGTCGTTCGACGATCCAGCCGGTGTCGAGTTGCACGACGGTGATGATCGACGCCGGTTGGCCCTGTGGCGTGCGCGTCGGTGTGATCAGTTCGACCGTGCCGCGGCGGCCGGGGTGGACGATCTGGCTGGGGTCGTCGGGCACGGGGGTCAGGCCAAGCGAATCGAGCACCCAGTCGGGCTGAAACGGCAGTCGGCCCTGCACGGCGCCGTAGTCGGCGTAGCTGCAATGAACCAACTGCTGTCGCTGACTCGCTCGCGGCACGTAGAACCAGAACTCCTGAGCGTTCGACCCCAAGTCGGCCTCGGTCGCGCGAGTCAGTGGGTTGGTGGCGATGAGTCGGAACTGACGCGGCTTCTCGATCGCAAGCTGACCGTCGAGCGGCACGGTGATCTGGCCCTGTTGGTGTACGGTGATGTCGAGGTCGTTCACCAAGAGGCCGTGCGCTCGCTCGGCGTTGTCGTTGATTCTCGCGATGATCTCGCCGGCCGAAGGCGTCTCGCTGGCGAATGCGGACGTTCGTCGCGTTGCCCAGCGCGAACAGCCGCTCGACGCGGCAATCAGGGTGGCGGCGAGGATCACGAGAACCGATCGATGCGATCTGACAGCATCCATGCCATCTCCTCTTCGTCAGTGGCTGAGTTCAGCCCAGCGAGCTTTGCAGTAACTGTTCCAGTTGTGTCTGCACGTCGGCGAACTGCTCTTCGTTCAGGCCGGGATTGACGACCTGATGTTCGTCGCCGCCGACCGTGCGGACGACGATGGTCTCGCGGCCCTGCTGGCTGGCGGCGTCGACGAGCTTGACCAGTTTCCTTCGCATCAGCAGCAGCGCGAGTATGTAGCGAAACTTGAGCCGTGTCTCGTCGGCCTCGCCGGCCAACCTCTCGAAGAAATTCAAGAGGACACCGTCGTCGATCGGCTTCGGGCGTTTGGGACCGGTCGGCTCAGGCACCCTGGCCCGCCAGAAGCCGATAGCGTCCTGCGGCGGGCCGGCCCAGATGTCGGCCGCGAAATCCCGTCGCTCGAATCCCTCGGCCGCTTCGGCCAGCACCGAGAAATACTGCTCGCCCGGCTGAAGCGCTCGCCCCGACACCGCGCAGTGTAGCGACGGCGGCTTGATGTCGTAGTCTTTCATCGAGCCAAACGCTTGACCTGAACCAATCGACGTGTCACAACTCGTCGCACGCGCGGAATGCTAGCCAGGACAACGGCTTGGTGCAACGCCGGTTCAGATGCAGGCGACGCCGGCCCGTCGGAACGGGACCAACTACCGGGTCACCCCCGCAGCAGCGATTCCAGCCGATCGAGTCCCTGTTCGAGTTGCTGCATGTCGGCGGCGAAGCTCATGCGGACGTAGCCCTCGGCGCCGAAGGCTGAGCCGGCGACGAAGGCGACATGCGCGGACTCGAGCGCCGCCGTGCAAAAGCTCGCCGAGTCGTTCACCAGGCGGCCGCCGAGTGTGCGGCCGAAGTGATCGCGGATGCTGAAGAAGGCGTAGAACGCGCCGTCCGGTTCGATCACGGAAACGCCCGGCATCGACCGAAGCCTCCGCAGCACGAATTCACGCCGCCGGGCAAACTCGGCACGCATCTCGGCGACGCAAGTCTGATCGCCCACCACCGCCGCCAGCGCGGCATACTGGCTGACGCTGCACGGGTTCGACGTTTCCTGGCTTTGAAGGCTGTCCATCGCCTCTGCAACCTTCGGCGGGCTGACCGACCAGCCGATGCGCCAGCCGGTCATGGCGTAGCTCTTCGAGACGCCGCTGACCGTAACCGTCCGGTCGACCAGTCGCGAGTCGAGCGAAGCGAACGCTACGGCCTTGGCGGCGCCGTAGACCAGGTGTTCGTAAATCTCGTCGCTCAGCACGGCGACGTTGCAATCGAGCACGACGGCGGCCAGGGCGCGTAGCTCATCGGGCGAGTAGACCGATCCGGTCGGGTTACACGGCGAATTGAGCATCAGCAGTCGCGTGGCCGGCGTGATCGCTTCGCGCAGTTGTGCTGGAGTCAGCTTGAAGCCGTTCGTGGCCTGAGTCTGCAGCACGCGCGGCACGGCGCCTGTGAGCTTGACGAGTTCGCTGTAGCTCACCCAGTACGGAGCGGGGATAACCACCTCGTCGCCCGGTCCGCACAGCACGGTCAGCACGTTGTGCAACGAGTGCTTGGCCCCGTTCGAGACGATCACCTGGTTGGGTTTACACTCGACGCCGAGCAACTGGGTGTATCGCTGGGCGATCGCGCGTCGGAGTTCGGGAATGCCGGACGACGGGGTGTAGTGGGTTTGGCCCTTGGCGACTGCGGCGGCGGCGGCTTCGCAGATGTGTTTGGGCGTCGCGAAGTCGGGTTCACCGAGCGTGAAATCGTACACGTGGATGCCGTCGGCCTTGAGTTGCTTGGCCCGCTGGGCGGCGGCGATCGTGGCCGACGGTTCAATCTGAGCGGCACGCTGCGAGATTCCAAGTGGAGCTGGCATGGTTCATTCCTGGGACGGTTGCGTCTTGTGGGGGAGGCAGTCTACAAGACCGGACGGGGAGGCGACAAGCGGAAGGAGGCCAGGGTGGTGGTGCGAGTCTGCGGGCGAGGGCGCTGGCCGCGCTGTGACGAGGCCAACGGCCCCCGCCCGCTATGAGCGTCGAGTTAGTAGTTGCGGTACAGGTGCGTGAAGTACGGCGCGTGGAAGTGGACCTTGGGTCCGCCGTTGCAGACGCCGCCGCACTGCTGACCCGCGTCGCCTGTCTGGGCAAAGTAGTCGCCCATGCCGATCGACATCAGGAACAGGCGCGGACTCCACCACGGCTGCTGGAACCGGTAGTACCAACGGCCGTTCTCCCACGACAACGACACGTGCTGCCACTCGAGCGGCGGATCATCGGGGTGCGGAATCGGCTTGAAGCCAGCGAACGACACGGACGTGACCTTGCGCCAATCGAGCGGCGCCTCGGGGTACGGATGGAACGGCCCGAGATATGGCCATTCCTCCTTGGCGTACTTGCGCGGATAGGTGACGGCCGAGTAGTTCGGATAGGGGGCCCGGGCCGGCCACGCGTAATACGGCATGAAGGGCATGTCATATTGAGGACTGGCGCCCGACGGCCAGGTGTACTGCGGGGCGGCCGGCGCCAGCATCTGGCCGGCGTCGGGGGCAGCGGCCGGCGGCGGCGCAGGCGGTTGAGCGGGTTCCTGAAATGCGGTCTGACGGACCGCGCTGGAGCGAGCGACTGCCATCTGGTTCACCGTCTTGGTTACGGCGGGGTGCCGCTTGGCCGCGTCGGTGATCCGCATCACCTGAGTCGGGTTGGACGCCGTTCCCTTGAGCGTGGCGACGCCGTCCTGGTACTCGACGGTGACCGAGTACCCGCGATCGGGCACGGCACGGGCGATGCCGGTGGCAATGGCCTGTGCGACTTGTTGTTTTTCGCCGGTGGTTTGGGCCGGACTGGGCGGACTCGGCTCCGCCCCCCGCCCCGCGACCGATACGGCTAGACCCGCCAACGTGGCAAAGACGCCATGACGAAGTTGCATGGAAACCCACTCCTTGGGCGTAAGGACTCGGCCCGACTCACTACCGGGCGCCTCGGCGGCGACGGCCCTGCGGGCGCCTGCACACACTCTCTGTTATCGTGCCGTTACAGTCGTTAGATGCAGAAAAGTTGGACCATTGGACGAGAATCTGGGCGGCGGTCGCCTAGCGCCGCACGATCGAGGCGAGGACCGAATCGACCAGGGCGGCCGAGACGTCGCCCAGCGTGAACGGTGGACTGGGAAGGTTGTTTTGGACGCCGGCAATTCCGGTGATCGTGGCGATGCTGGTTCGCCCATCGCCGCCGCCAGAGCGCGTCACGCCGCCCGACAGCACGCTGGAATTGGCGATCGTGCCAACCAGGCGCACGCGCTGAGCCTCACCGTCAACGCCACGCAGCAGTTCGATCAAGCCGCCGCCCTGTAGTCCGATCGCCACCTGGTCGCCGTCGCGGTCGAAGTAGACGAACGAAGTTCCCACGCCCAGGATCGCGGCGAAGTTGCCGCCCGCCGCGCCGTCTCCGTCGCCGTCGAGTGCGCCGCCGTACGCGTCGACGACGCCGCCGGCAGTAACGACTAGCCGGACGAACTGGCCCGGTTCCAGTCGCTTTCGCGTGCTGAGCGTCACGGTGGCCGTCGCGTCGTCGTAGCGCACAGTTCGCACCGCGGCGGCGCGATCGTCGCCGGTGCCCAGTCGGTTGTCCTTGCCGGCGAGCGTGACGAGGTAGTGGGCGCGGGTCGCGGCGACGGCGGCATCGAGCGCCTCACTGAACGAGATTGCGATTTCGCGCACCGCGCGACGACCCTTCGGTTGGATGTTCAGTCGGACATCGGCCACCGTGAGCGGGTCCTTGGCGTTGCCGAAGTCGAGTCCGGACCGGTCCACGCCGCTGGCCGCCACGACGTCGTGGTCGCCCAGGGTCTGTCGCCAGTTCGCGGGCGAGGCCTCACGCACTGCATGCGTGCCGGGTCCGACCATGTCGAAACGGTAGGCGCCATCGGAACCGGTCCGCGTGCAACGTTCCTCGGCAAACGCGTCGCAGACGCCGTTGCCGACGACTGGGTTATTCAGCACGCCGTCGCGGTTCGCGTCGATGTAGATGAGCCAGTCGGCCAGAGGCGAGTCCGCTTCATTGGCGCGGCCGTCGGCGTCCCTGTCCCAGAATTTGCGTCCACTCAGCGTGACTCCGCGGAAGTTGCCGAAGTCCAGGTCGTCGAACGACGCACCGCTCGTCAACTCGACCGTGTGACCGGGCGGTCCGCCCGTCATCGCGTCGTTGAGGTCGACCAGCACGCGGCTCGTGTTGTTCGTCTCATCGGCCTCGAGCAGGTGGTTGTCGGGATCGACGATCGCTTCGAGCCAATAGGGCCCGCGCGGCAGGTCCGTGATGTCGATCTCCTGGCCCTCGGTGTACGGATCGTAGATGTCTTCCCACCCGACCGAAATACGTTGCACATCGTCGCAGCCGAATCCGCTGGGGTCTGGGTCGAAGTTGGGCAGCGTGTCGTCGTAGATGCTCGAATCGACCAGGCAGAAACTCGTCTTGTTCCCGCCCGCCACAACCGCGCCGACCTCCGGCCTGCCATCCCCGTTCGCGTCGGGCAACACGGTTCGCAGGTTGTACTGGGTGTAATTGTTGAAGTGTATGTGTCCGTGTTCGGCGTGAAACTCGAAGCGCCCAGCCTCGCGGTCCTGAAAGCGTCCCTCACGGCCATAGATCCGCTGCACCACGATCTGCGTGCCGTCGCCGAGGTTGCGGCCGCCGCGCAGCTCCATCGGACCAGCGCCGATATTTGGCGTCGCCTGCCCGAAACGCACTACGTCGCCATCGACGAACCACTCCGCCAACCCATTCTCGACGTCCACGATCAAGTCGGGCAGAAGTTGAGCGGCGTTGCCGCCGCCCGGCGCACCGTCCACCGCACCGCGGACAATCTGCGTTGTCTGTTCGGTCGCGAGCGATTCGGCCGCCAGCTTGGCCGGCGCAGGGAAGACCTGGAGCCATCCCTCCTGCTGGGCTTCCGCGACGCGGAACGCCCCCGGTCCGAGGTTTTCGAACACGTATAGGCCGGAGTCGGTGGCCGGATCGATCACGGGATCAACACTCGTGGTGGTCGTGGTGGCGACGATGTGGCCATTGGAGTCGAGCAGGTTGATGACCCAGCCATCGAGTCCAGGCTCATCGGCGTCGTGCTCGCCGTTACCGTTGAGGTCGTGAAATGTTTGTCCGCGGATGGCAGCACGCTCGAAATTGCCGAAATCAACCCCGGCAACGTCCTCGCCGTCGCTGATCGTGAGGATGTGCGGTGCGACACGGAACGGTTGGAAGCGAATCGCACTGTCGCCGATGTCCCACTGTTCGTCGCCCGGTTCGATCAATTCGAACACGGTAAGGTTGCCGTTCGTGCCGCCCGGCGCCAGTTGGCTGAAGTCCGACTCGGTTGGAGCTTCAGGCGCCCCTGGGCTCAGTCCGACCAGCATTGAATTGGTGAACTGATGCGGAGTCGTTATCGCACCGTAGGCAAAGACTACCTCACCGCTCGGGAAAAGTTGGATCTGGAATGTGTTCGCATCGGTTCCGCCGCCGAAACTGGCGACTCGATCCCACGTGATCACGGCCCGATCGCCAAGATCGTTGAAGAACACGTCGCCCGCCGTCAATGGGTTCAGATCGGTCCAGAAGGGAGCGAGTCGCGGCGCGCCGCCGATGAGACCATCGACCGATCCGGAACAGCACCCCGCGCCGTCGTCGCGGCCCAACGAAACGAAACCGTTCGTTGATACGAACACGTCCTGATACGATCCGTCGGCAAACGGAAACACGAAACTCAGGCCGACCTCCACCACACTGTCATCGGACTCGCCCAGCTCCAGCGGCTCCCCGAACTCGTCGTGGAATTCGCCGTCGCGCGAAACGAACCAACCCGGATTGACCGGGATCGTCTGCATCCAACCGTCGGGCACTACCTCAGACACCGCGCGACGTCCGGCGGCGAGGCCGGTGAGCGAGTAGTCGCCGTCGCCATTGGTGACGACGCCGACCTCGCCAGGGTCCTGCACGCCGTTCTCGTTGTCGTCCGCGAACACCGTCCAACCGGCGAGGCCCAGTTCGCCCGTATCTTGCACGCCGTTGCCGTTGAGGTCCTCGAATACTTGGCCGCTGACCGTACTGAGCAGTTCGCGACGATCGAGGACCTCGACGCGCAGGGCCGCGCGCCGAGCATGAAGTGGCGAGCCTGCACGACCGCGGCAGTTGCGGCGTACTCGGTGTGATCGGGTTGATAAGCGTGGTGCAAAGCGCACGGTAGCCGACAAGATGGAGGTAAACTTCATACGTGGACGTCAGTGTTTTCTCCCGTTGAAAACCGGGAGTTCTCGCATGTGTTGTTTCACGACAATCGTTGTCGCCAGTCCGGCCGGACGACCCGGATTGCCGGGCCATGATACCAAACGAGTCAGTTCATTGGCTCGGAGTTTTTTTTGGGCCGGTGTTTTCAAACAGATACAGGCCCGACTTGCCGGGACAGACGAGGTCGATGTCGCCGTCGCCGTCGATGTCGCGGGCATCGATCTGCAGCCCGGTTCCGGCTGAGCCGCGGGCGAAGTCGCGCAGCGCCCAGCGGTCTTTGGCCTCGGCCGGCGCGCCGCGGGCCGGCTCGCCCTCGTAGATGACGTGTTTCGTCCACTTGCCCTCCGAGCGATCGAACTTGAAGTAGTACACACACGGGGCGTCGGTCGCCCCCGGCTCCACTTCGTGTGCGTAGACTCGCTTGCCCGTGAGCAGTTCAGGCTGCTTGTCGCCGTCGAGGTCGAGCCACAGCAACGTGTGCACCTGTGAGAACGTGGTGTCTATGTCCGCCCGGGTCCATTGCCGCTTGCCGCCAGCGTCGGTTGTCTGACGCAGCCAGTGAAGGCCAAAGGCGTGCCCCATGCCCCAGACGACATCGGTCAGTTTGTCGCCGTCGACGTCGCGGCCGAGGATCAAAATGCCCGCCGCGCCCAGTTGAAACTCGGCGTGGAACGGCCAGCGGTGCTCGCCGGCCTGCGGGGGCTGCTCGTACCAGCCCTTTGGCGTGATGATGTCGGTGCGGCCGTCGCCGTTGATGTCCCCGACTCCGACGCCGTGCCCGGCTCCCTCGACGCCGAGATCGTGCTTCGTCCACACGACCTCTGGCTTCTGCTGCGCGAGTTCGTACCACACCACGGTGTTCACTGTGTTCGGCAGCAGGTCAAGCTTGCCGTCGCCGTTGACGTCCACAAGTTGAGCGGTTTCGCTGGGCCCGGGCGTATCGATCTCGTGCTCGATCCAGGGCTTGGTCGCGTCGCCCGGATGTTCGATCCAGCCGACGCGGCGCCGGAAGTAGTCGCACGTGACCATGTCGATCTTGCCGTCGCCGTTCACGTCGAGCGGCAGATCGGCGAAGTCGTCGTAGTAATGCGGGTTCTGTTTGCTCGGCGGGATGTCGCGCACCTTGTGCCGCGTCCAGTTCGGCGCCTCGTACCACGAATCGCCGCTGAAGACGTCGATCTTGCCGTCGCCGTTCAGGTCGGCCGCGCCGGCGGCCTCGTAGGGAGATTGGTCGTTGATCGTATGCTTGCGCCAGCCGGTTTCGCGTGCGCTCGGTTCCGCGCTGGGCGCCGCGCCCAAGCACAACGCCGTTACCGCCGCGCCCGCGGCCATCATGAAGCATCTGGACATTCGAGTACCTTCCAACATTGGTCATTTCCCAGTCGACACTCGCAACTCGCGCAGGCATTCTACGCCGAAATCAGGTAAGCTCCCACCTGAATCTGGCTGAACCTGCATCTGTGATTGCGATCGAAATCGGAGAGCCATGCACCCCAACGAAGTCGTCGTCGCGCCCGACATGCTACGGTCGTTCACGAGCCAACTCTTTCAGAAAACCGGTGTGTCTGCGCCCGACGCCGACGCGGTTGCCGACGTTCTGGTGCGCACCGACCTGCGCGGCATCTTCAGTCACGGCACACGACTCGCGCCGAACTATTTGAACCACCTGCTCGATGGCCACATGAACCCGCGGCCGCAGCCGCGAGTCGAGCGTGAGACGGCCGCGATGGCACTGGTCGACGCCGATCGCGGCGTCGGACACCTGGCCGCACTCGACGGCATGCGCCGGGCACTGGACAAGGCGCTCAAGGTCGGCGTGGGGATGGTGAACGTGCGACGCAGCCACCACCTCGGCGCCGCGTCGATCTACGCGATGTTGCCGCTCGATGCCGGCTGTGTCGGCTTCGTCACGACGAACACCGGCGGCGCGAGTGTCGCGCCGTACGGAGGTCGCGGCGGCGCGCTGGCGAACCATCCGCTCGCCTGGGCGTTCCCGACTCGCGGGTCGTTCCCGATCGTCGTCGACATGGCCGTCGGAGTCGCCGCGTGGCAGCGAGTTGAGACGATGCGCATCTACGGCCAGAAGCTGCCGCCGGCGTGGTGTCTGGACAAAGAGGGCAACGAGACGGACGACCCGGCCAAGGCGTGGATCATGTTCCCCGCGGGCGGCACGCGCGGCTACGGACTGGCGCTGGTCGCGGGCCTGTTGGCCGGCGCCCTTTCGGGCGGCCAGTTTCCCAGCCGCCGAAAGCGCTACGACGCGGCCGAGCATTCCGAACACACGTTCCTCGCCATCTCGATCGACCACTTTGTCGGCCGCGATCAGTTTCTCGACGAGGTCGATGAGGCGGTCGCTGCCTGTCAGCGCACCGCGCCGCTCGCCGGCTTCGATCGCGTGCGGCTGCCCGGCGAACTGGAGTGGGAGAAAGAGCAGAAGTGGCGCGGCGAGGGGATTCCGATCCATCGCGATCACCTTGACCGGCTCGCCACGATCGCGGCGAAGCTGCAGACGCCGACATTCTGGTAGCCGTCCGCGGCTAGGGAGTTGGCTTGGGCCGGTTCGCTCGCTCGACCTGTTGCAGTGACGTGCCAGGTTAATCTACTATTCGCGATCGATGCCACTTTCATGGAACGAAATCCGCCATCGGGCCATTCAGTTCAGCCGCCGCTGGACCGGGACGCAGCGAGAATCGGCCGAGAAACAGACGTTCTGGAACGAGTTCTTCGATGTCTTTGGCGTGAGCCGCCGCGCCGTCGCCAGCTTCGAGGAACCGGTCAGGAAACTATCGGGACACTTCGGCGCGATCGACCTTTTCTGGAAGGGCATGCTGCTCGTCGAGCACAAGAGCCTCGGGGAAAACCTCGAAGCGGCGGAGTCTCAGGCGTTTGAGTACATCCAGTCCCTGGTCCGAGACGGCCGCCACGACGAGATTCCGCGCTATGTGATCGTCTCGGACTTCGCCCGCATCGCACTGCACGACCTCGGTACCGGCGAGCTAGCCGCGGGCGCACGGCAATCGGCGGGAGTCGCGGACCGCCGCCGACGGGCGAGTGGCGATGCCGGAAGGGTCGCCACATGCGAAGTCACGCTCGCCGATTTCCATCGGCACATTCACGCCTTCGCCTTCATTCCGGGGTACAAGCAACACACGTTTGAGGACCAGGACCCGATCAACCTGAAGGCGGTCGCCATCATGGGCGATCTGCACGACGCTCTGGAAGGCGGCGGCTTCAGGGGGTACGAGCTCGAGCGGTTCCTGGTTCGCGTGTTGTTCTGCCTGTTCGCGGAAGACACCGGCATCTTCGAGCGCGAGAGCTTTCGTCTCTACCTGGAAAACCGCACGGCCGAAGACGGCTCGGACCTGGGCGCTCAGCTCAATCGCCTGTTCGACGTTCTCAACACGCCGGCGGCCGAACGGCAGGCGAACCTTGAAGAAACCCTGAGCGGGTTCCCGTACGTGAACGGCGACCTCTTTTCCCAGCGACTCGGGTTCGCCGAATTCAGCCGCGACATGCGAAACTCGCTCTTGGCCTGCACTCGCTTCGATTGGTCGCGTATTTCCCCGGCCGTCTTTGGCGCCCTGTTCCAAAGCGTGATGGAGCCGCGCGAGCGCCGGCAGATCGGCGGCCACTATACGAGCGAACGCGACATCCTGAAGGTCATCCGGGCGCTGTTCCTGGACGATCTGGAGGCGGAGTTCGCGGCGATCCTCACAGACAGGTCCACTCGCCGCCGCGCGCGGCTTGACGAGTTCCAGCGGAAGCTCGCGAGTCTGCAGTTTCTCGACCCGGCCTGCGGGTGCGGCAACTTCTTGGTCATCACCTACCGCGAACTGCGGCGGCTGGAAATCGAGTTGCTCAAACTGCTGCACGGCCGCCAGCGGGCCCTGACGCTCGAAGACGTAAACAGGTTGGCTCAAGTGGACGTGGACCAGTTCTATGGCATCGAGATCAGCGAGTGGCCCGCGCGCATTGCCGAAGTGGCTCTGTGGCTGATGGACCACCAAATGAACATTCAACTGTCCGAGGCGTTCGGCCAGTACTATGTTCGTCTGCCGCTCCGAAAGTCGCCGCACATCCACGTCGCCAACGCGCTCCGCGCCGACTGGAGCAACGTTCTTCCACCTGACAGGTGCCACTACGTGCTGGGCAACCCGCCGTTCGTGGGCGGCAAGTACCAGTCGCCAGACCAGCGTACAGACATGCAGCTCGTGGCGGGCGACGTACAAAACAGCGGGTTGCTCGACTATGTCGCCGGTTGGTATTTCAAAGCGGCGAACTACATCGAGGGCACGCGAATCGTCGTCGGATTTGTCTCTACCAATTCCATCACCCAAGGCGAGCAGGTCGGTGTGTTGTGGGGCGAACTCTTCAAGCGATTCCAAGTGAAGATACACTTCGCGCACCGAACGTTTGCTTGGGAGAGTGAGGCACGCGGCAAGGCACACGTCCACGTCGTCATCGCCGGTTTCGCCCGTTTTGACACATCGAACAAGCGAATCTACGACTACGAGGCGGCGACTGAACTCGCGACCGAACAAGAGTCCGCCGCGAGGCGAGTTACGGTGCTCGGCGTTCGCAACATCAGCCCCTATCTCGTCGAGGGGCCAGACCAGGCGATCACGAACCGTGGCAGACCGTTGTGCGACGTGCCGCCCATTGGAATCGGCAACAAGCCGATTGACGGGGGTAACTACCTGTTCACCCCGGACGAAAAAGCGGAGTTCTTGAAGCTCGAGCCGGACGCCAAGCCGTTTTTTCGGCGCTGGGTGGGATCAGAGGAGTTCATCAACGGGATCGAGCGGTGGTGTCTCTGGCTTGGCGATTGCCCACCTGCGCAGTTGCGTCGCATGCCGCACGCGCTTGCCCGCGTCGAGGCGGTCCGCAAACTACGGCTGGCGAGCAAGAGCGCCCCGACTCGAAAGATCGCCGCAACGCCGACGCGCTTTCATGTCGAGAATTTCCCCCGCCGCTCCTACCTCGTCATCCCCAAGGTGAGTTCTGAGCGGCGGCTTACATTCCAATCGGCTTCTTGAAGCCGGATACGATCAGCAGCGACCTGCTACTGGTGGTGGCCGACGCCACGCTGTACCACTTCGGCGTGCTCTCTTCGGCGATGCACATGGCTTGGGTCCGCCAGGTCTGCGGGCGGCTTGAATCGCGCTATCGCTACTCGGCCAAGCTCGTTTACAACAACTATCCGTGGCCTCTGTCGCCTTCTGGCCCCCAGCGCGGGGCGGTCGAAACGGCCGCACAGGAAGTGCTCGATCTGCGCGTCGCTTTCGGCGATGGCCGAGCGGGCTTCCTACCGACTCGAAAGCCGAGCGTCGATGCCGCTACACTCGCCGACCTGTACGATCCACTCGCGATGCCACTGGCGCTCCGCAAGGCGCACCACGAGCTTGACCGTGCGGTGGACCGATGCTACGGGATTAGGCCCTTAACGAACGACCGCCAGCGTGTCGAGTTCCTCTTTGGTCTCTACGAACAACTCGCGGCGCCACTTCTGCCGCAGACCAAGGCCCGCCACACGCGGTCGGGTTGAACCGCGCAGGATAGACTGCCAGGTGCTGCAATAGTCGAAGGGAAGTCTTTCCGGGCGGGTCACAGGTAGCGTTCCAGGGCGTAGGCTTGGTGCGGGCGTAGGCTGGGTGCGGCACCCAGCCTACCACTGCGGCGAATAGTCGAAGGGAAGTCCCTCCGGGCGGGTCACAGGTAGCGTTCCAGTATCCGGTGGCTGTAGCTGTCGAGGTTCGTGAGGTCGGGAATCAGGTAGCGGACGCCGTGTGCGTCGATGATCATGGCGCGGCGTTCGTCGAGACGGCGGACGTCGTCGTCGGTCTTGAGCAGGAACCGCGTGCGACCGCGATCGGTGTCGACCTCCCACTCGCACGGCTCTGAGTTGGCCGATACGTGCAGGATGCGTCGCAGGACGGGTACGAACTCGCGTCGCGCCAGTTCCTCTTCGAGCAGCCGTCGCGCGGGTCCGGGTACGTCGGAAAGCCTGTCGATCCAGAGGACCTCGTGGCCGTCGCCGTCGAGGACCGAGACACTGTGCGCCGGATCCGAAATCGGAAACGCCCGCACCGGATCGACGCCGACGTGAGTCGCGCCGGCGGCGTCGGTCAGTACAAGCTGACCGTAGGCGTCGTAACTCAATTCAAAACCCGGACACGGGGCGCATGCGTCGCCGTGCGGCGGGCTATCCAGCCTGCCGCGGTCGGAGTTGGCAGCTTGGCAATCCTGTCCCACGGCCGGTCCTTCGTCACTCGACATGGCTAGATTCCTACCTTCTGAACCAGTTCCTGTTGGGCGCGGTGCAGCCGAGCGTACGCGCCGTCGCGTGCGAGCAGATCCTGATGGTTTCCGATCTCCGAGATGCTCCCGCGCTCGATCACGACGAGCCGGTCGGCGCGGCGTAGCGTGCTGAGGCGGTGGGCGATCGCGATCGTCGTGCGGCCGCGGATCAGGTTTTCGAGGGCGGCCTGGATTTCGCGCTCGGTTTGGGTGTCGACCGACGACGTGGCCTCGTCCAGGATCAAGATGCGTGGGTCGATCAGCAGCGCGCGGGCGATCGAGATGCGCTGTCGCTCGCCGCCCGAAAGCGACTGGCCGCGCTCGCCGACCATCGAGTCGTAGCCGTCGGGCATCTTCAGGATGAACTCATGAGCGCGGGCCGCGCGGGCGGCGGCGATGATCTGGGCTCGCGTCGCACCGGGCTTGCCGTAGGCAATGTTGTCGGCCACCGAGCCGTAGAATAGGAACGGGTCCTGCAGCACGATGCCGATGTTGCGGCGGTACTCCTCCACCGGGAACGATCGAATGTCCGTGCCGTCCACCAGGATCGCTCCCTCGGCGACGTCGTAGAAGCGGCAGATCAGGTTGATGAGTGTGCTCTTGCCCGCGCCGCTTGGGCCGACCAAGCCGACCATCTCGCCGCTGCGAATCTGCACGTCGATGCCGTGCAGCACCTCGCGCGTGCCGTACTTGAAGCGGACCTCGCGCAGTTCGATCTCCCCGTGGACCCGGCCCGGATGCACCGGCCGGACCGGCTCGGCGACGCTCGGCACGCGATCGAGGATCTCGAAGATGCGCTGGGCGCTGGCCGCGGCCCGTTGCGTCGCCGGCACCAAGCGAATGATGTCCTCGATACGCGTATAAAACCGGCCAATGTACGCGAGAAACGCCGTCAGCACTCCGACCGTTACTTGATGCTCATAGACTCGCCAGACGCCGACCCCCCAAACGACCAACAGGCCGCTGGCCGTGAGCAGCGTCACCATCGGCGTGAAGTACGACCACACGACGTTCACGCGGTCGGCTGTCAGCAAGACTCGGTCGTTGGCGCGGCCGAATCGCTGAATCTCGCGACGCTCCTGGGCAAACGCCTTGACCACGCGAATGCCGGGTATCGCGTCGGCCAGCACGCTGGTCATGTCGGCCCAAGCGATCCCACCCGCGCGCAGGAGCCGACGCAGTTTCGATCGCACCCAGTGAATCAGCCAGACCATGAACGGAAACGGCGCCAGCGCCGCCGCCGCCAGCACTGGGTCGATCCAGATCAGGATGCCCGCCACCATCACGATCATGATCGTGTCGGTCGCGAAGTCGACCATGTTCAGCGACAGAAAATTGCAGATGCGATCGGTGTCGCTGCTCACCCGCGACATCAGATCGCCCGTACGCTTGCCGCCGAAGAATTCGAGCGACAGGCACTGCAGGTGCGCGTAGGTCTTGTTCCGCAAGTCCGCGCTGATGCGCTCGCCTACCCACGACAGTCGGTAATGACGCGCCCAGTCGAGCAGCCATGCGACCAGCGCCATGCCGACCAGTCCGACGAGGTACCACCCGACCAGGCTGAAATCGACCGCCTTGCCGTTCTGATACGGCACGAGCACTCGGTCGAGCAGCGGAATCGTCAGATAGGGCGGGATCAGGCCGGCCGTGGTGCTGGCCAGCGTCAGTACGAATCCGAGGAAGATCGCGCCCGCACGCGGCCGGGCGACGCCGAGCAATCGCGAGAGCGCCGGGATCGTCTGCGGGGCCGACTCGGGTGCGCACGCAGCACACTGGCCGTCATACGACGTGATCAACGCACCACAGCTCGGACACACAGACGCCGTGGCTGCGGCGTCGCGGGCGCCGCTACGAAACGTGTTGAATCGCTGGACGAACCGATGTGCCGCCGTACTCCGCCCCGTTGTGTACCTCCAGTGCTCCAACCGGCGTCGCTCGTCCGTCAACTCGAGCACGCCCGCGCCGCCTTGGTCGCGACTACGCAACGCCGCCCCAGGTTCGAGCGGCCACGTTTCCCAAAGTCGCCGATCGCCGTTACGATCCGCTCCGACCGACCATGTCGCCATGACGCGGCTGTTGGTCAGCACGACTAGCCCATCGGCAAACCGAAGCCGTTCGTCGAGATCCGGCTCAAAGAACGCAACCAGCTCCTCGCCCTCCCGAAGCTCGGTTTCCAGCGGCCTTTTCCACGGGCCCGGCAGATGCAGCCATACCTCTGTTTGTTCGTCCAACCGTGGGTGCTCCATAGAGTTAGAAAATACGGCCAAATAGAAAAAATAGGCATTCTTGACTACCGATTCTGGACGATTAGTATATCAACCAACATTCGTCGTGCGGCAGGTCATCCTGCCAGGCGTTTGGATCGGGCCTCAGTGAGTCTACTGCCGTGTCTCGAGTCTCGTCGTCCCGCGAATTGAGCTATTGCCCCAGGGTTTGCGACTGGGATGAAGCTGCCGTCGAACGCGCGGTTGGCTATCCACGTCGCGATGGCGCCAACGGAAGGCCCTTGCACCCACCGCCTCATCGGTCCCATCAGGATGCGGGGGTCGATCTGACCTCTGATCGCAACCGAAGAGTGGATCCCACCAGGCACGGATTCTGATCGCCTTCGCTTGAGTTCGTATCGGCGACGGCATGTCAGGTCCAAGTATCAACCCGTTAGCCAGCGGTTTCGGTGGTTGGTCGCCGGCGGCTTGGGGCGCGCCGGGCGCGACTTTCCAACCGCCGAGAACGACACAAACAGAGTCAAACAGCCTTTGCGGGATCACGTCCCGCCAAGCTTAAAATAAGTGAGCTTACCCAACATGGAGTTGAACAAGGTTCTGGCCCTACGTGGGCCTAACATCTGGGCCAATTTCCCCATGCTCGAGGTGTGGGTGGATATTGGCCAACTGGAACAGACCTCGTCGGACGAGATTCCCGGTTTCAACGACCGTTTGACCGCATGGCTGCCGAGCATGATCGAGCATCGTTGCAGCGTTGGTCAGCGTGGCGGCTTCTTCGAGCGACTGCGACGTGGTACGTACATGGCGCACATTCTCGAACACGTCACGATCGAACTGCAGACGCTGGCGGGCACCGAAGTCGGATACGGCCGCACACGAGAGACTTCGACCAGCGGCGTTTACAAGGTGGCGATCGAGTACGAGAACGAAGACCTCGCTCGCGCCTGCCTCGATGTGGCTCGCGAGTTGTGCATGGCGGCCGTGCACGATAAGTCGTTTGACGTGGCCGGCGAGGTGCGCCGGCTGCGCGATCTTGCGCAAGACGTGTGTCTGGGCCCCAGCACCGGCGCGATCGTGCGGTCCGCACACAAGCGGGGCATCCCGTTTCGCAGGCTCAACAGCGGGAGCATGGTGCAGTTTGGACACGGCCACAAACAACGCCGCATTGTGGCTGGCGAGACGAGCAACACTAGTGCTATCGCCGAGTCGATCGCCCAGGACAAAGAGCTGACGCGCAAGCTGCTCGCGGCCGGCGGAATTCCGGTGCCGGTCGGCAGGCCGGTGAAGGACGCCGACGACGCATGGGAGGCTGCTGAGGAGATCGGGCTGCCGGTGGTGGTCAAACCGCAGTGCGGCAATCACGGGCGCGGCGTTTCAACGAACCTGAGTTCGCGCGAGCAGGTGCTCGCCGCCTACGCCGCCGCCCGCACGGAAGAAGAGGACATTGTCGTTGAGCGGTTCGCGCCGGGCTTTGATCACAGGCTGCTCGTCGTCGGCGACCGACTCGTCGCCGCCGCCCGACGCGATCCCGCCCAGGTCGTTGGCGACGGCGTTCACACGATCAGCCAGCTCATCGAGGCCGTCAACCAGGACCCGCGCCGCGGCGATGGGCACGGAGCGGTGCTCACCCGAATTGCTCTCGACGACATCGCCCTGCAGGTGCTCGCCGATCAGGGCATGACGGCCGACTCGACGCCGCCCGCGTGCGCCCGCGTGCTGATCCGTCGCAACGCGAATCTGAGCACCGGCGGCACCGCCACCGATGTCACGGACCTGGTGCATCCCGACGTGGCCGCGCGCGTCGTCGAGGCCGCCCGGATCATTGGACTCGACGTCACGGGCGTTGACGTGATCGCGACCGACATCGCGCGGCCGCTTGAAGAGCAAGGCGGCGTGATCGTCGAACTCAACGCCAGCCCCGGGCTGCGTATGCACTTGGCGCCGTCCGACGGCAAGCCGCGCCCGGTCGGCGAGGCGATCGTCGACACGTTGTTTCCGGCCGGCGAAAACGGCCGCATCCCGATCGTGGCGGTCACCGGCGTCAACGGCAAGACGACGACCACTCGTTTGATCGCACACATCGTCGCCGCGACCGGCAAACGAGTCGGCATGACCTGCACCGACGGCGTCTACGTTGGCGAGCGGCGAATCGACGCGGGCGATTGCAGCGGACCAGTGAGCGCCCAGAATGTGTTGCTCAATCCACTGGTCGAGGCCGCCGTCTTCGAGACCGCGCGCGGCGGCATTCTGCGCGCGGGACTCGGCTTCGACCGCTGTGACGTATCGGTCGTGACGAACATTGGCGAAGGCGACCACTTGGGCCTATCAGACATCGACGCACCCGACGCACTCGCCCGTGTGAAGCGAGTGATCGTCGAGGCCACGGCGAAACACGGCACGGCCGTACTCAACGCCCAGGACCCGCTGGTCGCCGAGATGGCCGCGCGAACTCCGTGTACCGTCATGTTCTTTTCCCGCGACCCGGACCACGCGGTCATCGCGCTGCATCGAAACATGGGCGGCCGCGCCGTGATCGTTCGCGACGGGTCGATTGTGCTGGTTGAAGGCGAACGCGAGGCGCCGCTGGCGCCGCTCACCCAAGTGCCGCTCACGCATGACGGCCGCGTGCCGTTCCAGGTCGAGAACGCCCTCGCCGCCGCCGGTGCGGCGTGGTCGCTCGGCATCGCTCCCGACGTCATCCGCGCGGCGCTTCAGACATTCCAGCCCGACATGAAGCACTCGCCTGGCCGGTTCAATCTGTTTGATATTGCCGGCGCGACGGTGATCGTCGACTACGGCCACAACGTCTCGTCGCTCGCGGCACTGCTCGAGACCGTGCAGCAATTCCCGCACGAGCGGCGAACCGTCGTCTACAGCGCGGCTGGCGACCGACGCGACTGCGACATGGTGCGCCAGGGCGAACTGCTCGGCGACTCGTTCGATCGCGTGGTCCTGTATGAAGACCACTACACGCGCGGCCGCGCCGAGGGCGAGATCATGGGGCTGTTTCGCCAGGGACTCGTCGGGCGCACTCGAGTGCGCGAGATTCACGAGGTCCGCGGCGCGGTCAAGTCTATGGAGACCGCGTTGTCGATGGTCCAGCCGGGCGAGCTGCTCGTCATCCAAGCCGACGCCATTGACGAATCAGTCGCCTTCATTCGCAACTACCTGGCATCGCGGGCGACGGGAGTCGAGATCACACTGGACGACGCGCTCGGCGCGGCTGCTCCGGATGTGCCGCCGCTTCCGCCTGCGATAACCGGTACGACGCTGCCGCGGCCGCACAGTGCCATCGTCGACGATGCCGAGTCGATGGCGCTCGTCTGCGCGGGGCGATAGGTTCCTATGACGCCCAGCAAGAACTATCTCGACCAGTGTCGCGGACTCGTGGGCGTCATCGACCGGCAGGCTCATGCGATCGAACAGGCGGCCGACTGGTTCGCCGCAACCATCATGGACGGCCGCATGGTTCACGTGTTTGGATCGGGTCACAGCCGGATCATGGTCGAGGAAATGTGGCCGCGCTACGGATCGTTTCCCGGATTCAATCCGATCGTCGAACTGTCGCTGACGTTTCACAATCCGGTCGTCGGCCCGAACGGCCAGCGGCAAGCGATGTTTTTGGAGAACGTGGCGGGCCTGGCCGAACGCATCTTGCGCAACTTTGACCTTGCCCCCGTCGACTCGGCGCTCGTCATCTCATCGAGCGGTTGCAACCTGGTTCCCATCGAGATGGCCGAGGGATTTCGCCGGCGAGGCATCAAGACCGTGGCGATCGTGAGCCGGCGGCACTCCGACTCGACTCCCAGCAAGCATCCACGCGGCCTGAAGCTGTCCGACGTCGCCGACCTGGTGCTCGACACGGGCGCTCCGCCAGGCGACGCGATGGTCGCGATCGACGGACTCGACACGCCGGTCGCTCCCGGTTCGACGATCGGTGGATGCATGTTGGTGAACGCGATCAAGGCCGAGGTCGCACTGCGGCTCACGCGAGCAGGCTCGCCGCCCCGAGTGCTCACGGGCGCCGCTGTTGTTGGTCCGCAACGGGCCGCCGAACTCTTCGAGGCCGCCTACGACGAACACGCGCGGCGCCTGGCCAAGCTGTACGAGAACGTGGGCAAGTGATCCGGGTGGATTCCATGAATCAACAGCCGCTTCGCACCACGGTCGTCGGGAGCTACCCGTTTCCTGGGTGGCTGGAGTTCGCGTCGCGGCGGCTCGATGAGTTCGGCGAGGCCGACCTTGCTGAGTTGCAAGACGACGCCGTGATCGCCGCCATCCACGATCAGATGGCGGCCGGGCTCGACGTAATCACCGACGGCGAACAGACGCGGCTCGATTTTAATCTGTCGTTCTACGGTTGCCTGGACGGCATCGAGCGTGAGTCGCGTCCACCGCGCCGATTCGGCCCGCCGGCGCACGATCAGCGGGGGCGGCACCAGATCAATGGCGTACTCGCCGCACCGCGCGGGCTGGGCGTGGTTCAGGAGTTCGTGCGACTGAAGCGGTTGGCCCCGACTGGACCGTGCCTGAAAGCCAGTGTGCCCGGACCGTACACGCTCGCCGGCCGGCTGGCGCCCGGCGGTCGCTACAAAGACCGCTACGAGATCACTGAGGCCCTGCTGCCGATCGTGCGAGGCGAACTGGAGTCGCTGGTGCAGGCCGGCTGCTGCGAACTGACCGTGGACGAACCGTCGATGAGCTGCTACGCGCACCGCGAAGACGTTCGCCGGCTTGTCGATATCTTCAACCGAACGGTTGCGCCCGTAGTCGGCCGCTGTCGCCTGTCGACTCATTTGTGCTTCGGCAACTTCAAGGGCCGAGCGGTCGGGCCGCGGCGCTACGCGCCGATGTTTCCGGCGTTCCTGGACCTCACGGTCGACGAGATTCACCTGGAAATGGCCAGCCGAGAGTTCGCCGAGCTTGAGATCATTGGTGAGATCGCGGCGAAGACGGGTGTCGCGATCGGCGTCATCGACGTGAAGAGCTACTACATCGAGACGTGCGACGACGTCGCCGACCGGGTCCGCCGCTGCCTGAGTTACGCCTCGCCGCAGCGATTGTCGTTTGCCCCGGACTGTGGCTTGAGCCAGACCGCACGCTGGGCCGCGCGGCAGAAACTTCGGAACATGGTCGAGGGCGTCGCGCGAGTCCGCCGCGAACTCGGCCTCTAAACCAAGTACTGTGCCACATTGAATAGGGTCTGAAATCGGCTTCGGTCGTTTAACCCCGTTTAACCCGCAGCCGCAGGCGAGGCGCAACAAACGCCAGCCATGCCTCGCCTGCGGCTGCGGGTTAAACGAATTCGAACCCTTTCCATGTGGAGCAGTACTAAATGGCCTTGCGTGATCCTGGGAGTCCGCAGGGACAGTAGCCCGACGCGCC
>DAIOWH010000085.1:0-25422 GCA_036758585.1 Planctomycetia bacterium
CACTATAGTGACGGAATTCGGCCGGTCAACGTCAGTTGCCAGCTAGTCCCAGCTAGTCCCCAAGGAATCATGGCGAGCAGTCGGCGCGAGCCGGCCGACGTATTCCGCAATGGCCCAATCCTTCTGGGCGGGCCGACGCCCACCGCTCGCCCAATCCCTTGCCACACCCTCCCGGCCAGTCGGGGAATGGTCTTATCGCCCCTCGCCGTTTCGTGTATATGTCCGTGCGAGAATGGCTGTCGGCAAGTCCTAACCACGGAGGGAATCATGTCGCATCGTTCGACTTTGGCCATCACGTTGGCCCTCATGACGGCCGCCTCGTGGAACGCGGCGTCAGCACAAACCAATCGCGACGGGGCCAAGAAGCCCACGACGGCCGCCGCGTCAAAGAACGACGACGCGGTCGCGGCTGTGGTGAACGGCGAACGCATCATGCTGTCAGAACTGATTGCGCGGCTCGATGAGCTGGGGGTCGCGCCCGAACAGCGCGAGCATGCTGGCAACGCCGTGCTCGACGCGATGGTCGACAGCACGCTGTTGGTGCAGTTCCTGGCGAAACAGAAAGTCGCGTACGACGCCAAGGCCGTCGACGTCGAGATCGCCAAACTGCGCGCCGAATACGAAAAGCAGGGCGTGAGCTTCGCCACGGCGATCGCCAAGCTCGGCCTCACCGAAGCAAAGCTCCGCGCCAGCGCGATCGCCGAGGCCCAGTGGCAGACTTACGTGAAGGAGCGAGTGACCGACAAGGATCTCTCGGACCATTTCGCCAAGTACCGCGAGTATTTCGACGGCAGCGAGGTGCGGGCCAGCCACATCCTGATTGAGGTTCCCGACGGAGCAAACGCCGCGGTGCGAGCGGCCGCCAAGGCGAAGGCAGACCGCGTCCGCAAGGAAGTCGCCGGCGGCGCCGACTTCGCCGCCGCCGCGAAGAAATACTCCGACTGCCCGTCCAAGAACCAGGGCGGCGACGTTGGGTCGTTCCCGCGTCACAACAAGGTCGTCGAACCGTTTGCTCGCACGGCGTTTGCCTTGAAGAATGGCCAGGTGAGCGACGTCGTTGAAACCGAGTTCGGCTATCACATCATCAAGGCGACCGACCGCAAGGCCGGCACTCGGCTCAGCCTGAAGGACGCGACGCTCCGCACGGATCTGACCAATGCGATCGGCGACCATATGAAAGAGGCAATCATCGCCGAGCTGCGCAAGACGGCTAAGATCGAAATCGCTCCGGGCGTCGAGGTTCCCGAACCCGTGCGCACGAAGACCGCCACTCAGCCAACGAACAAGGTGAAGAAGTGAGTTGATCGCCAGCCGCGACCGAGTATCCTACGCGATTGATCGTGCCGCATTGACCAGGCAAGGCGACCGGCCAGACTTGTCGTACCAACCTCACACAAGCCCGACGCGCCAGCGAGCGAGTTTGTCCGCAATCCTCGCTTGCGCTTCGGGCTAGTGTGGGTACGCCAAGTGTTGCCGATCGCCGCGAAGGAGACCATCTTGGACCGCACCACGCTGGCGCGAGCCATTCGCACGGCCGCGTACCTGACCGGCAGCTTCCGACTGCGATCGGGCAAGACGAGCAGCTTCTACTGGGACAAGTACCGCTTCGAGAGCCAGCCCGATCTGCTGCGCGCGGTGACCGGCGAACTCGCGAGGCTGCTGCCGACGACCCGGTTCGACCGACTGGCCGGCCTGGAGCTTGGCGGCATCCCGTTGGCCACGTCGCTCGCCCTCGCAGTGGGCAAGCCATGCCTGTTCGTCCGCAAGGCGGCGAAGGACTACGGGACGTGCAACGTGGTTGAGGGCGGGTTCAACCGTGGCGACCGAGCGGTCGTCATCGAAGACGTCATCACTACGGCCGGCCAGGTCGTCGAATCGGTCGGCCTGATGCGCGAGTCCGGACTCGTCATCGATCACGTTCTGTGCGTTATCGATCGCCAGCAAGGCGGCCGGGAAAAACTGGACGCGATCGGCTGCGAGCTGCATTCCGTCTTCACTCTGGAAGAACTCGAGCGGCTGGCCCCGGCAGGCACTCCCTAATTCGCTGCTACAGATTCGCTAATCGGCACAATCGTTTCGTCCGGCGCCACGCGAGCCGCAAACGTATGGCGCGATCTTCACTTTCCGCTCGCGTATCTGAAAATTGCTCACACGGTTTCTTTGCACAGAGCCGCGCGCGGCGGAGTAGGCTGCGCCCCGCGTGGTCAACGATATACAGTCTCTGGGGGATCAACGATGATCAAGTGGCGTGGAACCATACTGGCGATCGTGATGGCGGGCGGCGTACTCGGCCCCGCGCAAGAGAGCGAAGCGGGTTTGTGTGACTGGTTGCGCTGCCTGCGCGGCCGCTGGTGCAGTCGCTGGGCGCCGAGTTGCCCCGAACCGGTGATGGGCTGTCCCGCGCCGGTCGTTCAGGACTGCGCTCCGTGCCCTCCGCCGGTCGCCTGCAGCACGAGCTATGTTCAACGTTGCTACAGCGAGCCGCGCGTCAGCTACGTGCGTCAGACCGCGCTCGAAGCGCGACCGACTTACGTGCGGCGATACTACTGGGATCCGTGCAGCGTGCGATACGTGTGCGCCTACGAAACTGCAACAAGCTACGTGCGCCGCAGCTACTACGTGCCGGTGACCAGCTACGTGACCCGCAGCTATCTACAACCGGTAACGACCTGTGCACCGGCTTGCCCGACGCCAGCCTGCCCGGTCCCCGCGGCGGGCCCGGCGGCGCCCGCGACAAACGGCACGGACTCGACTGCGCCGCTCTCGGGGCCGAACACCACACTACAGCGGTCGCGAGATCTTGCCGCCGGAGCGTCTGACCGGCGAGCCACGGCGTCCAGGCGGATCGAACCACTGGCGACCGGATCGTTGGATGCGGCAACGTTCTGATGCTGCCCGAGCAGCGACCGGCGTTGCTCAAGACTAATTGAGTGCCGCCGACGCCCGAACGATAATCCAGGGCGTGCATGGGTGGAGCCGAACAGCCACGGCTCCGCACAGGCACGCCCTGAGTGTTTCGTGGGACCGCGGAAAGCGGCGGAGCCTCGCCGATGCGTATCTGTTCGTTGCTGCCGAGCATCACCGAGGTGCTCTTTGAGCTTGGCCTGGGCGACGGGGTCGTCGCCGTGACGCACGAGTGCGACTGGCCCGCCGCGGCTCGCGCGAAGCCGGCGGTCACGCGCAGCCGGATCCGTACGTACGAACAATCGAGTGCAGCGATCGATCAACAGGTGCGGCAGCACGACGGTTCGCTGTACGAGCTTGACCGCGACACCCTCGCACGACTGCGGCCTGACCTCATACTCACTCAATCGCTCTGCCCGGTGTGTGCCGTCGACGAGAGTCTCGTGCGCGACACAGCCAAGGCCCTGCCCGGCCAGCCCGCGGTATTTAGCTATCATCCGACGTGTCTGGCCGATGTGCGACGCATGATCCACCAGATCGGCGAACTGACTGGACGGTCCGCCGCGGCGACACAGCTTGACTCTCGTTTCGATCGAGCCGTCGCGCACGTGCGATCGGTTCACGACGGCGCGGCGCCGCAGCAAACGATCGTACTGGAATGGACAGACCCGCCGTTTGCGTGCGGCCACTGGACGCCTGAACTGGTGGAGTTGGCCGGCGGGCGTGAATTGCTCGGCAGGTGCGGCGAGCCATCTCGGCGCGTCGAGTGGGACGACGTCCGCGCTGCCGATCCAGAGGTGCTGCTGATCGCGCCCTGCGGCTTCGATCTGCCGCGAACACTGCAAGAGATTCCCTGGCTTCATTCGCAGCCAGGGTGGTCGGACCTAAAGTCGGTCCGTGGCGGCCGGGTCTACGCCGTCGACGGCTCGGCGTACTTCAATCGTCCCGGACCGCGACTGGTCGATACGCTGTTCATCCTCGCTGAAGCGTTACACCCCGAACGCCATCGTGGCGCCGCGCCCGCCGACTCGTTCCAGCAACTAGCCGGTCCCCGCCGTATCAAAGGGTAGCGTCGAGCAGACAACCGCAACCGGAGTATCGCATGGGCGACTCGTCATTACAGAGGCTCTCACTTTGGCTGATGTCCGTATCGTTGGGCGTCGTGGTCGCGTTCTACGGCGTGCCCGAGTTGGTTCATCGCGTAACGCGGGCCGTCGAACGGGGTCGCTCGGACGCGGCCGGCGTTCAACTGCGGCGCCTCGGCGAAACGTCCGAGGCATTCCGACTAGTGGCCAAACGAGTGGCCCCCGCCGTCGTGAACGTGAACAACCTCGCGGTTGTGTCGCGGCCCGTTTTGCGATTGTCGCCCTTCGGCCAGCGGTTCTTCGATGAACAACAGGGCCTGGGCCGGCAGGGCCAAGGGTCTGGATTCGTGATCGATGCCAACGGCTACGTCGTCACGAACCGGCACGTGGTCAGTGGCGCCGACCGAGTGCAAGTACGCTTCTCCAACGGGTCGGAGTATCCCGCGAAGCTGGTTGGCGCCGATCCGCACACCGACCTGGCGGTGCTCAAGGTCGATGCGTCGGGGTTGGTGGCAGCGGAGTTCGGCGACAGTGAGAAGCTCGAGGTCGGCGACTGGGTCGTCGCCATCGGAAACCCATTCGGGCTGGAACAATCGGTGACGGCGGGAATCGTCAGCGCGAAAGGCCGATCCGGCGTGACGGAACAGTTGGACGTGCAGGATTTCCTGCAAACAGACGCGGCGATCAACCCCGGCAACTCGGGTGGGCCGCTGGTCGATCTGCAAGGGCACGTGGTCGGCGTCAACACCATGATCGTGAGCCAGAGCGGCGGTTATCAGGGCATCGGGTTCGCAATCCCCAGTCGCATTGCTCGCACGATTGCTGAACGTCTGATCCAGGACGGCAAGGTCGCCTTAGGTTGGATGGGCGTCACCGGACGGGGCCTGGCCGACTTGGCCGCCAACGAGCGCAGGCCCGACGGCAGCCGAGCGACGTCGGGCGTGCTGGTCCAAGATGTGTTTCCCGATTCGCCGGCGGAGCGGGCTGGGATCGAGAGCAACGACATCATCGTCGCCGTTGGCTCACGCCCCATCGAATCGTTGTTGGAACTTCGATCGCTTGTAGCGACAACCAGGATCGGCGCCACGCTGGATGTCGAGTTGGATCGTGCCGGGCAATCGCTCAGGCTCGATGTCGTTATCGAAGAACAGCCTGCGGGCCTGGCCTCCTTGGAAGAGCGCATGGGACTGGGCGTGGTCGATCTTACCGACGAGATTGCCGAACTGGTTGGGCTGAACCGCTCGCGCGGCGTGGTCGTCACGCGTGTTCATCGCGGCTCGCCCGCCGATCGAGCCGGTGTGCGACCGGGCGACGTTATCGCCGCGGTGGGCAAGCAAGAAGTGTCGAGCGTGACGCAGTTTCTGCGCGCGGCCCAGCGGCTCGATGGTCCCGAGGGCCTGCTCATCGCGATCGAGACGCCCCGTGGCTCGCGGCGGATGGTTGTGATCGAGGAGTAGCTCATGCGGCCGGATATCCTCAACTTCTGCCAAGTGTCCATTCGGCGGTCGGCGCAGAAGAACTTCCAACCGCTCAATGAGTTCCATCGCGGAGTGCGTCACATCGGCCAAGTGTCCATTCCATGTGACGTCGACTGTTCCGAGTTGGCTCAAGTCGAGCAGTTTGGTCAAGACGCGAAGACTTATCCTCGCGGCGTCGTTGTATGAGATTGCGGTGGATGGTTGGCAGACCGCTTGCTTGACCATGTTTTTTCGTGTGTCTATAATTGCCCAGCTTGTTACCCCGCATGGACTTAGAAGAGGCCCAGGACGAGGCCACGCAGAACCAACAACGACTGACGGAATCCCACGGACCATCACGGAGTTAGGTGGACCGCGCTGCCCAGCAGGAGACCCGGTGCCCGCCCCCCTCGCCGACAATGTCACTACCGCTATCAAGCGGGCGGTCAACATTGTTGACCTGATCGGGGAGCACATCGCCCTGACTCGGCGGGGGCGGACCTTCAAAGGGCTGTGTCCGTTTCACGACGACCACAATCCGTCGTTTGACGTGGATCCGGAGCGCCAGAGCTATCGGTGCTGGAGTTGTAACGCCAAGGGTGACATTTTCGACTTTGTGATGAACCGGGAGCGGGTCGACTTCCGGGCCGCACTTGAAAGTTTAGCGCAGCGGGCGCGGATCACGCTACCGGCACGGCGCGGACGGACATCGAGCGAGAACCGCGACGATCTCTTTGAGGTCATGCGGTGGGTCGAGGGTGAGTATTGCCGCTGTCTCAACTCCGAAGCAGGGTTGGCGGCGCGGCAGTATGTCGAACAGCGCGGGATCAATGGCGAAAGCGTCGCGGCGTTTCGGCTGGGGTTTGTCCCGAACGAATGGGAGTGGTTGATACAGCGGGCACGCGCACAGCGAATCACACCCGAACAGCTTGAGCGGTGCGGACTGGTGGTTCGGCGGACGAAGGGTCCCGGTTATTACGACAAGTTTCGCGGTCGGCTGATGTTTCCGATTCGCGACGCGCGCGGCCGCACCATTGCGTTTGGTGGACGAATTCTGCCGCAGTTTGAGTCGACCGAAACGCCTAAGTACATGAACTCGCCAGAGACTCGGATATTCACTAAAGGCGAGCATTTATATGGGTTAGATCGAGCCAGAGATGCGATCACCAAGGGCGGTTGCGCCGTGGTGGTGGAGGGGTACACCGATTGCATCATGCCCCATCAACATGGGGTCACCAATGTGGTCGGGTCGCTCGGCACAGCGCTTGGAGATAGCCAAGTTGCCATCCTCAAGCGTTATGCCGAACGGATCATCCTGGTGTTTGACGGCGACGAGGCCGGGCAGAAGGCCGCAGATCGGGCGCTCGGCCTGTTTCTGAGGCATGAAGTGGACCTGCGGGTCCTGGCACTGCCCGACCAGTCGGACCCATGTGAGTTCCTGCTGGAGCGGGGTGGCGACGAGTTTCGTCGCTTGTTGAGCGGGGCGTCCGACGCGCTTGAGTTCAAGTTGCAGCGTGCCGCCCAGTTGTTCGACCTGACGTCGATCTCAGGCCGCCGTCAAGCGTTGGACTTTGTGCTCGAGGCAGTTGGGGCGATCCCGGTGCTGAGTTCGGGGACTCAACCGATCACCCGGGAGATTGTGCTCGACAGCCTGGCCAGGCGGCTGGCGATACCACCGGAATCGGTGCGCAAGCGGCTGCGCGAGATTCGCGAACAAGGCGCCCGCCGGGCGATCAAGCGACCACCGTCGTCGGAGGCGACCGCGGAGTCCAGCGAGTCGCTGTGGCAGGGCGAGTCGCCGGCCGAGCGTGAGTTGATGGAGATTGTGCTCGCGGAGCCTGGTCTGATCGACCAGATTCTGGAGCGAGTGAGTGCCGATGTGTTTCGGACCCCGGGCCTGCGACGCATCTTTGAGGCGTGCGTCGAGTTGGTCCGCGAATCGCATGGGTTCGATTTGGATAGCCTGCGTCTCGTGTTGGAGGATCGCGAGCTGGCGTGTCGCGCGTCGACTCTGGCCGAGACGGGACGAGAGAAGGGCCAAGTGGAGCGTCGTTTGGGGGATGTTCTGGAACATCTTGCCGGACGGCTCACCCCTGAACCCAAACCAGATGTAACGAGGGGCGAAAGTCATGGCAACGACCAAGAAGACGAAACGCGACGTCTCGCACAAAGATTTGAAGAGGCCCGCGCCCGACAACGCAAAACACCGCGACGCGCCACAGTCTGAAACCACTGATCGAGGAGGATGCATGGAGAAGGTCGAAGATGGTCTGAAAACGCTGGTGGATGCCGGCAAGAGCAAGGGATACCTCACCTACGACCAGGTCAATGACTACCTGCCCGACGAGGCGGTCAGTCCCGACAAGCTCGACAACCTGCTGATGGCGCTCGAGGAGCAGGGCATCGAGTTGGTCGACGAGGCTGAGGCCCTCGCCCGCGACGCAAAAACGGAAGAAGGCACTACCGGTGAGTTCGGCCAGACTGAGCAAGCCGAAGAAGAGGAAGAGGGTCTCTCGTTCCTCGACGACGACGATGACACGCGACGCATCGACGACCCGGTCCGCATGTACCTCACCCAGATGGGTGAGATTCCGCTGCTGACGCGCGATCAGGAAATCTCACTGGCGAAGAAGATTGAAGTCACCCGCAAGCGATTCCGACGCAAAGTGCTCGAGTGCGACTACGCACTGCGCACCGTGGTCACGGTACTCCAGCAGGTCCACGAAGGCGACCTGCCGTTCGACCGCACGGTCAAGGTGTCGGTCACCGAGAACCTGGAGAAGACCCAGATTCTCGGCCGCATGCCGTCCAACCTGAAGACGCTGAATCACCTGCTCGATCAAAACCTGCGCGAGTTCAAATCACTCATTCACCCGAAGACCACGCTGGAAGACCGGCGTCGGCTGCGCCGCAGCATCAAGCTGCGCCGCTTCAAGATGGTCACACTGGTGGAGGAGTTGTCGATCCGCACCCAGAAGGTCCAGCCGCTCATGAAGCGACTGGAGCAGATTTCTCGGCGCATGGACGAACTCGTGCGGCAGATTCACGAGCTCAAGTCCAAGCGAAACTGCTCGAAAGAGGACCTCGCTAACCTGCGCAAAGAGCTGCGCGACCTGATGCTGATGACGCTCGAAAGCCCCGACAGCCTGCGTAAGCGAACCGAGTTGATGCGCGAGCGGTTCGGCGAATACGAACAGGCGAAGCGAGATCTGTCGGGCGGCAACCTGCGGCTCGTCGTGTCGATCGCCAAGAAGTATCGCAACCGCGGCTTGAGCTTTCTGGACCTGATCCAGGAAGGCAACACCGGCTTGATGCGGGCCGTGGACAAGTACGAGTATCGCCGCGGCTACAAGTTCTCGACCTACGCCACGTGGTGGATTCGCCAGGCGATCACCCGCGCGATCGCCGACCAGGCCCGAACCATCCGCATTCCCGTGCACATGATCGAGACGATGAGCCGGCTGCGGAACGTCTCGAAGAAGTTGCTTCAGGAAAAGGGCCGTGAGCCGACCATCGAGGAGACCGCGAAGGCGGCCAACATCTCGATCGAAGAGACTCGCCGCGTGCTGAAAATCTCGCGGCACCCGATCAGCCTCGACCGACCGGTGGGCGAAAGCGAAGACAGCTACTTCGGCGACTTCATCGAAGACGACTCGACCGAATCGCCGGTGAACGCCGCGACGCACGAGATGCTGAAGGAGAAGATCGACCAGGTGCTGAAGACCCTGACCTATCGCGAGCGCGAGATCATCAAGCTGCGCTACGGCCTGGGCGACGGCTACACCTATACGCTCGAGGAGGTGGGCCGCATCTTCAAAGTGACCCGCGAACGTGTCCGCCAGATCGAAGCCAAGGCGGTGCGTAAGTTGCAACATCCCGTACGGGCGCGGCAACTCGAGGGGTTCCTCGAAGCCGCCGCGAAGGCCTGACCTACAGCCGCCGGTCCACTGGACCGGCGGTTTTTTTTTGCCTCACGACAAAGGACCACGCCGCATGAGCACCGTTGGCAACTCGCTCCGAGAACTGCACGAACTGCGCAAACGCACGGCGACGCTCCGCGAGGGTATCGATCGCGGCCCACGCCAACTCGACGCGAAGCGCAAGCACCTTGCCGAGCGCACGGCCGCGCTCGAGAAGGCCCGCACCGACCTGAAACAAATCAAAGTCAAGTCGCACGAAAAGGAAACCGAGCGCAAGGCAATGGACGGCCGCATCAATCAGCTTCAGCTTCAGATCAACACGGCCAAGAGCAACAAGGAATACACGACTCTGGTTTCCGAGAAGGATGCCGCGGTCAAGGCCCGCGCGGTCATCGAAGATGAAATCCTCGAGATGCTGATGCGCGAAGACGAGATCGCCAAGCAGAACCAGGCCGCCGAGACCGAGTTGAAACGGCTGGAGCAGGACCTGGCCGACGCCACGAAAACCACCGAGCAACAAGGCGCCGATCTGGGCGCTCGGCTGCGCGACGTCGAGTCGATGCACGCCGCCGCCGAGGGGAAGCTGCCGCAAGACGCACGCGAGGTCTATCGCCGGCTGGTCGAGCGACGCGGGCCGGAGTCGCTGGCGCCGGTGGCCGGCGGTACCTGCACCGGCTGCTACACCGGCATCACGCCGCAGATGCAGAATCAACTGCTGCTCGGTGAACTCGTGCTCTGCAAGAGCTGCGGCCGCTTGCTGTATCTCGAGGAATCCCCGGCGCCTGTCGGGGCACAGCCATAGCCACTATGCCTCGAACAGGCCGTCGACGAAGGCGTCGGGGTCGAACGGCTCGAGGTCGGGGAGCTTCTCGCCGACGCCGATGAACTTGACCGGCAGGTTGATGTCCCGTTTGATCGCGATGGCTGCGCCCCCCTTGGCGGTGCCGTCGAGCTTGGCCAGGATGATGCCGGTACACTGAACGCACTGCGTGAAGAGTCGGGCCTGCTGCACCGCGTTCTGGCCGGTCGTGGCGTCCAAGACGAGCAGCACTTCGTGCGGCGCTCCGTCGATCTGCTTGGCGACTACGCGGCGAATCTTCTCGAGCTCGGCCATCAGATTCTGCTGCGTGTGGAGTCGACCGGCCGTGTCGATGATGACCACATCAACGCCTTTCGACTTGGCGCTCTCGCACGCGTCGTGGGCGACGCTGGCCGGATCGACCTTGCCGCCGGTGGCCGATTGCGGCGCCTTCACGATGTCGCAGCCGATGCGTTGGCTCCAGATCGTCAGTTGATTCACCGCCGCCGCGCGGAACGTATCGCTCGCGCCGAGCAGCACCTTCTTGCCGTCCTGCGTGAGTCGGTGGGCCAGCTTGGCGATCGACGTCGTCTTGCCCGACCCGTTGATGCCGGCGACCAGGATCACGGTCGGCTTCGTGGCGGCGAAGTTCAGGCTGCCGGGCGTCGCCATCAACTTTTTCAGTTCGGACTTCAAGAACGATTCGAATTCGGCGGCCGGGACTTCCTTGTTCAAGTACGCCTGCCGCACGCTGTCGACGACGGCTGACGCCGCGTGCACGCCGACGTCGGCCTGGATCAGCGTCGCCTCCAGTCGCTTCAGCAGTTCCTCGTCGACGCGACCGCCGAATCCGAGCAGCTTGGCGATGCCGGAGAAGACCTGGCGCGTCTTGGCCAGGCCGTCGCGAATCTTCTGGATCAAACCCTTGAACAAGGCAATCGCTCCTTCAGGTCTGCGTCGATGTCGTCACTCGGCGGCCGGCCTGGCGTGCTTGGTCACGATGCGGTCGAGCAGTCCGTTGACGAACCGCTGCGAATCCTCGGCGCCAAACCGCTTGGCCAACTCAACGGCTTCGTCGATCGCCACTTTGGGCGGCGTGTCGGGCCGGTGCAGGATCTCGAAAGTCGCCACGCGCAGGATGTTGCGGTCGACCGGCGTCATCCGGTGCAGACTCCAATTCTCGGCGACCGACTCGATCGTTTCATCCAACTGTTCGCGGTGTTGCTGCACCCCGGCGATGAGTTCGTTGGCAAACTGGCGCACGGCGTCGTCGCGCAGCCGCTCTCGTACAAACTGATCGATCCGTTCCACGGGCGATTCCGGGTTGCGATCGGTCTGGTAGAGCAACTGCAACGCAACTTCACGCGCTCGACTGCGTCGGGCCATAGGAAGCAGAGGTCAGAGAACAGAAGTCAGAGGTCAGGTGCGTCCCGCCTCACGAGCCACATTCTATGCATGCGGGTCAGGCGGGCAACTGCGCGATGAGGTTGGCCATGCGGATTGCTGTTTCGGCGGCCGAGGCGCCGGCGTTGTGCGGTGGCGGCCCGGCCCGCGCGAGCGCCTGTTCCACGGTGTCGGTGGTGAGCAGGCCGAGGATGACGGGCACTCCCGTCGCGCGGCCGGCCTCGGCGATTCCACGGGCTGTCTCGCCCGCGACATACCGATAGTGGTCGGTGTCGCCGCGCACGACGCAACCGAGACACACGACCGCCGCATATTTGCCGCCGGCGGCGAGCCGCTGGGCAACCGTGGGAATCTCGAAACTGCCTGGCACCCAGACGAGATCGACGCGGTCGTCGCCGACGCCGTGGCGGGCGAGCGTGCCGACCGCCGCATCGACGAGCTTGTCCGTGACGACAGAGTTGAACCGCGCTGCGACGATCGCAAAACGGCCGGATGGCGAACCGAGTTGCCCTTCGAACACGCCCATCACGGCATCAACTCAGGTTCATGCTCATCAGGAACTCGGCGTTCGACTTGGTTCGCCGCATGCGCGTGGTCAGCAGCTCCATTGCCTCAACCGGGTTCATGTCGTTCAGCACGCGGCGCAGGATCCAGACGCGGCGGAGTTCTTCGGGGTCCATCAGTCGCTCTTCCATGCGCGTGCCCGATCGGTTTACGTCGATTGCGGGCCAGACCCGCTTGTCGACGAGCCGCCGGTCGAGATGGAGTTCCATATTGCCTGTGCCCTTGAACTCTTCGAAGATCACCTCGTCCATTCGGCTGCCGGTGTCTACCAGAGCGGTGGCAACGATGGTGAGCGACCCGCCTTCCTCGACCTTGCGGGCCGAGCCAAAGAACCGTTTTGGTTTCTGCAGCGCGTTGGCGTCGACGCCGCCGGAGAGAATCTTGCCGGAATGCGGGCATTCGGCGTTCCACGCCCGAGCCAGTCGCGTGATCGAGTCGAGGAAGATGACGACGTCGCGGCCGTATTCGACCATGCGCTTCGCCTTCTCGATCACCATCTCAGAGACTTGGCAGTGTCGGCTGGCCGGTTCATCGAAGGTCGAGCTGATGACCTCTGAGGTCGGTCCCTTGACCGTGCGCTCCATTTCGGTCACTTCTTCCGGGCGCTCGTCGATGAGCAGCACGTAGACGTACGCCTCGGGATGATTCCGCAGCACGGCCTTGGCCATCTTCTGCAACAGGATGGTCTTGCCGGCTCGCGGCGGCGAGACGATCAGGCCGCGCTGGCCCTTGCCGATGGGGCTGATCAGGTCGACGACCCGCATGTTGATCTCATCCGCGTCGGTCTCCATGCGGACTTTTTCGTTTGGGTGCAGGGGCGTCAGGTCGTCGAACATCACCCTTTCGGGGACGCTCTCGGGGTCCTCGTAGTTGACGGCCTCGACGCGCAGCAGTGCAAAGTATCGCTCGGCCTCTTTGGGCGGCCGAATCTGTCCGGCCACGATCGAGCCGGTGCGGAGACCGAACCGTCGAATCTGGCTGGGCGAGACGTAGATGTCGTCCGGGCAGGGCAAGTAGTTGTAGTCGGGGCTGCGCAAGAAGCCGAATCCGTCGGGCAGGATCTCGAGCGTACCTTCACCATACATCAAGCCGTTCTGCTTGACCCGCTCCTTGAGGATCTTGAATATCAGGTCCTGCTTCTTCAGGCCGGAATACTCGGTGACGCCCTCGCGCTTGGCGGTGACCAGGAGCTGTTGCATGGTCATGCGCTGCAACTCAGAGAGATGCAACTCGCCACGCTTGATTTCCTCGTAACGATCGTGCGTCTCGTCGTCGTATCCGGCCTGGTCGCCGTTCTTCGGCTCCAGGTCGTCGCCATTGGGCCCTGCCTCGTCACGAATAGGCTCATCTTCCACCGGCGGGCGGCTGCGGTCGCGAACGACTCGACCTCGGGAACTACTTCGACTCTCGGCCATTGCTCGACTCCTTCTCAGGTATGGCTGACACCTTGAACGGTGATCTGTGGACTGGCCGCCCACGATTCCGACCATGCTGGGATCGCTCCCGAAATGTGCCGGAGCCTCCCCCTCATGGGGAAGTCCAGCGCCGACCCGCCATTGGGTCGGCCTTGGCATGGGACGTGTCAGCGGTGGGTTAATGCCTCTGTTGCTCGAATAGGGTTACAGAACCGAGTCACAAAAGTGCTTCATCAAAGGGGGGTGGCCGCGGGAGAACCACGCGACTGAGCTATAATCTGGCCAATTGAGTTTGATTTGTCCATCCCACAATCGGCGTCGTCGCCAGTTTTCTCGACTTTCCCACGAAACGACCATCGCGACGAGTCGGTGACCCTGCCGCGCGCCGTCGATCGCGGCGGTGTTGACCGGTTTACGCGAAACCAGTACCGTCCGACCGATCCAGATGACAGCACTCGACCCAAGATCATGGACGATCTGGCGGACCTCGCGTTGGCGCGGCGGACCACTAGGCGACGCCGACCGGCTCTTCGCGGGTTGGTTGGCCCTTGGCGCTGTGCTGGTGGCTGCCCGCCTTTGGGTGTTACAACTCGCCGGCGATTCACTGCCGCGCGGGGCGACGCTTTTGATCTGGCTGCCTGTCGCTTGCTATCAAGACCTCTGCCTGGTGGCCGCCCTCGGTTGGCTGAGTTGGCTCGCACTGGCCAAGCTGGATCGCCGGCAAGCCCGGCTCGCCGTGCGGTTGGCTAGTTGGACCGCGATCGTCGTGGCGGCATGGTACGCGGCGGTAAACGCTCAGGTTTTTTCGGTGCTCAACACGCCGCTCACGTACCGCCTGTTCGCGATGTCGGACAACCTGCGCGGTATACAAAGCTCGCTGCAGGCAGCGCTGACCATCGAGCGCGTCGGCTCGGTGGTCCTAGCGCCGCTGGCCGTCGTGGCGCTCGCGGTGTGTTTGATCGCCACTGGCGGTCGGCTTGTGACTGCCGCACGAGTCGTCGCGTCACGCGTGACAACACGAGTTGCGTTTGCCGTTTACCTGGCCGTTTCATTGTTGGCTACGCGAGTCGCCGGCCTAGACGAGACCTGGGTTTGCAACCCACACGCGACGCTCTGCCTGTCGTTGTGGGATCAAGATGATCCGTTCGTTCGAGGCCATTACGACCGATCGGACCTTGCAGACTTTGACCCGCCCATGGTCGCGACTTCCGGCTCGCGTCATGGGCAAGCGCGGGGCGGCAACGTAATCATGGTCGTGATGGAATCAGTCGGCGCCGCGGCACTGAGCCACTACGGTGCGATGCACTCGACCACGCCGGAACTGACTCGACTCGCCGCGCGGGGCGTCACATTCGATCGTATCTACGCGTCGCAGCCATACACGTCGAACTCGATCGCCGGTATCTTCTGCTCGGTCTACCCGTGGCACGGCTGGCGATCTCTGCCGCGGCGAGCACCCGATCTCAAAGTGGCCGGACTGGGCGACGTGCTACAGCAGCACGGCTATCGTACGGGGCTGCTCCACACGGGCGACATGCAGTTCGACAACGAGAAGCGATTCCTGCAAGGGCACGGTTTCAGCGAAGTCCACGACGTGTGGACGTTGAAAGACGTGCTGGGTCGCGATCAACCCGGCGGCGACACGCCGCCCGAGACACCGGGCGTACACTTGCACCTGCCCGACCCATTGCTTCTGCCTGCGGCCCTGCGCTGGATTGACGCGGACGTCTCGAGACCGTTCTTTCTGACGCTCTGGACAATCCAGACGCATCATCCGTACTTCGCCGGGCCGTCGCGCGAGTCGTTTGCGCCAGCCGACCCCGAACTCGATCGCTACCTGAACGCGGTTCGCGTGACCGATCGCGTGATCGGCGACCTGATGCGTGAACTCGAAGCGCGCGGCTTGGCCGACTCGACGCTGCTCGTCGTGCTCGGAGATCACGGCGAGGCGTTCGGCGAGCACGGTCATCGCGGGCACAGCAAGACGCTGTACGACGAGGAACTGCGAATCCCGCTCGTCATGATCTCGCCGCGCCTCACGGGCCGGGCCGAGCGCAGCAGCGTACTGGGCCAGCAGGTCGACGTGGCTCCGACGATTCTCGAATTGCTTGGGCTGCCCGCCCCCGCCCAGTGGCAAGGTCAGAGCCTGTTCGCGGCCGACCGACGCAACCGCGTGTACCTGTTCACCGCGTTCCACCACTACCTATTCGGTGTGATCGACGGCGATCGCAAGTACGTCTACAACGCGACGACGGGGCGCGAGTTCCTCTACGACCTGTCGACCGATCCGGCGGAACGGCACAACCTCACTGGCCAGCCTGGGGAGTCGGCCCGCCAGGCCGCGCTGCACCGCCGACTCGCTGCCTGGGTGAACTTTCAGAATCCGTACCTCGCCCAGTTCTTGCCCACGACCGAACCGCCCACTCGGCGCGAACGCACGCCGGCCCCACTAGCTAACTGACGATCGCTACGTCAAGCCCGCGAAATCTGTGGTTCACCCCAATCGGTTCAAAAACCGGCGTGAGCGCGATGCGTTGCGGCAAAGTCGCGCCGTGCAGTTAGCGCAGCTGATCAAAGTGGCGGCGGACGTCCTCGCCTAACCCTTCGCCGCGACATAGATCGGTAGCGTCCATTCCTTTCGTTCCGGTTCCGTTGTACGTACCACCAAGGTCGCTTGTCGCGGTCCGGTCTGCGGTGTGTCTATGATGCGAACTTGCAGGCGTTGCAAGCGAGAACCAGCAGTAGCGTCGGAAATCACAGTGGCTTGTATCCACGAAACGGAGGGCTGGACCGACTCGACAACTAGCCGGCTGCGTTCGGTTACGATGAGGACGTTGCACGGTGGGGTTTGGCCATTTGTTTCAGGCCGGAAATACAGCTTGGAAGGAGCGAACCGGACCAGCGGGTTATGACGAGCACGGACTCGCACAGCGTATGCCTCGGTGGTTGCGCCGTCCTGCGATTCCGACAGGAGCGTGATCGAACCAGTATGTGTTCCCTCTGGGATCGACTCCACAAGGCGGACGCGAAACTCGTAGGCGCGTTCTACATATCCGCCGCCATACGAACCTTCCGAGAATCCAACTGACTCCAATTGGGCGAAGGGCAGATCGTCCAAGCGACTTCGTGCGAGCCAGGGAGTCTGATCGCCGCGTTCCACCGCCTTGAGCAAGACCTGCTGGGAATCGCCGATCTGTGATCCATCCGCAAAGTCGACCAGAGCGGGTGCATTGAAAACATAGGGGGGCTCGACCTCGCGTTCCATCGTAACCAGCAGTCGCTGCGTCGGAGCCGCTCGGCAGTTGCTGTGCACGATCACTCCGCTGCTGCGAGTTCCGACACCTGGCGGGCGCACGTCGAGTTCCAGTCGCCAACTGGCGCCCGGGGCGATGGGCTCGGTTGGCTTCGAGACCAGCGTACACTGGCAGAGTGGTTCAATTCTCTGCACCATCAGCGGCGCATCGCCCAGATTGCGGAGCACGAATGACACGCGCTCACTCTTGCCCGATCGAGTACGAACGGTCACTTGGTCCGGTTTCACCTCGAGAACTGGCCCCTGACGAGTAAGTGGGCCAAGTCCCTTACTGATCGTCAACGCAGCAGCGCCCAGCGCGGTCAGGCCGGCGATGACCGAAGCCACCAACCGACGTGTGGCGATTCGCATTAGCATCTCCCCGCGTTTTCACCATTCGGAAACCGAAACTGTTTCGTCCCCGTTCCTGGTGCCGAGCGCGCGCCACACCTTTCGCTCGACGTGCTCGGAAACAAATCGGACGCCGCCGTCGGCCGTAAGCGCATTCACGCCGCCGGAATGAAAACTACGAGCCGTGAACAGACCGGGGACTGGGCGAATGGCTCGAAGACCGCAATCGGGCACGCTCCCGTTGGGCTCTTGCCCGTGTGTGTACCAAGTGTAGCGACGGTCGGCGTAAAACCACTGTTGACCCGCATCACATTCATAGGGCGGCGGAAACGCGACTGAGGATGAACACACCTCTAGAAACTGGTCCGCGGTCCACTCAAAAGCCATCCGGCTCGTGTAAAACCAATCAGTCACGGGATTGTAGGCGCCGAACGCACAGTCGCCACGCAACTTCTCGCTGAGCATTACGGTATGGCTCAGACCGTCCAAGAAATCCCGGGCCGCCAGCGGCCGCGATTCAAACGCACCATTGCCGCCGTCGGGTGAGTTTTGGCGATCGTGGAACGGACCGACTCCTGAGTTGAGACGAAGACTTGTACCGGGCCGCGCGGGCGCTGGGTCGGATGGGCATAAGAAAACCGCGATTCGATGGGACGCGGCGGTCGCCTGCACCGCATAAGTCCCCAACGGGTCCCTTGTGCCGCCGAACCCTACTCCCAGCTCCAAGTTGACCAAATTGTATGTGGCGTTCTGCTCGAGATAGGGCAACAGGTACACGAACGCAGAAAAGTTGGATAAGACTTCTCCGGTGGGCAACTGCGGCGCTTGCCGGGATGCAATCCCACCCGGTGGGAACGTAGGATGCGAGGAATGAAAGGACTGGGCCGCCACGCCCACCTGCTTCATGTGGTTGGCACAGGTCGCACGGCGAGCGGCCTCTCTCACCCGCTGAACTGCCGGCAACGCCAGGCTCACCAACAACCCGATCAATGATATCGTGACCAACAACTCAATCAGCGTTACGGCTTGGCGCGTCGGGACAGTGAGCATCGGGTTGGCTCGTGCATGAACAACCCGGCTGAGCGAGTGCCGCAGGATCAAACTCAAACAGAGAAGGCCCGCAATGGCACCGCTCGCGATAGCGCACAAGACCACACCGCCAGATCGGCCGCGTTGCTGCACGACTCGTGCAAACCGATCGGCTTCGTCGTTTGCTGCGAAGGCATACAATGCCGTGCCATCCCAGTTCGCTCGCAAGGAGGTTTCGCTAATCAAGGCGATCCCACGCGAGTCGATCACATGGACTGCCCCGTCGTCTCGCCCGTAGGCAACCACGTAATGTCCACGACCATTGCGCAGTCGAATGGGGAGTATTGCCGGAATCCGGTTCCAAAGTGGAGAGTTGACCCGGTGGCGCACCGGGACTGTGTGCAGCGTTACGGCCAAGGCCGCGCGGCGAAGTTCCAAGAGGGTCACCTCATGGGGCCTGCCGTTCATGGCCCGATCGATTGCCCCCTTGGAGACAGCCAAGCCCGCCACTTGCGCCGCGACAAACAGCGCGCGGCGGCCACAACTGTCGGCCCACCCTTTTTGCTCGGCTGATGGGGCGGTTGACGCCGGCGGTTCCATGTGAACCAGCGCTAGCAATAACGCAAGTAGCCGCACCACTCGTTGCTCCCTGTTCGACATGGGGCCAGAATACGCTCACTATGCCGCGTCACAGCGTCTGGCAATTCCAGGGATTGCCCTCGCACCTCTCACCGTCTGGATCGTCTTGGCAGTCCTGACAGCCCGCCTTTTTGCATACCTGCAATGGACCATTGCAAGCGACCCCCGACGTGTAAAGTCTGCAACCAAAGCCTACCCCATCCTCTTCGGTACAGCCGTAGTTGAGGTCCCTGTTAACGCTTCCGCAGCGAGTATTGGTCGTCGCGTCACACCCGCAGCTCGTCGTGTCAGGCGGATAGAGCTTGCATCTGTACCCGTAAACAGTAACTTCGTCCGCAATGGTACTATCGACGAAGCTAGGCTCGGTCACGAAGCCCGCGGCTTCCTGACACAGGCGATAGTCGCGGTAGTTTCCAGTCTGGATGAGCTCATGGCCTAGGTCCTCCTGGCCAGTCTGCACATCGATCGCGCCACGCAGCAGGGAAACGAGTCTGCGATCGACGCGCACGTACCCGCTGACAGTGTGCTTGCGGGCGTGGGCCAATTGGCAAGTGGAAAGAAACAGCCTTTCCTGGAGCCACACGTCGCGGTCTCGCACCCGGATCAGAAACAGGCCGTGTCGCCGCTCGCCGGTCAGGACTAACATCAGAGGCCTACGCCCCGAACGTCGTGTGTGGCGATGATTCCTGTGTGGCCCCTCGCGAGACGCTTGTTTCCCGCGTTTCATGGCAGCCCCCTTCGGCACGCGACGTTTGGCGCGGCCGGATGAAGTCCGACGACCTCGTCGTCGGGGCCGGCGGGCACCTCGCCTCGCGCTGTAACATGTGTCTGTGTGTCTGTGTGTCTGTGTGTCTGTGTGTCTGTGTGTCTGTGTGTCTGTGTGTCTGTTGTCTGTTGTCTGTTGTCTGTTTGGTCGCATGCTGGATTTCTCCAAAACGTCCGAACGGGTGAATAGGGGCGCACGATCCCGGCACCTCTCTAATTGCTTTTACCCCGGGGGGGGTGGACACGAATTCCTGGAATGTCATCCAGATTGTTCGGAAGCGCCGATCTTGGCGAGAGTTGTGACAACCCGAACCCCGAACTCACGAGGCTGGTGGACGACCTGCAAGCCGGCACCATCAACCACAGATTTGGCCGATGACACAGCGTCGCAAAAGAACTCCTTTACCCAGAGCTACTTCGGGCAAATGCGGGCGAGTAGCCCAGCGATGTAGTGCTAACTGACAGCCTTCGGCAGCGAGCACAACTCGACGACGTGGCCGTCGGGATCGGTGACGAACACCTGCACGTAGCCGTCGGGGCGCGGTTTCGGGCCTGACAGGATCCGGACTCCATGCCGTTTGAGAAGCTCGACGACCGCTTCGGCGTCGGCGACCTCGAACGCGAAATGCTGGGTGCGGCTGGAACGTAGTTCCGACGCGAGCAGGTTGCCGGCCGGCCCGGAGCCTGCGAACTGCAGGATCAAGTGAATCTGCGTCTTGCCCGCTTGAAACCAGAGACCATCGAACGAGAACGCCGGGCGTGGCACTTGCCGCATACCAAGCACGTCCACGTAGAACCGCCGCGACTGCTCCAAGTCCTTCACGACGATCGTCACGTGGTCGAGCGATTTCACCTGCACGGCCGCAGGCGGCGGTGCGGTCGGCTCGCTTCGACCCGACTTGCTGTCGGCCCGCAACATGAGTTCAACCGCCTCGCGACCGGTCATGCCTATGCGGATGCCGAACGATGCGGCCTTGGGCGTGACTCCGACGATGCGAGCGTCGAACAGGTCCTCGGGCTCGGTAAGTGGGCACGCGGGTGTGCCCTTGGCAATCGCGATAGCCTGATCGAACTCGGCCGGCGTCTCCAGATCGTAGATTCCGCACCCAACGATGCCTGCGGGCGTCAGGATCGAACAGTATTGACCCCGTTCCCAGCGGTTGCTGATCCCAATGGCTCGACCGTTGTCGAACTCGAGTTCGCGATGCACCGTGCGCGGCAGAGTGTCTGGCATGGGTTGATCCTCCGGGCGGGGCGGTCTCGCGCGCGGGCCGCGATGTCATCCTTCAGGCGTATCGATCAGGAGTTGGAGCCGCGCCGCGAGTTCGGCGGGAAATCGGCTGCACCAAGAAGCATCGACGAGGCCGACGCCGATCATGTCGCGAAGGTGCGTACGATCCTTGTCGCGAAACGACGTGAGCTTCATGCGGACCAGAGCCTCTAGCGTAAGCACACGGAAATCTGTGGATGCATCGGTTTCCGAGACATCGGGCGCGGCGACCACATACTCCGGCCGTACCTTCTCACCGGCGAACACGACGTGTACGGCGTCACGTGCTTTCGCATTCGGCCCGTCGAGGAACAGGTCGATTCCCGCGACGTGTCGTCGCACAAAACCAGCGGCGGCCAGCGCGGCCGTTGCCGCGTCCAGGTCGGCGCGGCGGAGCAGCAGATCGACGTCTTGGGTGAATCGAACGGCGGCGGCGTCCACGCGAGTTACCCAGTCGGCGACGGCGTTTCCGCCCACCACCGCGTAGGGCACGCCGGCTTTTTCGAGCGCCGCCGTAGCACGCAAGAGTCGACTGCGCACGTTGTCCACAGGACGATACATCCTCTCCAGGGCGCCAATGCCAACGGTGGACTGCGACATGGCGACCAGTTTACCGTCCGTGCTGCCGCCGCGGTATCGACCTTTGCCGGCCCCGTACCGTGACAAGCCGCACTCTGGCGCCAAATGACCGTGCGTGAATCTCCGAATCGCCCAAACAACCCCTCACCCCAACCCTCTCCCCAAAAGGGAGAGGGAGAAAGACGCTCGGAACTCATGGACTGCCGGGTTCGTTTAACCCGCAGCCGCAGGCGAGGCATGGCTGGCGTTTGTTGTGCCTCGCCTGCGGCTGCGGGTTAAACGACCGAAGCCGATTTCAGACCCTTTTCAATGTGGCACAGTACTTAGCTTAGATCTCGTCGAGCGTTTCGGTCGCGAGTGCGCGGTCGACCAGCACATCGAGCGTCGGCCCGGCGGTTCGGCCGAGGAACCAGTCCAGGCCCTTCTTGCCCGACAGTCGGTCGGCGGCGGCATCGTCGAACACCGTGGCCGGCGAGAGGAACGACACGCCGTTGAGACGATCGGGGCTGCCTGTGCCATCACGCAGATTCTGCACGCGCGTCGCATAGACGCGTACCAGCGTCGACCACTCCGCGGTGAGATCCAACAGCACCGCGTCGTTGAACTCTGCGGCGGTGCGACCGCCGATCAGGATGTCATCGCCGCTGCCGCCGGTGAGAATATCGGCGTCGAGGCCGCCAATCAGGATGTTGCGCCCCGCCTTGTCGGACAGCATGTCGTTGCCGGCGCCGCCGATAAGAAGGTCGTCGCCCGCCCCGCCCTTGATCGTGTCGTTTCCGCCGCCCCCGGACAGAATGTTGGCCAGCGCCGTGCCCGTAATCGAGTCGGCTTGCGGCGAGCCGATCACGTTGCTGAACCCGATGAGCGTGTCTGTCCCCTCGCCTGTGCCCTTGCGTTTTTGCAGGTTCAGTTTGACGGGCGTGGCCGAAAAGGTGTAGAGGACCCAGTTGACTCCCGCGCCGCCGTTGAGTACGTCGTTGCCAAGACTGCCGAGCATGGTGTCGTCGGCCGCGCCGCCCGTGATGGTGTCGTTGCCCGCCCCGCCTTCCAAACGCTGGGCGACTCCCTGACCGATGATCGTGTCGTCTCCTGCGCCGCCGATGACCGTTTCGATGCTGGTGAGCGATCCCACAAACCCGGCGCGAATGCCGGTCGCCTCACCGGTCGGCAAGTTGACTGTCACCGGGGTAACGTGCCCGTACTGAAGCGTGTCGTTGCCGGCCATTCCATTCACCGTACCGGCCACGAATTGCCCATCGGCCAGCACGAAGGCGTCGTTGCCTGGGCCGCCGGCGAGATTCTCAAACGACGAGAATCCCAGAGTTTGCCCACCGGCCGTGTACGTGTTTGTGCCGTCGATGCCCCAATCGGCGTTGGCATTCAGACCGAACAGCGAATCGTCCGCGTTGCCGCCGGCCAATGATTCTATGGAGTTGAAGAACGCGATGCCGGCGCGGCCGAAAAACCCGCCGAACGCGCTGAGACCATCCAGCCTGATATCTCGCGCCGTCAGATATGCACCAAGATTGAGCGTATCAGTGCCGCCTTGGCCCTCGATGAACCCAGAAACCGAGGCGCCGTTGGCAAACGCAAACGTGTCGTTATCAGAGCCGCCCGTCAGGTCTTCTATGCCAGCAAATCCAAGCGCACTCAGGAGGGCATTGCCGACACCCATTCCGGTGATTTTCCAAGTGTTCACCGTGTCTGGGCCGACCAATGAGTCGGTCCCCGCCCCTCCGTCTACGGTGGCTGCCGTGGTAACCGGGACTACACGGATTTGGTCGTCGCCATCGCCGCCATTGACCGTCGTCGACGGACTGGCCGGTACCAGCAGATTCACCATGTCGTCCCCGTCGTCCGTATTCAGCACCATCGTACTGACGGACGCCGCGGGGCAACTGGCCGTATCAATGTCCACCGCAAAGCAGACGAGGATGGCCCCCAAACCAAAGTTGATGGCATTGCCCGGATCGTCGAGAACGTAGTTTGGAAGAACCGGGTCGAGAGAAACCGACAGGACGTTCGCCTCACCCGCCAGCGCGGTGTAGGTGAGCTGAGTTCCAACGATATCCAGATTCGCGAGCAGAGTCCGTTCCTCGAGCCGCTCCACATCGAGCCGTCGCGCGACTCGCCGACCGCCCGATCGCGTCCGCCGCTGTTCATTTCGCTGTCGCATGGTGACCTCCCGGGCAAATTGTTTTGCTGGCCTACCATTGAATATGCACGCCGCGAGAAACCGAGACAACGATGATCTGCAAAAATGCTGCAACTCAGGTCAGATCAGAGAGATGGAACGAAGCCGTACGTGGTTGCTTGCAACCACCATTCCGGCTGGGACGTGGTGGTTGCAGGCAACCACCCTACGCAAATCGACGCAGGGAGTGGAACGAGAGTCGACAGGCCGCCCCTCACGGCCGCAGCAGGGCGGCGGCCTCGGCGTGAAACTCGGCTAGTTCCTTGTGCATCTCTGGGCTTACGTCCGACGCGACGCGACGCCATCGGGCGGCCGAGTCGAAGTATTCAGCGGCACGGGCCGCGTCGCCTAGGTGATGATAGCTCATCGCCAGAAAGTACAGGTCGTACGGCAGGTAAGAATCAGACGCGTCTCTCAGGTTCGGCGTCAGCACGTCGATCGCTTCGCGGTGCCGACCGGCGCGGTAGTAGACCACGCCGAGCGTGTTGCGGTACAGCGGCCTGGAGTCGGCGGCGACTGCCTTCTCGGCTAACTCGACTGCCCGCGTGGTGTCGCGCAGCGGCGGCGGTCCGTTGGCCAGGCGCCATGCAAAGTTGTTGCACGCCAGTGCCGACGTCGGGTCCGACTCCCAGGCCGCCCGAGCGGCGTTGAACATCGCCCGCGCCGTGTTGTCCGCCGTCGCCCCGAATGTCGCGGCAGCCGCGTCGATCTCGACAGTAATCGGCCCACCTGCGACACGAACGGGATTCGGCAGGCCCGGCTGCTCGTCCCAATCAAGGCCCAACTTGGCAAGTCGGGAGCGAAGCAACCGCAGGTGCCACACCGCGATCTGTGCGCCGTCGTGACTCAACAACTCTTCGCCGTCGGGGCTGAAGATGCAGTAGCCAACCTTGTCGTCGTTCGTCGGTGGCTCCAACCGAGCCAGCGGGCTTGCCGATTCGGCATCGAGCAAACTGAGCAAGCGGCCCGGCGTCTTGACGACCATCGTCGAGCGATCGGGCGCAATGGCGATCGGACCCGGCAACACTCCGCCCTGCCGATGGATCCGCCGCGCGGCCTGCCACGTGGCGACGTCCCAGAAGGCATACTCGCCGTCGCGCATGACGACGAGCTGCCGCGAGTCGGGCGTAAACGCGACGCCGGTCTTCGGACCGACGACGAGTTGCCCTGCCGGCTCGCCGGTCGTCGCGTTCCAAATCGAGACCACCGGCGAATGCCAACCTCTGGACGCCGCCCACTTGCCGTCGGGGCTAAGCTCGATGGAGTCGTGGAGCGCTGGGATGGCGATGCTCGCGACGTTCGTCGTCGCAACGGCCGGCGAGTTCCCGGCGTCCAGTGGCAGCTCCAGCACCACCGCCTGACCGTTCCGCGACAGCGCGATGCGCCGGTCCGCTGACGGCGACCCGACGAGCGGTGAAAACGCCAACGGTACGATGTGCGGCGGGCCGATGCGGACATGCGCTGCGTCGGGATACTCGATCGGCCAGCGGACCAACCCATTGCCGCCCCACGACAACAACTCGCTAACCTCGCGGCGAAAACACGTGCCGTGCACCATGTCCAGTTCGATCCGGCCGACCTCGCGACGACGTGCGAGGTCGAAGAACCGGATCCCGGCGTCGGTGCCCACCGCGAACAGTCGTCCGTCACCACTCGTCGAGAAGCTGCCGGAGCGCATCGCGGCCGGCTTCGTTTCCGGCTCGCTCGCTAAATAGCCTTGCACGATTCTGGGACAGTAGCCCGACGCGCCAGCGA
>DAIOWH010000086.1:0-25015 GCA_036758585.1 Planctomycetia bacterium
CAGCCGCAGGCGAGGCATGGCTGGCGTTTGTTGTGCCTCGCCTGCGGCTGCGGGTCAAACGAATTCGAACCCCTTTCAATGTGGAGCAGTACTTAGCTTAGGGAGATCCCTCATCCTCAATCGCGACTGGGCCGCGCGAAATCAGGCGGTCGAAGGGGAAGAGTTTCCCGGGGCATTGTGTGTGGCTGCCGTGTATGTCGCCGTGGGTCGTGACGCCGCGCGGCGCGACGCGATAGCGCAGTTGCAGATAAGCGACCAGTCGGCGGGCGGCCTCGACCTGCTTGGGCGTCGGGGGTTGCTCGTTGAAGTTGCCCACCAGGCAGATGCCGATGCCGTGCTCGTTGTACTCCTGCACGCCCTGCGGCTTGGTGTGCGCGCCGTGTTTCTGTTTGGGCCAGCGCGAGCCGACCTCGATCTCGCCGTCGCCGCTCTCGGTGCCGTTGCCGATTACGAAGTGATAGCCGCACTCATCCCAGCCGTTCGTCTCGCGGTGAAAGCGGTCGATGCTGGCCAGGCCGCCGTTCGACTCGCCGCTGTGGTGCAGGATGATGTACTTCCACGTCCGCGCCGCGCCCGTGGTTCGGAACAGTCGCGACGGATCGGCCACGTACCGCGCGACTCGCCGCTCGACGTCGCCCGACTCGATCGCCAGGTCGATCGACCGCGGCGCGATGTCTGGACGCGAAGCGGTACTCGATGGGCGATCGAGATCTATTCGATCACGCGGCGTCGGTTGCGACTGTGCAAAGGCTGGCGTCTTCGGCGTCGTGCCGCGAGCCGTCTGCCGCGAGGCTGTGCACCCCGTCGACCAGCACACCAGTGCCGCCGCGCACCAAGCGCCGGCAACGATTCGGAAACGAGTGTGGGATGGCACGGTTGATCCGGGGTCAGGGGGTGGTGAGTTGCTAGCCCGCTCGCTGAGCGAACCCGCCTCGATCGTTTGCGATTCGAGCGGTCGCAACGCCGTGGAGCCATCGCTTCATCTCCGACGGCGCGAGCTGTTGCACGCTGGGGGAGGCGATGCCGCGCGAGACAAACCGCTGCACGACGCTTTGCACCAGTTGCTGCGGCCGGTGCGATTGAGTCACAAGCAGGATGCGGCGATCGTCGCACGGCAGCACTAGGTCGTGCGCTCGAACGGTCGCAGTGATCAGCCGGTGCAGAGCCACGATGCGGTCGGTTTCCGTGGTCGCGAACGCCCAATAGGTCAGCGATTCATTCGGCGCGCGGGCCGCACGAGCCAGATGGCGACGCACGATCGCCGCCGGCAAATACAGCGGTAGCGTGAATCGGAAACAGCTTCCCTTGCCCGGCGCGCTCTCGACCGTGATCTGACCGCCGTGTAGTCGGACCAGCCGTCGCACAATGGACAGTCCCAATCCGATTCCGTTATGGGCGTTCGATCCCTGAGAAAACCGGCGGAAGATGCGGCGCATGTCGCGCGAGGAGATCCCCGCGCCCGAATCAGTAACCGAAACAGCCGCCGTGGAAACCGAGTGCCGCTCGACCTTGATGCCGACCTGGCCGTTGTCGGGGCTGAACTTGATAGCGTTCGATGCGAGGTTGGTGATGATGCGGGCCAGCATGTCGTGGTCGGCAAACACGCGAGGCAACTCGCCGGGCAAGTCGACGGCGAGCCGCACGCCGCTGTTCTTCAGCGCCGGCTCGAGCGAGTCCTGAACGTCGTGCAGCACATCGGCCAGATCGATCGCCTCGCGGTGCGGGTGAACTCGGCCCGACTGCAGTTTGGCGCCGTCGAGCAGGTTGTCGACCATGCGGGCGGCATCGCCGCAACGGCGCTCGATGATGCTGATGTAGCGACGCTGCTGATCGGTCAGGTCGCCGGCGAGCCCCGCGCTCATCAGGTGCGCGAACTCCTGGATCGCCGCCAGCGGTGTGCGCAGGTCGTGCGCGATGTCGCCGAGCAGCCGAACCTGGCGGTCCACGATGCGCCGCGATGCGTCCGATTCGCCGTGGTTATGGACAGCATCGCATGCCACGTGTTTCGGGCCGATCGGCAGGTCGACACCATTTCCGCGATGGGACGTCAGTCGCTCGACCGCGGCTCGCACTCGGGACGCGAACTCCGGGCCCTGTTCGATCGCCTCGCACGCGGCCGACTCGCGCGACAGCATCGCTGCGAAACTGGCGACGTGCCCCTTGGACGCAAGCACCAACAGCGGCACTCGCCCGGTAAGCAGCGTCTGGCCGCCGACCGGGAGCAGCGAAAGCACCGGCGGCGTCACATCCGTTACAACCAGACCGGCCTGAGAGAATTCTCGCGAGAAGAAGTCGCTTGAGATCGAAGGGCAGACCTTGGTGCTGTGGCCGGCAGCGTTGAGGGCGTGTGCGATTTGGGCGGCTAGCTCAGTGTTGTGGACTGCAATGAGAATGGCCATCGCGCCGTGTTCTCCGACATTGCTGCCTAGACGTTCTGCCAATCCTTCGGAGCTTTCCCAGCCATCCTTGGCCAAACAGATTATCGGCGGACCCGGTGCGCGGCTGGTCCGGATTCGGACGAGATGACTGGCTCGCTCAGCGGCCATGCGCTAGAATCGCACGAAGCACGCCGGACCGCTTTTTCCGGCAAGGAGATGATGCGATGGCTGTGGCGACCGCGCCTGAAACGGCGAAGGGATACATCGTGAAGCGGCTGGCGGACGCGCCGACCGTGCCGTGTCCGTGTGGAGCGAGCACGCGGCCCTTGACGCGAGCCGACTCGCCGGTGTGCAACCTACACGTCACTCACATCACCGACTCGGTGCGACACTACCATAAGCTCTGCACCGAGGTTTACCTGGTGCTCGAGGGCCGCGGCAAGATGCAGCTTGGCGGCGACGTCGTCGATGTCGAACCCGGCACGGTCGTGTACATTGAACCCGGCACACCACACCGGCTGTGGGGCGACGTGCGAACGGTGGTCTTCGGCGTGCCAGCGCTCGAACCCGACGATGAGTACTTTGATTGTTGAGAAGTTGTGAAGAAAGTGGGTGAGCCGAGTCTCCAAGTCCCACCGCTAGGAACTTGCTCGGGCAATGGTGAGACTCGAAGACGGCCCACCCTACGCGACTCGCGACGCGCAACGGACGAACCCCATGCCCTATCCCAAGATGTTCCGAGTCCGCCAACACTTCGACTCGCCGCGTCTGGCGGACGTTGCCGGAGCGGTCCGCGACGAGCTGCGGCGGATCGACTTGAGCCGGATCGTGAAACCTGGCGAGTCGGCGGCCGTCACCGTCGGCAGCCGCGGAGTTGCCAACATTGCCCTCATTACACGAACGGTGGTCGAATGCATGAAGGCCGTGGGGGCCAAGCCCTTCATTGTGCCCGCAATGGGCAGCCACGGCAGCGGTACGGCAGAGGGGCAGCGCCAGATCATCGAAAGCTACGGCGTGACCGAAGAGTACGTCGGCGCGCCGATCCGGTCGTCGATGGACACGGTCGTCGTCGACAAGACGGAAGACGGCATCCCAATCCACTTCGATCGGCACGCCTTCGAGGCCGATCGCGTCGTCGTGGTGAACCGCGTCAAACCGCACACGGGGTTCGTCGGCGAAATCGAGAGCGGCCTGTTCAAGATGATGATGATCGGCCTGGGCAAGCACGCCGGCGCCGGCGTCTATCATCGGGCGATCATTGACCACTCCTTCGACCGCATCATCCGTACGGTCGGCCGCACCGTGCTTGCGCAGTGCCGCATCGCCTTCGGACTCGGCGTCGTCGAAAACGCCTACGACGAGACGGCGCTAGTCGAGGCGATGTTGCCGAGCGAATTTGAACCGCGCGAGAAGGCGTTGCTCGTGCGCGCGAAGCAGTGGATGCCGCGTCTGCCGGTGCGCAAGGCCGACCTGTTGATCGTCGACCGCATGGGCAAGAACATCAGCGGCGCCGGCATGGACACGAACATCATCGGCCGCAAGCACCTGGCGCCCGCCGCCGACCAGCCCCAGATCACTCGCGTCTTCGTGCGCGAACTGACGCCGGAAACGCACGGCAACGCCGCGGGTATTGGCTTGGCCGATTTCACGACTTCGCGATTAGTGCGTTCGATGGACTACCGCGCCACGGTGGTGAACTGCGTAACCGCCGCGCACCCCGAGGCGGCCGTCACGCCGGTGCACTACGAAACCGATCGCGAGGTCGTCGATGCCGCGCTTTCGACCATCGGGCTGCAACCGCCAGACGAGGCCCGCATCGTCCGCATCGCCGACACGCTGCATCTCGCCGAAGTCGATGTTTCCGGGCCGTGTTGCGGCGAACTTGCCGGGCGCGGCGACGTCCAGATCGTCGGCCCGGCTCAGCTCGCGTTCGACCGTTCGGATAATCTGCTCCCCATGGCTTGATCCAGCGCATGGACTACGTTCAGTTCGCTCTGCCGAACCAACTGCCAGTCGTCTGCGTGCACCGTCCCGGGGCCAAGACGTTTGCCGCCGTGCTCGGCTTTCGCGCCGGGTTTCGCGACGAGCCGCCGGGCAACGACGGCATTGCCCATCTCGTCGAGCACCTCTCGTTTCGGACCGGCAACGGCGAAGCGGTGCAGGCGCTTGGGCGCAAGGGGGTGTTCCTCAATGCCATGACCGGCTGGGAGCAGACCATGTTCTGCGCCGGCGGGCACGCCAGCCTGATCGGCGATTGCGTGACATTCCTGCGCGGCGTCGTATGCGGCGTCGCCCACGACGCCGACAGCATCCGCGCCGAGACGGAAATCCTGGCGCACGAGTATGCCGGCCAGAATCCGGCCGAACTTCAAACTGCCCACCAGTTCAACAACGTCATCAGCCAGATCATCGGCGATCCGTCGCTGGCCAAGCACCAATCGGCATACGTCAGAAACCTCGGGCGCCTGAGACCCGACGCCATCGAGCAGTTTCACTCGCGATTCTACGCGCCGGCCAACGCGTTCTTGGCGGTCGTTTCGCCGCAGCCGGCCGACGTCATGCGACCGATCATCGAGCAGCACCTCGGCGACGTCCCCGCCCGTTCCACGCGGCACGCCCCGACACGCCAGCTCAACCCTCGCCCGGTCAAGCCGCTGCGCGTCTGGCGCTATCCCGGCTCACAGGTGTTTTTACAGGTCATCTATCACTTTCGCCCGCTCGATCGGTTCCCCTACTCGGCGGTCGCAACGGTCTGCGATTTTCTCGGCGGCGGGCAGCATTCGTTTCTGTTCCAGAACATCCGCCAGCAAGGCCGCATGGGATACAACGTCGGATCATTCCTGAACAATTTCACCGACTGCGCCTTTCTCGGCGCGTCGGCGCTGGTGCACAAACGATACCTCGCCGCCGCGTTAGGCCAGATCATCCACGAGTTTGATCGTCTCCGCGCCGAGGGGTTGCCGTCGCCGCAGTTTGAGGACACGCGCCTGCGTCTCATCCGCTCGTTCGACAACCTCGAAGACAACCCGTTCGAGTTGTGCAGCTTCCTCGCCTACGAAAACATGATCGCTGCCGGCCGACCTATCCGCCTGCCCGAAGACTACCGCTCGCACCTCGGCGAACTCACTGCGGACCGATTGAACGACGTGACTCGCGAGCTGCTGCGCCCCGAAAACCGCGTCGTGCTTCTGACGGGCGCGGTGGGTCTGCTCAATCGCTGGCGCGCCCGGCGCATGCTCAAGCAGTCGCTGCAATCATGAGGAACACGGTCGAACGGTGGGCGTCGTGCGACGGGCCACGCGACCCGCACTAGCCCTCAAACAAGCGAACTTTGGAGTGCGGTGGCTGGACACCGCTTTGGATCGATCGCCACGGACATTCCAGGCAAACCAAAGCGGTGTCAAGCCACCGCACTCCAAAGTTCGCCGCCTCACGACGAGAACGCTGGACTCTCGCAATATCTCGCGAAAGTTCGCTTGTTTGGGGACTAGCGGTCCCCAAACACTCCGACCGTGAAACTCGTTGGGTGGGCGGCGGACCGGTGGACGCGGTGCGTCGCCATGCGGAAGTCTTCGGGCTTGGCGAAGTAGATGTTGGGCACGAATGTTTGGGGGTTGCGATCCACCAGCGGAAACCAGGTGCTCTGAATCTGCACCATCAAGCGGTGCCCCTTACGGAAACGGTGCAGCACGTCGAGCAACTCGAATCGCACTCGCGTCGGCTCGTTCGGCCGGAATGCTTCCGGATTTGCGTAGTCGTTGCGAAATCGGCCGCGGAACGACTCGCTGCGGACCATCATCTGATAGCCGGCCAGCGGCGTCGGCTCGGGGGCGTCGGGGTGCACGTCGATCAGCTTGACGATCCAGTCGGCGTCGGTGCCCGTCGTGGAAACCCACAAATCCGCCTGGATCGGTCCGGCGAGCACCAGGTCCTCGGCGAGTACGTCGGTTTGATAGACGAGCACGTCGGGCCGGCGCGCCGCGAACCGCTGGTCGTCGGTCATGTACTCGATGGTCATGCGCGGGGTGATCGTTTCGGTGTACGGCACTGGCCGGTTCGGATCGCTGACAAATTCGTCCCAGTGGCCGGCCGAGTCGCCGCGCGAAGCGCCGCGATCTCCGTTTGTCGAAGCCCACTCCAGTTTGCCGCCCGCACGCACAAGGAGCGACTTGGTCTCGATCGAGCGCGGCGGCCAGCGGTCGAACGTGCGCCAGACGTTCGCGCCGGTCTCGAACACGGTCGCCTCGGCGGGCGCGGGGACCTCTTGATTCTTCAGGTACTTCTCGAAGAACGGCAACTCGATCTCGGCGCGATAGAAGGCCGCGGTCTTGGAACCAAACGGCACGTTGCCGAGTCGGTCGCCGTCGACGCTCGCCCAACCACCGTGGTGCCACGGGCCAACGACAAGCACGTTGTTCACGCGCGGGTTCTTCGCCTCGATCGACTGATAGGTCTTGAACGAGCCGTAGAGGTCCTCGGCGTCGTACCAACCGGTCACGACCATGACCGCCGGCGCGACGTTCTTCAGGTGCGGCATCAGCGCACGCTTCTGCCAGAACTCGTCGCGATTGGGATGCTGCATCATGTCGTTCCAGAATGGGATCGTGTCCTTCAGATAGAGCCGATTAATGTTCTCGATAGAACCCGCCTCCAAGAACATCTTGTAGCCGTCGGGCGTGGGATAGACGAATTGCCTTACGGGTTCGGTCGTGGGCGAGGTGCGTGCGTGGTCGTTCGACGAAAGCCACCGAAAGGCGTGCGCCAGGAAGAATGTTCCGTGGTGCAGGAAGTCGTCGAAGAACCAATCGCCGACGGGCGCCTGCGGCGAGACGGCCCGCAGCGCGGGATGGGCGTCGATCATGCCGGCCGCCGCGTAGAAGCCAGGGTACGAGATGCCATACATGCCGACTCGGCCGTTGTGCCCAGGCACGTGGGCGAGCAGCCAGTCGATCGTGTCGCGCGTGTCGGAGCTTTCGTCGGTGTCGGTCGGCTTGTTCTTGTTGGGTCGATGCGGCGTGACCTGCACGAATTCGCCTTCCGACGCAAACCGCCCGCGCACGTCCTGGTTGACGAAGATGTACCCCGCCTTGACGAAATGTTCGCTGGGCCCGACCCGCGCGGGGTACTTGTCCTCGCCATACGGAGCGCACGAATACGGGGTGCGCTTCATCAGGATGGGATACTTGCGGGTGGCGTCACGCGGCACGAAGACCGAGGTGAACAGCTTCACTCCGTCGCGCATCGGCACCATGTACTCGTGTTTCGAGTAGTGCAGCCGGATGTAGCTTTCAAGTTGTTGAGCGTCCTGCGCCGCCGCGCCACCGGACGTCCAGGCCACCGGGACGACAAACAACAAGCTGATGCGAACGATGTGCTTCACGAGCGATTCCTCCCAGTGGTGTGCGAGGCGAGCCACTCTACCACGCGCCGCGGCGCACGTCGACCGGCACGCACCTTGTACGGTTTGAAAACAGCGGGTATATGAAGCCCCGCAACAAGGTCGCAACGAGGAGCCAACGATGGCAAGGGCAGATTCCAAGTCGGGGAGCAATGAAATCGCGATCGTCGGCGAACTGGACGACTGCCAGGCCGACGTGGTCGAACGATTGCTGGAGCTGGACGAAGGGGCCGAGTGTACGCTGTTCATTGATTCGGGCGGCGGTCGCGTGTACTCGGCGCTGGCGATCATGAGCCTGATTCAGTTGAAGGGGCTGCGCGCCCGGGCGGTAGTGCTCGGCGCGTGCTCGTCGGCGGCGCTGATGGTGCTTGCCGCGTGTCGCGAGCGGTTCGCGGTGCCGTTCAGCGTGTTTCAGTTTCACCCGGTGCGTTGGGAGAGCGGCGAGAACGTTGAGAAGACCGAGGCGTCGGAGTGGGCCAGACATTTCACTTGGCTCGAAGAACAGTGCGACGAGCTGATGGCCCGGCTGCTCGGCGTAGACCTGGCCGTGGTTCAACAATGGTGCCGCTCATCGCGCTATCTCACCGGCCGCGAGTTGGCCGAGGCAGGCGTGCTGCGTCTGATCGATCCGACTCAGCCGGCGGCATACCACGAGGTTAGGTCCGAGTCGCGCACGCGAAAGGCCGCGCGGACCGCGAAGTAACAGGAGGAACCATGAAACGGATTTCAAGCCGGACAATGAACCGTATCAATCGGCCAGCCGTCGTCGTATCGGCTGCCGCGCTGCTCGCGACGGCCGTCGTTGGGTTGGGCGTGTGGCACAGCGCGGCCTCGGCCGCCCAGAGCGGCAAGCGCCCCGCGGCGAGCCAGGCCGACGCCAAGGCCGCGGGTGGCGGCGAACGGTTCAAGTCGGCCCAGGAACTCGAGCAGCATTTCGACCGATTGAAGATGCAGGCGCTGGCCGAGTACGTGTCGGCCGGCAGGAAACCCGACGCCGAGCACGCGTACATGATGCTGTTCAACGCAGTCATCGATCACGACATGTTCGCCGACTACGAGAAGCACGCAGACCAGTACCTGCGCGAATGGCCAGACGGCGCGGTCCGACCGCTGGCCGCGTCGATCAAGGCGACGGCGCTGGCCGGTCGCAAGGAGTTCGCCGCCGCGACCAAAGTCTATCGCGAGATGCTCGGCGAGATCGACGGCACGAACGCGGCGTTCGCGTTCAGTCTCGGCGAGTCGCTGGCCCGCCCTGCTCAGCGAGCGGGCAATTATGCGGCGGCCCGCGAGTTCTACTCGGCGCTCGCGAAGAAATTCGCGTCCGATCCGGAAGTCCGTGGCCAGGTCGAGATGAATCTGAGGCGACTCGAACTAGTCGGCAAGCCCGCGCCGACGTTCGAGGTCGCCGACATCGACGGCAAGAAAGTCTCGCTGGCCAACTATCGCGGCAAGGTCACGCTGATCGACTTCTGGGCGACCTGGTGCGGGCCGTGCGTGGCCGAGTTGCCCAACGTCCGGGCCGTGTACGACAAGTATCACCGCCAGGGTTTCGAAGTGCTCGGCGTCAGCCTGGACGAAAACGCCGCCGCGGTCCGCGAGTTCTTGAAGGAGCAGAAGCACCCATGGCGTCAGGTGCTCAACAAGCCAGACGGCGACAACGACATCACGATCAAGTACGGTGTCGATGCGATCCCGGCCGCGTTCTTACTCGATGGCAGCGGGGTCGTCCAGCAGATAGATTTGCGTGGCGAGGACCTCGAGCCTGCGGTGAAGGCGCTGGTCGAGAAGAAGCCGATCAAGCCGTAAGGAGCATTCCCATGAAAGTGCAGATCGTTTACTGCGTCCCATGAAACCACCTTCCCCGAGCCGCCAGTCTGGCGACGACGTTACTGGAGAAGTATACGCACAAGATCGAGGCGCTCGCGTTGGTGCCGGCCGAGGGCGGCCGCTTTGAGGTCTCGCTCGACGGCGCCGAGGTGTTCAACAAGAAAGTGGCCGGGCGATTTCCGGAATCGGCTGAGATCGCGAAACACGTCGAGTCAAGGCTGTAACACAACCGCCTCGCCGAACGACGCAGTTCGCTCTTCCAGGTCGAACGCCGGTCTGTCGCTGTTTTCAGCCATCACCGTTCGTGATTCGGGGATTCGTGATTCCTTTGGCACGAGCTCCGTCATTAGTCATTCACCGCGCCGGTGCGGCTGCCTGGACGCGGGGCGGTGCGGCGCCGGCTCTGGTGAGCAGGGCTTCGCACAGCGCACCGAGTGTGGCAGGCGATTGAGCGCCGGCCACCTGGCCTGCGAAGGCGCGCAGGTCGGAAAAGGCGTCGTCCAGCTTGCGCTGGCGATCGGTCTCGGCCATCGTGCCGTAGAGGTAGTTCAGTTCCTTCGCCGCCAGAGCGAATTCCTGCGCCTGGGTGCCCGGCGATGCGGCGGCCTTGCCGATGCGGCACGCACCGAGATACAGCCAGCACTCGAAGTACTGCGGCGGCTTGGGCCGCATCAGGCCGAGATAGTTGGCGTACTGCCGCCAATGCTTGACGGCCAGGTCCCAGTTTTGCGGCGTCTCGGTTGCCGACCACGATAGTACACGCCCATACTCGACGATCACGTCCACCGCCTTCTTGTTCTCCTGAAAGACGGCCTCGACGGTGGTGAGGGCCTCGGAGTATTTCTTTTGCAAGCGTAGTGCGGTGACCAGTTGCAGTCGCGTCACGGTGAGCACTCGCCGTTTTTTCGGGTCTTGGTTGACGGCGGCGTCGCTGGCGAACTTGGTGATGATCTCGCGGAACAGACGTTCGGCGTGATCGTAGGCGCCGAGGCCAAAGAACGACGCGGCGATCCAATTCAGACTGTCGAACGTCTGGCCCGCCTGACGCTTGCTGAGTCGGTCCAGGAACGCCAGGAACGAGCGTCGCGTTTGTTCGGCGCCGGCCTTGTCGCCCAGCTTTTCGAGCCGCTCCATTTTCTGCTTGAGTTGGGTCGCGAGCGATTGGAACAGGGCGGTGATCTCGGCGGTGTCTTTGCCAGTCGCCTCGATCTTGCCCATCATCGCTTCGGCCTGGTCCAGATTCTCGATCCGCACGTAGCCCTGCATCGCCGACGTGAGGACGGCGAGTTCCAGTTGGGCGAGGTCTTTACGTTCGCCGACCGCTTTGACGAGCGGCTCCAGCAGTGTGATCGAATCCTTGTCTCGACCGCCTTCGAGATAGATCTGGGCCAGGAACAGGTCGGCCCGGACGTTGTCTTCAGGCACGGGCTGGCTCGGGTTAAGTCTCTTCTGGCGATCGTCGCGCGTCTTGCTCAGCAGGTCGCCGGCCTTCTTGAGGTAGATCTGCAGGTTCTGCGTCTGGCCTGCGGCGGCTTCGAGTCCGTTGAGGTACGCGTTCCAATACGCCTCGCCCGCTTTGGTTTGCGACGACAGGTAATCCTCGGACTTGGGGCTGACCCGCTCGAATGCCGCGGCCGCGGCGGCATGCTCCTGACGTTGCTGAGCGACGCCGGCCAGAACGAGCCGCGCGAAGTCGGCTTCAGGAGTATCGGGCCAGCGCGATTCGATGTACTGGCCCATGCGGTCGATTTGCACGCGCTCCACTTCGGGCTGCTCGGATGGCTTGGCGGCTGCATGCGATTGAGCGAACGAGGCCAGTGAGATGTACGCAGAGTTCAGCGCGAGTCCACTGTCGGGGTGGCGCACTGCGATATGCTGAGCGATGACGCCGGCGGGCAGGTAGCGCTTCATCTGGTAGAGACAGAAGGCGTAGAGATAGCGGGTGCGGTTGATCTGGCTGATCTCCTGTTTGTCGGTAACGGCCGCGAGCGCGATTTCGTAAGCCTCGACGGCCTCGGCCCACTTGCTTTCCTCGCGGGCGCGTTCGGCGAGCGTCAGAGCTTCGTCGTAGTTCAGCAAGCGATCGCGCTTCAGCGAGATGACGCCCCACTTGGCCTTCTCTTGCAGGGCGAGCTCCTTGAACTCGCCTTCGAACCGGGCCACGTCGGTCCAGATCGAGCTGGCCTGGCCGAGCAATCGATTGCGTTGCGGGTCCTTTTCGTCGAGCTTCTTTGACTGATCGCGCAGCGCCGCGGCCAATTCCATCGAGACGCCCAGTCCTTGCTTGCTGCGCGCGAGTCGCGGGTTCTGGCTGATCCATCGTTCGGCGGTGGCCTGAGCGAGCACGTGGTCGCCGCGCTTGTTCATGCAGATGATGTGAAAGTACGCAACCTGCCGCTGTAAGGGGGCGAGCTTCTGGTCCTCGTGTTTCTCAAGTTCCTCGTAGAAGCCGACCGCCTTGCGGATGTCGCCCATTTCCTCGAAGCACTTGCCCATCCACATGCGTGCGTACAGACCGGCCAGCCATTCGCGATAGTTCTTGTACACGTCCTCGAACTTTTTGACCGCCAGGTTCAGCGTGTCCTTGAATTCCTTGGTCTCGCGGTCGAAGCTCTGGGCGTACTCGTACTCGATCACGGCGAGATGGAGCTGTGCCTGCATGAGGTTGAGGTGGGCGTCGCGGCGGTCCTCGATCTGTTGCTTGGTCCGCGGGTTGTTGGGGTCGATATAGGACGGGAACTTCTTGTACTCGGCGAGGAACTGTTTCTCGGCCTCTTGGAACTGAGTGCGGGCCTTGCTGAATAGGTCGCGGGCCTGCTGCTGGAACTCGGCGCGCTGTGCACGTTTCGTCGGACTGTTCGATTGCATGACGGCGACCCGGCCGCGCTCGACCAGGATCAGCGCCAGGTCGGTCATCGCGCCCGGCGCCCGGGCGTGGTTGGCGTGCGCGTCGACGAATCGCTGCAGGTGGACGCGCGAGTCTTCGAGCTGCTGGTCGCGCTTGACCAGGTCGCGTTCGTCTGTGGCCTGAAGCAGCAGTAGTTCGCCAATCTCGTAGTCCAACACATCCTTGACCGGCGCCGGTAGATCGGGCCGGCCGGCGATGCCTCGAAGGTACTCGATCGCCGTGTCGTAGTACCCCTGGTCGCGCAGGGCATAGACGAAATCGAGGTGCCGTTCGTCGGCGTGGATTGGTGGGCACAGGAGAACGAACAGCGTCGCGGCGACGAGCAAGAATCTTTCGGTCATGGTGGTCTCCTGATCGAGCCCTGAACCAATCACTGAATGACTAATCACTAATGACTAAGGAATCACGAATGACGAATGACCGAGTTTCACGACTTGCGGTGAATCGTGGCGAAGATTAAGTGGAGTTCTTTCGCTTCCTGCCACACGGGTACGGCCTCGTTGCGGAGTTCCGGCTCGGCCTTGGCGATCATCCGCAGCCAGTGTTTCGTCTCGCGTGCTTCCTTGCGGCAATAGCCGATCTTTTGGCGAAACTCCTTTTTGGAACTGGCATCGTCCGCTTCGCAGTAGTTCGCGCCGACGCTGGTTCCTGATCGCACGAGCTGGTCAATCAGCGACTTTGTCACTTGGTTCACCGGGACCTTCTTGGCAACTGCGACCACGGTCTCGCCGAACAACGCAGTTCGCTCTTCCAGGTCAAACGCCGGCCTGTCCTTGTTTTCAGCCATGACCCTTCGTGATTCGGAATTCGTGATTCCTTAGTCATTAGTGATTAGTCGTTAGTCATTCACTACGGCCTGCTTGGCGCGGGGGAGAGGGCCGGGATGAAGGGTCGTCGGCCTCCAGGTGAGTTAGAACTTCGGCACCAGGTTCGCTCGCGATCCGTAGAGCTTGCTGTGGCGTCCCTCGTGAATGCTGACGCTGAAGCCGCGCGACAGTTCCGCGCGGGCGCGCGAGGCCCAGGGTGTGCCCGGATGTTCCTCCATCACGCGAGTGAGCAGCTTTTCCGCCCGCTCCATCGGCTCCTTGATGTGCTTCTCTGGCGCCCAGGTCTTCGTCTTGTGCGCGGAGTGGCCAATGCCCCAATAGACGTTGTACTTGGCGTCGGGCTTGTTCTTCGGCACTTGCGGCCGCGAGACGAAGTCCATCAAGAAGTACTCGTACTCATACAGCTTTACCTGGTAAGCGTATATTTGGCCGAGGATCAGATCGTAGTGAGCGCGCCAGCGTCGCGACGGCTCCTTGTCGCGCAACTTTTCGACGTCCATTAGGTACTTGTATGCGGCGGCCAGCAGTTCGCGGTTCTTGCGTGCGTTCACGTACGCCGCCTCGGCCTGAGTGCGCAATTGCTGCGGCTCGATGCTGAACGTCAGCGGCACGCCCATTGGGCCGCACTTCTGGATCACTTCGTAGATCGCACGCCGGAACGGGCTGGCGTCGCGATCTTGCAGGTACTCGCGACGAATGCCGTACGTCGGCACGTACTCCTTCATGTCGAGCGGATCGTAATGCGTTTCCGGGACCTGCTGATCGGGCGTCGGCAGCATGAAGTAGATGCCGCCGGTGTCGCGAGCCAGCCGAACGAGTTCGTACGGTCCGAAGCCGGCCGACTGCTCGTCCCACCGGCTGTGCAGAGCCTCGGTCTGCAGACACTCGACGTCGCCCGCTTCGGGGCCGCGCGTGATGGCCGGCCAGTAGTGGTCGCCGGTCTCGGGGTCGACATAGGTCACGTGGGCGAACGGAAAGCCGAAAATCGACTGACGGCCAACCATGTAGATCGGCATTTGAATCTTCTTGGCCGCGGCGATGGCATCTTCGAGGTACGCGCCGTCGCTCTCCTTGCGATCGGCAGTGGCCCGCTCGCCGGACTCGTCCGTCGGGATGATCAGGACGACCTGGCGGCGTCCCTGAGTGAAATAGCGTGCGTACTCGCGGGCGATCTGGATCACGAACTTGCACGGCCATTCCTCGCCCGACGGATCGACGGGAATCTTGTCGATCGCTTCGCGAATCTCGCTGATCTCGCTGGTCGGCTCCTTGGTCTGCTGGTGCAGGTTCTTGCCATAGCTGAGCACGACCGTCTGCAGCGCGTCGCCCTTGGCCTGACCCGACAGGTTAAGTTCCTCGTAAATCTTGTCGAAGCGACCCTTGATGTCCTGCTGGTCGTCTTTCATGCTGAGTGATTCGTCGAACAGCCAAATGACGAGGACCTTTCGCTGAGTGAGCATGCGAAGGATTTCGCGTGTCAGGCGGTCCATCACGGCTTGGTGATCGCCGACAACTGCGCTCTCTTCGCCCTTGACCTCTATCTTCAGGTCCAGATCGCCGCGGCCCGGCACGTCGCCCATGCCCAGGCGCGCGGCCACCTTCACCTCGGGAATAAGCGTCTGGTCGACCTTTGGTGCGGAGGAGCCGCCAATGCCGCCGGTCCCGCCCGATCCGCCGCCGCTGCCACCCGATGCGCTCGCGCCGGCGCGTACAACCGATGTGGCAGTCATGTCGGTCGTCGCCTCGGTGAGCTCCTGCATCAGTTGATTGAATTCAGGCACGGCGCGTTCCGGGTCGATGCGCGTGTCGATACGCACGGGATCGGGTTTCTTGACCGCCGCCGTGGTCATCAACATCAGCACGATCACCGCGACGACGTGTACGATCACGCTCAGCACGCCGGCCGGCGCCGACCGAATGTATTCGGAATAGTTCCGTTGGCGGCGAGTCACCAACGGCTTCGCGCTTGCTTCGGTTCGTTCTTGAACGGGCTCCGCGGCCGCTGTGCTCATACTGGCTCCTTGCGGTCAGACGGTCCGCTGATCGCTTAAGAGTCTAACAGGCCCAGCAGCCAATTCAACTGGGACGCCTGCAAGCCGCAAGCTTGACGGTTGGCGGCCAGAGAATATAGTGACGCGCGTGACTTAAAGACTGGTCAGCAACGAAGGCCGAGGTTTTTCCGGAGGCCCGATGAAGAAGGACCGATTCCAGCGCGCGAGTCGCGTGGCACGACAGCTTCTGCTGGTCGTGGGCGCTGCGGCGACCTTTGCGACGCTGGCCTTGGCGGCCGATGAGATCGACCGGCGCGGCTCGAAGAGGACGCTGCGCGGCACGATAACGGCCGAAACCGCTACTGAAGTGACGATCAAGGTGATGCAGACGGGCGAGACGGGAGAGGTGAAGGTGCCCGTGGCGGAACTAATCGACGTGCGCTACGACGGGCCGGCCGGACTGGCGCTGCGCGTGGCCGCGGGATTGGAACGGGCGGGCGAGTTCACGAAGGCGATCGAGCAGTACCAGAAGGCCGCTGCCGGCGCGTCGGGATTCGTCGGTGCGGCGATCGAGTTTGGCCAAGCGCGAGCGGCGGCCCGCCAGGCGCTGAACAATCCGACGAAGGTCGGCGACGCACTGAGCAGACTGGATCAGTTCAAATCGAAGCATGCCAACTCGCGGCACCAGTTCGCGCTCGCGGAACTGGCCGGTCGACTGCACCTCGAAAAAGGCGACGCCACGACCGCTCGGGCGGCATTCGCCGAACTCGCCAAAGCGCCCTGGCCCGAGTACCAGAACCGCGCGGCCATCTGGGAAGGCCGCATCCTGATGAAGTCGAAGAGCTTCGCCGAGGCCGTGACGAAGTTCGACGCCATCGCGGCCGCGCCAGCCAAGACGCCCGAAGAAAAACTGCGTCAACAAGAAGCACTGCTGGCCAAGGGCGAGTGCCTGGCCCAACTCAAGAAAGTTGACGAGGCGGTCGAACTGTTCCGCAAGATCATCGACACGGCGGCACCCGAAGAAACCAACCTGCAGGCGACCGCCCAACTCGCACTCGGCGACGTGCTGCGCGAAGCCGGCAGGCCGAAGGATGCACTGATGGCCTACCTCGCTATCGACGGATTGTACAGCGCCCACGACGAGGCTCACCCCCGCGCGCTCGGGCACATCGCGCAGCTTTGGGATCAACTCGGCCGTCCCGAACTCGCCGCTGCGGCGCGCGAGAAACTCCAGAGACTGCACCCCGAGACCGCGTCGAAGAAGTAGCCACAGGTCCGCAATAGCGGACGTGGCCGACGCTGCCAGCGTCGGCGCAAGACCCTGGCAGCGTCCCTCATGATGACGAGATTATTCGTGCCGACGTGAACGCTGCCAGCGTCGGCGCGAGGCGCTGGCAGCGTCCGCCACGTTGGGTTGCGGGCGAAGCCGCGCTACGTGTCTTGTTCGAGGTCCTTCAGAAACTCCTCAGGCGGCGCGACCGCGTCGTCGGTGGTTGGAACGCTCGTTGGCGGGGCGTCTGGTGCGGGCCGCACGTACATCTCGCGCAGCATTGCGGCCGTACGACGCGACCACCAAGTCACGGCAACTAGCGCGGCGATCAACAGGACGGCAATCGCGACCATCGCACCGTGCGTCCGCAAGCTCGTGCCTGTAGCCGGCGGACGCGGACGCCAGATGATGGTGCGGCCGAGCAGCAGCGGCGCGTAACGGTCGCCGTCGCCCGATCGATAGGCCCACAACTTCAGGAAGTAGCCGGTGAACGAAACGGATTCGACGATGTCGCCTCCCAGCGGAAAACCGTCGGGCAACTGGCTAGACACGATGACGTAGGGATGGTTCTGGGACTCTTCGGTAAACAGCCAGCCCTCATAAAGCCGCTCGAAACCTTCGCGATTGGCGATCGGTTTTATCTCGGTCATGCGCCGCACGTAGCCCCGCAGAGCAATCGCCTGCCCGCGCAGGTCGTCAGGCCGCGTGGCAAGGTGCGCGAACGTAATGCCGGGCCGAGCTTCCGCATCGAGCGCCGTCTCTGGCAGGTTTCGGGCGACGTCGAGCAAGTGAAAGTAGGCGCGCGGCGACAACGACTTGGTCTGATCGCTCACGCCGTCGAACACACTACGGTCGATCTCGGTTGGCGGTATCGGTTCGGTCGATTCGCCGCCAGGGCCGGGCGGCTGAGCCGCGCCGCCGCCAGACTGAGCGGCCAGGAACGCCCCGGCCGGCAACTCCTCGCGAATGCGCAGAGGCTGCACTCGGTTATGCTGCGCGGCGAGCGGGTCCAGTGCCACGATGGCCGCCATCTGCTCCGATGGCCTTCGGCCGCGCGGGATTGCCGATTGGTACACCGCGAACAAGACCGCCGCCAGCAACACGCCCATCGTCAAGAGGTGCGTCATCGGCCGCGCCGGCGGGGGACCAGGTCTTCGTGATCGAAATGTGCTCATCGGTGTGGGCTATTGTAACGCCCAGTCATGGTTCCACCGAGGCCGACCACAAGTTGATCTGTCCGATCTGTCTGATCTGTCTGATCTGTCCGACCAAGTTGGCCGTCGGCTGGGCCGGACTGCCGAATCAGCTGCTTGCTTTCGCCGAGTTGCTTGCGCATCATGGGCCGGACCTCGCGAACGTACCGACGCCCACTGCAACACGGAGAGGGACCTGCAACTGTTGACGCGATCACGCCAGGCATTCACGAGAACCTTGTTCGGGCTGGCTACCGGTTTGGCGCTGGCCTTTATGCTTGGCACTTCGCCCGCGGCCAACGGCCAAGAGCCGGCGCCGACCGACACTGCCGCGGACAAGCCCGCGGCCGCGCCGGCGCCGCCCGCCGAACCGGCCCCGGCCAAGCCAGCCCCGGCCGCCGCACCAGCCGCCACGGCGACCACCGATGCAGCGGGCGAGAGCATGTTCGTATGGATCTACAAAGCCGAAGGACTGTTTTTCTTCCCGCAGCTCGTCATCTCGATCATCGTCGTCTGGTTCATCGTGCAGTATTCGATCGTGATGCGGTCGAGCAACTTCGTGCCGCGTCCGTTTCTCGATCAGTTCGAGGCCAACTTCCGCGACAAGAAGTTTCAGGAAGCGTATGAACTGGCCAAGCGAGAACAATCCTATCTCGGCAAGATGGTGGCCGCGGCCATTGGGCGGCTCTCCGCCGGCCAGCAACAGGCTATGGAGGCCGCGCAGGAAGTGGGCGACGACGAGGGAATGAAGCACGAGCATCGCCTGAGTTACCTCGCCATGATCGCCAACATAGCCACGCTCGTCGGATTGCTCGGCACCGTGGTGGGCATGGTCGCGAGCTTCATGGTGATCTCGCGGAGCGACACGGCGCCGAAGCCCAGCGAACTGGCCACCGGCGTTTCGCAGGCGTTGTGTACGACCGTGGCCGGACTGCTGCAGGCGATCCCCGCGACCGTCGCGTTCACGATTCTCAAGAACCGATCGGCCCGGCTCAGCTTCGAGGCCGGAATGATGTGCGAACAGATCATCGGTCGCTTCGCGAGCCTGACCAAGCGGCCAGCCGCCGCGGCCCCGCCGCCGGGCCAGACGCCGGCAAGCTAACCAGCGACGGAGAACGGCACATGCGAAAGAAACCATCACCCGGCGGCGACGCGGCGATGGACATGACGCCGATGATCGACATGACCTTCCAGTTGATCACGTTCTTCATGTTCGTGCTGAACTTTTCGAAGGACGCGGCCGACGAGCGCGTGCGTCTGCCGATCGCCGACCAGGCCACGCCGGTCGAGGGCGCGACCGCCGAGCCGCTGTTCTTGAATGTCGACCGCGACGGCAAGCTGCTCGCCGTGGGCCAGGCATGGGACGTGATGACGCAAGGCGCGGCGATCGAGACGTATCTCAGCCGTGAGGCGGCGCTCGCCAAGAGGAACATGCAATACGCCGCCTACACCGACGCGAAAGTCGCCGCCGACCTGAATGCGGGCAAGATCTGGAGCACCGTTGTCGTCCGCGCGGACCATAGCACGCCCTATCGCGGCATTCGCGGGTTGATCGAAATGTGCCAGAAGATCGGCTACTACAAGTTTGCGATGCGGGCGATGCCCGAGGAGCAACTATGAAACGCCGATCGGCCGAAGACACCAAGGTCGAAATGAACATGACGCCGATGATCGACGTCGTGTTTCAGCTTCTGACGTTCTTCATGTTCACGCTCAAGCCGATGATCCACGAAGGGCAGTTCGCGGTCAGCATGTCCGCCGGCGCCGTCGCAGCGCCCGAGGTCGAGGAGTTCAAGATTCCGCCGCTGGCAGTACATCTCAAGGCCACGGAAAACGGAGACTTGGCCGCGATCCTGCTGGGGGATCGACAGGTACAGAGTTTTGTGGACTTGCAGATTCAGGTGCAGATGCTGGCCGGCGGCGCGATGGCCGACGAAGTCGAGGCCGAAATCCATGCCGACGACGCACTGCAATACAGTCACCTGATCGGCGCGGTGAACGCGCTGACAGCCGCCAAGATTTCCAAGATCAACTTCGCTGGCGGCGGGTCGTAGGGCCCGCGACGAAATCCGAGGTAGGGTGGGCTTAGTACTGCTCCACATTGAAAAACGTTTGTTTGAATTCGTTTAACCCGCCGCCGCAGGCGAGGCGTGGCTGGCGTTGTTGTGCCTCGCCTGCGGCTGCGGGTTAAACGACCGAAGCCGATTTCAGACCCTATTCAATGCGGCACAGTACTTAGCCCACCAACCCTATATGTGGCGGTGGGCAGAGTCCACCAAGCTTGGGTGGTCCGGCCACTCGAACTAACCGGCTTGAACTTGATCGTCCGAAAACTCCACGCCGACGACCGACGTGTACGCCTTGTTTGGTCCTGCACCCGTGCGGACGAGAATGCGCCAGACCATCTTGCCCTTCCCCTTGATCTGCGCCGGTGAACCTTCGGCTGCTGCGATGAGTGCCTCCACCTCCTGACCGGGCACGATTTCGTCAAACGGCTGCCCCTCGATGCTGAACTCGCTAAACTCGGACAGGTCAAACATGCCGATCGTGGCGCCATCGCCCAGGTCGATGAAAGAGTAGACTGGTGCTTCCTTGTTCTCGCGCAGGAAGTTTTCGTCAATCGGCACGAACGACAGGTCCGAAGATGTATTCCTGAACTTGACGCGCAACACCAGGCTCTCTTGCTCGACGGTCTCCTTGTTCCCCGAGAAGTGGACCTTGACGACTTTGCGCCGTTCCACTTTCACCGGCGTGACAGCCAGGTTGCCCACCTGAACCGTCGCGCCCAGCGACACCTTCTGCTTCGATGGCACTTCGGCCTTAGGGCTTGGCCACGCCTTGGCGCCGCTGCGCTGACCGAAGTCCTTGATCGCTTCGAGGCCGGTCGCCGTCGGGGCCTTCGGTGCCATCGCTCGCGAGACAAAGAACCCGACGGCAAAACCGAGCACCCACGAGACGACGTTGCCGATCAGTCCGGCCGCGGATCGCGCCGGCGCTGTGGGCCCCGATGCCGTAGTCGGTGCTGGTGCGAACGACGGCGTGAATGCCGGCGCGTCGGACGAAGGTTGACCGAAATCAAACTGGCCCCGCGATTCGGCGACGACAGGTTCCGCAGACGCCTGTATGGCCGCCGGCGAAAGCGCAGGATGCGGGGTGACTGGAACAGACAAGCTTGGCTCTGACTCCGGCTGTTCCCACGGCATGACCTGCGGCGGTTCCACGACCAGTGGCGGTTGTTGAACGGTTTGCTGCGGCGGAACTGAAGCCGATTCCCAAGGCAACGCCCGGGTCGTCGCGGCAGGCGCCACGACCGGGGCGGTCGCCGGCGGCGCGGAGGCTGCCACGGAAATCGCAACGGGGACTGCGGCTACAGCGGGCCGCGGCGGCGCGGGGGCGGGCGGCGGCGCCAGGTTCGTTGGTGCGTCTCGAGGCGGTGTCGGAGCTGTCGCGGCGCTCGGGACCACCGGTGTCGGGGCGGGCTGCTGCAGCCATGAGAAATCCGCGGCGGAATCTGTCGTCGAGCGGGGCGCTGGCCCCTGCAGCCCGACTGGCGTCGCAGGTTGGGACGACAGATCAATCGGCGGCCCCCACGTGTCTGCAGGCTGCTGGGCCGGTACAGCCGTCGACCATGGCGCGGGCGGTTGATGGGGAACCGTCGGCGCCTGCGGCCGCTGTGGCGCGGCCGGTGGGTGTTGCGGCACCGCGGTCGATTGAGCGATGGTCGGCTGAGTCGGCGGGGTCGGAGCCTGTACAGCGATCGGCAACCCGCATTCCGAGCACGCGATCATCGAACCGACCAGCGACTCATGGACGCGCACCCGACTTCCACAATTCGTACAACCGATTTCAATCGCCATTGCGGATCCTCTCGATGCTGACGCCGATGTTCAGGCGCACCCCAGTTCGCCACGCTTGCCGAAGCATAACGCATGATCCTGGCGCTTGCATGGTTTCTTTGCGACGTTGTGTTCGAGCAACGGTTGGCACGGGAGCGGACAAGGGAATCCAACGCGGAAACGGACCCGCGCGGCAAGACCGCCGCGTCCAGCCGCGGTGTAGACCCGGGCTAACCGCTTGGATTGTCCACGGCGAACTTGAAGTTGCCCGGCCATGTGGCCAAGATGGTTGGGTGCCCCGGACGACCGACCCGGCCGGACACGCTTGGAGTGTGCTCATGCGCTCACGAGAGTTCGCGAAGCTGCCCGCGAGTGCTGCGGCATGTCTCGTCACCATTTGCCTGCTCGACGGCATCAGCGCCCAGGAGCGGCGTATCGTCGTCAAAGATGCCGTGGTCGACGGCCTCGTGATCCAAGAGGTCCTGACGGACGCCGCGCCTGCGGAAGGGCAGCCACCGCAACCTGCCGAGCCGAAACCGTCGCAGAAGCCCGACGAGAAGGGCAAACCCGGCGGCACACCGGGCAAGGCCGAAGCCAAGCCGGGCGAGAAGCCCGCCGAAAAACCTGCCGAGACCGGCCGGCCACGACGCAAGCCGACCAAGCCCGCCGACCCCGAAGAACTCAAGGTACGCCCCGACGAGAACGACCGGATCGCGTTCAGCTTCAAGAACCAAGACTGGGAAGATGTGCTCGAATGGCTCGCCGACGTCAGCCACATGAGTCTGCAGATGGAAGAGGTCCCGCCCGGTTTCCTCAGCCTCACGAGCCGCGGACGATACTCGCCCGATCAGGTTCAGGACCTCGTCAACTCGGCGCTCATCAACAAGGGCTACACGCTGCTGCGCAACGGCGAGGTGCTGCTCGTCACGAAGCTCGAGCGGCTCGACAAGAGTCTGGTGCCGCGCGTCGATCCGAAGGAGCTTGAGGATCGCGGGACGTACGAATTCGTCAAGTGCTTCTTCGACCTCGACTCGCTGGTGGCCGACGCGGTCGCCGGCGAGATTCAGCCGATGCTCAGCCCGCACGGCAAGATCACCGCGCTGAAGACGACCAACCGTCTCGAGGTTCTGGAAACCGCGGGCAACATGCGGCGCATCCGCGACTTTCTCGATGAAGAGCAGTCCGATCGGGGCAAGGAGAATGTTCTGCGCGAGTTCAAGCTGCGGCACGTGCGAGCGACCGACGTTCACGAGACTCTGCACACGATCTTGGGTCTGAAGAAGCCCGGCCCGACCGTCGCGCTCACGCCCGACCAGATTGGCCAGATGCAGCAGCAGTTCATGCAGGCGGCGCAGATGGCCGCACAGCAGGCGGGCAAGGGCGGGGGCGGCAGCCGGACCAACACCGAAGTCTTCCTCGCCGTGAACAACGCTGAGAACAGCATCCTGGCCAACGCGCCGCCCGACAAGATGACGATCATCGAGCAGGCCGTGAAGGCGATGGACATTCCGCGGAACCGCTCGGAGTCGTTGCTCTCGAACCTGCCGCGGCTGCGCAGCTACAAGCTGTCGGGGATGGACCCGGCGTCGCTGGTCAAGGTGCTCGACGACTTGGGCAACCTCGATCCCCACACTCGCCTCGAGGTGGACGCTCGCAGCCGGTCGATCATTGCGTTCGCCACGCCGATCGACCACGTTACGATCCAGGCGATGGTCGACAAGATCGACGGAACGGGTTGACATTTTGAGGTCGTGCAGCTTTACGTCCTCGACGCCGCGATGGTCGCCGGCTCGATCGAGTTCCTGATGCGCGGCCCCGACGACCGCCGCAACTCGCGACCGTACTGGTGGGATTATGAGTACGGCTCGCGATCGCGCCAGGAACGCGACCCGGCCGATCAGCTTCAGGTCGAGGCCGACACCGAGCGCAACCGACTGCTGCTCCGCGCTACCGACTCGGAGATGAAGGAGATACACGAGCTGCTGGCGAAGCTGGGCGAGGTGCCCGAGGGCGATCGCAGCGATCAGACCATGCGAGTGATGCCCATGTCGCCGGGCGACGCGCAACAACTGATCGAGCGGATACAGAACGCCTGGCCGTCGGTGCGGCCCAACCCACTGCGCGTGACACCGCCCGAATCGACAACAGACCAAGGCGACAAGGTCCGGCCGAACTCGACGCCGCAACCTGATCCGACCAAACAGAAAGATGCGGCGGGGGCCGCTCGCAACACCAAGCCTATCGCCGTGGCTGGACGAAGCGATCCGGTCGTGCCCGACGGCGACCGCCTGGTGCGGGTCGATTCCCGGCGATCGCCGGCCCTCGCTGTGGCACAGATTCCTTCGGTCGCCCCGCGCGTGCCGCGCGACGACGCCGCGCGATCCGACGCACCGCCGATCGCGATCACGCCCGGCCCGCACGGCCTGGTCATTTCTTCCGAAGACACCGAGGCGCTCGACCAACTCGAACGCATGATCAACGAACTGGCGCCGCCCCAACGGATCAGCCAGAAACTGTTCTATCTCAAGAACTCGTTCTGCAAGGATGTCGCCGATGTGCTCAAGGACATCTTTCGCGAGGGTGACAGCCCGCGACGGTCGAGTCCGTACTTCGACGAGATGGCCCTTGTGTACGGCTTCAGCAGCAGTTCGCGCGACCGCAGCAACGAGCGAAGCCGCCTGTAGCGTCGCCGCGAACTCAAGTTTGTCCCCGAGCCCGTCACGAACACGATCCTGGTGATTGGAGCCGACCCGGGCCAACTCGCCGAAATCGAACGACTGGTCAAGATCTACGACGAGGGCGTGCGGCCCGACTCGAACTCGGTGCGCATCACCAAACAGTTGTCCTTCCAGTTCACGACCGCTCGCGAGGTGTCGGAAGTCATCAAGGATGTGTTCCGCGACCTCCTAAGCCCGAACGACAAGGCGCTCGCGCGAAACCCGCAGCAGCAACAGCAAGAACAAGCGCGGTCCATGTACAGCACGACCTACATCTTTGGCGACGGCGGCGACCAGGACAACGCGCGAAAGTTCAAGGGGTTGTTGTCGATGGGCATCGACGACCGCTCCAACACGCTAACCGTCTCGGCCCCGAAAGACATCATGAGCATCATCACGGAAATCGCGGAGGAACTTGACCGGGCAGCCGGCGAATCGCGCGGCGTCGTGAAAATCATGACGCTCGGATCGAGCCTGAACTCGGCCCAGTTGCAACAGTGGCTTTCGAGCGTGGGCAAGGCTCCAGCGCGACCAACCGAGAAATCGACCGAGCAGCCGGCCGCCGAACGACCACAGCAACCTGGGCAGCCCCAGGGCCTCGTCAACGAGACGATCGTCGTGCCGCAGTAGGATCGCCTGTGTTTGCCTAGTACCGCTCCACACTGGGGTT
>DAIOWH010000087.1:0-24947 GCA_036758585.1 Planctomycetia bacterium
CATCACAAATGGCCTCACGCAATCGGCGACCAGTTCGACATCGCTAGCCAGTCGCTGTGCGGTCAGCATTCTAACACGGCCAATTGAAAGTCAACAGCAGGTGTCGTTGCTTCGCGTTGCTTCGTCGCTACGTCAGCGACTGGGTAGCGCGAGGTGTTTCAGGTAGCACACTCCACGTGAATGAACTCACGTGCAGCCCGTATCGTTGAGCCTGTCGACACCGATGGAACCGAGGATCGGGCCTACTCGCGCTCGCGGTGTTTCAACCAGTATTCGAGGAAAGCCAGCTCCAACTCGAGCGCCTCCGGCGTGGGCACATGCGTGCGGCGGGCCGTCATGGCGACGCGACCGCGGTGGCCGAGCAGTTCGTGCACGGCGACAAGATGGTTGAGCGCCTGCCAGTTGCGGGGCGGGTCTTCCGTACCGCCCGAGACCAGCACGGGGCGCGGGGCCATCAGCGCGTGCAAGTCGACCAGGTCTTCGCCCGCGTCGACCAGTTCCTTGTACAGGCCGGTGCGCGGTCGATCGGCCGATGGCACGCCGGGCTTGCGCTGAGTCTTGGGGTCGTAGCCCAAGTACCACGGCTCCCAGTAGTTCACGTTCGCATTCTGCTCGTTGAACACGATGCCAGGGTCCGACCAGACGGCGCACGCGAACTTGTCGTAGAGGCAGGATGCGAACATCGACCACTTGCCGCCGTACGACAACCCGACGACGCCGATGCGGGCCGGATCGACCTCGCGCATCTGAGCGAGCGCGGTGTGGCAGTTCGCGGCGACGTAGGCGAGCAGCGTGAGCGGCTGACGACGCTGCTCGACGCCGGCCTCCGTGAGCAACTGGCGCGTGTCGAGGCCGATCTTCTCGACCGAGCCGGGCGTGCCGATCGACAGCGTCACGAAACCGCGACGCACGAGTTGCAATCCGTAGTCGTGAGTGCCCTGCCCTTTCGCTCCGCGGCCGATACTGGTGAGCGGTTCGTAAAACGGCACGAGCACCGCGGGAAACGGCCCCGGACCCTTCGGCGCCAGCAAGTAGCCGTCGGCGAGCTTTCCGTCATGCGAGATTTGGACGTGAACGTGATGTTCCGTGTAACCGCCGCGGTCCACTGACTCGAGGACCTTCACGGTCGGTCGTTCGACGAGCGGCGGCCAGGGTCCGAGGCGGCGGTGCCACGTGTCGAGAATCTCCTGGCGGCGTCGCGCCCAGTCGTCGGACGTCTTCGCGACCGACCCGTCGGCAAACCGCAGCGGCGAGCGGTAAGGACCGAACTGGCCGGCGAACTCCGCGGGCGGCTGCAGGTATGGCTCGAGGCGTCGGCCGATCACGTCGCGCTGGCTCGCCGACGCCGGCAACCGCCAGCGCACGACCTCGACCTGCGTCTGACCGTCGGCCGCTCGGTAGGAGTAGCACGAGATCAACGATTCGTCCGGCAGCTCGAGCGTGTTGCCGAACCCGCCGCCCTGGGCCGTGCCCCACGGCGTGCGGCCTTCGATCACCAGTTGATCGTGCTCGAAATCCCAGGTCGCGCCGTCGTCGTAGCTGACCATGCCGCGCAGCCCGATCGGATAAACGAGGCTGCGTTGTGTGTACGTCATGAGCAGCCGGCCGTCGGCGAGTCGCAGCACGCGCGGATACATACGGCCGTACTCGCCGAAGTCGCGGACGTCGCTCCAGGTCAGTCCGCCGTCGGTCGACTCGCACCACATTGTGCGATCGATCGAATCGTCGCCGCGCGGAGTCGGCCGGCCGTCGTTCATTGCGTGCATCGGGCTGGGCGGCCCGCAGCGAATCCAGTGGAGCAGCTTGCCGCTCTGCGCGCGGTAGGTGAAGTCTTCGGTGAAGAAGCAATCGTAGTTGTCGTAGTCGCGCCCCTGGTAGCGACCCAACTTCACGAGCGGGCCGGCCTGCCAGGTCTTGCCCTTGTCTCGCGAGGTCCAGACGTAGGCGACGCGGCCGGGCTGGCCGTTCAGGCCGACGCCGAGCAGCAGCGAGCCGTCGGGCAGCTCGACGACGTTGCGCGAGCACATCGTCTGAGCCGCCGCCGGCAGTTCCGGCGAGACGATTCGCGTTCGCTCCCACGATCTACCGCCGTCCGTCGAGCGATGAATGTAGCTGTGCGTCACGCCGTCTTTGTTGTTCTGGTCCTGCTCGAGCAGGTGGCAAGTGGCGAAGAGCGTTCCGTCGCTCGTCGCGGTCAGCCACTGCTCGCGGCCGATCAGGTCGCGCACTCGATCGAGTTCGCTCCAGGTGCGGCCGTCGTCGGCCGATCGCCACAGCCCGGTCCACTCGGTCACGAGCTTGCCGTCTTTCATCTCCTGGAACAGGGCGACCATGACAAGCTCGCCGCTCGGCAATCGCGCGAGGCTCGGCTTGTAGCCCGGCCCGATCGCAATTCGCTCGGCCGCAATCTGCCAGTCCGAGAGCCGGCGCGGATTGTTCACGCGGATCGGGTGCGATGTGTCGGGCTTCGGTGCGATCGCGCTCGCCGCCGGCGGCTCGAACAGGATGTCGGTCGACGTACCGAACCGAGCGGGCAGCGGCATGTTCGACCATGCGGCGTCGTCGCCGAGGCGGAACTGCCAGCGCCCGCGCAGCTTCAACTCACTGCCGCCAATGATGCTCGGCACTTCGCCCAGACCGCCGTCGCCGCTCGCGTGCTCGACGCGAAGCACCACGAGGTTCGCGTCGTCCGCAGCAATCCAGTCCGGCTTGATCCGCAGCGTGCGCGGCGTGCCGGAGTCGCCCGCATCGAGGGCATGGCCATTGAACCACGCGCGAGTGCGACGCTTGCCAGGCAGCGCCAACTGCAAGCCGTCCGGCGTGGTCCACGATCGCGGCACGCGCACGGAGCAGCGATACCACGCGACGCCGGCGTAGTCGCCGATCGCGCCGCCCGACGCGGCCGGCCACGTCGTGGGCAGCGGCGCCAGCGACCAGTGCTTCTCGAACGTCGCTCGATCGGGCGCGCTCGCGCTCGCGCCGGCGAGGTCGGTGACGTCCGCCTGTTGCCGCGAGTCGGACTTCGAGCGAAACGGCCGGCCGCCGAGCACCTGGTCGCTCGTGATCGTTGGACACACGAACCGCTCGACGTGCGAGACGATCAGGTCGTTGCCGGTGAAGTGATCGACGTACGGCCAGCGCCGAGGGTTGTACATGCAGTCGGTCATGTCGCGCATCAGCACGACATTCTTGCCGTTGCGGGCCATCTGGCGCAGGCCAAACGGGCGGCCGAGCACGCACATGTTGGTGTGAACGCCGGTCAAGATGACGTTCTTGATGCCGCGATGTTCGAGGATGTTCCAGACCTCGTCGCCGCGGTCGCTGATGTAGTCGCGGTCGGAGTCGATCGCGATCAGGTCCGACTGCCGCTTCCACGGCATCGCCGGGTTGCGGCCGAGCGATTTCAGTTTGGCCGCCCACGCGGCGTGCTCGGCCGGGTCGTCGTCTTCGCCGCCGTCGGACTGGTCGATCGGATAGACCGCTCGCTCTTCGCTTGGGATGCGCGAGCACCACGACTCGACGTCGCTCGGCAGCCGAGCGGCCGCTGGCGTCGCTGTCGCGCGGCGCCGCGCGGCGTGATCGGCATACGCGGGCATGCAGTCGCTGGGCGAGTGGATGATCGTCGCGCCCCGCCGGCGCGCCTCGGTCAGCACGTCGTTTAGGCGCGGTGCGAATTCCTCAAGCCGCCGCACCGCGTTGCGGCAGTGGTGCAGGTCCCAGACGTCGCACACGATCACAGCCGTCTCGGCCGCCGCCCAGTGCTGCTCACGAACCACCCTCTCAAACCGGCCGCTGCCGGCCGCGGTCTCGCGCTGATGACGCAACGTCAGCCGCAGCTCGTCCGCGCGGGAATCGCCGCCAAAAACGCAAAGAGACGCAAGAAAGAAAAGGAACGGCCGGTTCCGGATGACGTCGCGCAGTTGAACTCTGTCTTTCATTCTTCGTCCCCTTGTTTTTCTTGCGGCGATGCGTCCGCCGCCGGCTCGATCCAGAACCAGAGCGTGGCGCCGAGCACCGCGAACACGCTGGCGAGCGCCAGGCCGCCTTGCCAACCAAAGTAGCTGCTGAAGAGCGGCGTGACGATCGGGGCGAGCAGTCCGCCCGCGTTGCCGCCGGTGTTGAAGATGCCAGCCGACATGCCGCCGCGTGAACGACCAAGTTCGACCGCCATCGTCCAGAACGGGCCTTCGGTCGCGCCGATGCACGCCAGCGCGATGGCGAACCACGCGAGGACAAGCTCGGGCCGCTGGGTGAACACGCCCGCCATCAAGAACGCCGAACTGAGAATCATGCCGAGCACCGGCACCGCCGCGCCGCCCGCCCGCCGCCCGAACCGCCGGCCGATTCGGTCGGCCAGATGACCGCCCGCGTACATCCCCGCCGCCATCGCCAGCGTCGCGATCGTCGAGTACTTCCGGCTGCGATCCGTGCCCAGCTCGAGCACTTTGTCGAAGTAATACTCCATCCAGTAGAAGAACAGATACTCGAAGTAGCCAACCGCCGCGTAGCTGACGGTCAGCAAGACAAGACTTCGGTCGCCCAGCAGGGCGTACCACCGGCTGGAATCACGAGCCGGCGGATCGGCGACGGCGACCGTGAGCGCGGCGTCCAGGTCGCCCGGCGCGTCACTCGCGCCATACATCCACACCAGAGCCAGGACCGCCGTGGCCGCCCCGGCGATCGCGAACGCCGCCGGCCAGCCGAGTCGGTCCATCATCGCGCCGAACAGATAGTAGGTGGTCGAGATGCCCACCAGCGCCGCCGCCGTGATCAGCCCGTTGCCCATGGCACACATGTGTGGCGGGAACCACAGCGAGACCATACGTGCGCCCGCCGGGTGCATCGGGGCGTTAAACAGGCCCGCGGCGCTGCGAATCAACAAGAATGCCGGCCACGCCAGCACTGTCACGCCAAGCAAACCGACCGAGCCAGTGAGTGCCACGAACGTCGCCGAGCCGAACCCCATCGTCACCAGTGCGGCCTTCGGACCGAACCGATCGATGAACCAGCCGCCCGGCGTCATCGCGATCGTGTACGCGATGAGGTACGCAGAGTAGACCCAGCCCATTCGCGCGGGCGAGATGCCGTACTCGTCCATGAGCCGTTCCGTTCCCGCGGCCGGCATGCTCAGGCGGTTGAAGTGACACATGAAGGCGTAGGCCATCACCAGGCCCAGTATCTTCCAACTCGCGGCGGCGGGTGCGGCGGTGTGCTTCAAGTTGCATCCCCGCGCGGTGCTTGAAAGAGCTCAATCAAGATTCCGTTCGGGTCGCGCAGGTAGACGCCGTAGCCGCCGCGATTCGGCCCAGACGCAACGAGCACCGGCGGACTGACGAACTGGGCGCCCCCCGCGACGAGCCGCTCGTACAGCGCCGGCAGATCGTCCACCAGCAGCGATAGGTGCGAACTGCCCGGGTCGCACGGCCGCGGCCTGACTGGTTCGCCGCGCGGCGATTCGTACTCGAATAGCTCGACGTGATGCGTCGTTCCCGGAATCCGCAACAGCGCCGCCACGACGACGCATCCGGGCAACCCAACGATCTGAGCAAAGTACTCGGCACGCACCTCGCGCCGGTACAGCAGCTCCAGGCCCAGTTGGTCGCGGAGGAACCCGATCGACCGGTCGATCTCGGCCACCGTGAAGCTCGTGTGATGTGCTCCGACGACTCGCGGCATTTGTGGATCCTCGCCAGCAATGCTGCCAAGGAGCTGTAGAGCCGGCGTCCCGCCGGCTGCTCCGTACCGAGATTTGCAGGTGAGACGCCTGCACTCCCACGGCGGTCGCATTCTCGGCGATCGGGTTCCGTGCATCAACCCTCACTGATACAATTGCCGCGACCTCAAGGAGACACGATGAAGCTCGCTGTGGGCGGTCACTATCCGCTGGACCGGCGCACGTTCCTGGTCGCCGGCGGCCTAAGTTTCTTCGGCGCGAACTTGGCGCACGCGGCGAGCGCGGCGTCGCGCGCCGACGGGCGAAAAGTCGCCAGGTCGGCGATCATGATCTGGCTCTCCGGCGGCGCGTCGCACATCGACACGTGGGACATGAAACCCGACGCGCCGGCCGAGTACCGCGGCCCGTTTCGACCGGTGGCGACCAGCGCACCGGGTGTGTTGCTGTGCGAGCACCTGCCCCACCTGGCGAAGCAGGCGCACCACCTGGCCATCGTGCGCTCGCTCGGCGATTTCGGCCGCGGCACGGGCGACCACCACGCCGGCTACTACTACAACCTGACCGGGCACGCGCCCGATCCGACGTTCCACCGACTGCTCAACGCACGCACGCCGTACGCAAGCGACTGGCCGTCGATGGCGTCGGTCGTCGCGTACAAACGGCCGCCGCATCCCTACCTGCCGAGCGCGATCACGCTGCCGCAAAAGGAGGGAGCGCCCGAGTACACGCGGCCGGGCCAGTTCGCCGCGCGGCTGGGCATCGAGTATGACCCCGTGTTTGTCGACGGTTCGCGCGATCGGCCGCTCGACTTTCAAGTGCCCGCGCTCGCGCTCGAAGGCGACACGCCGCCCGAACGGCTCGCGTCGCGGCGCGGACTGCTCGGCGCGATCGACCAGGCCCAGCGACTCGCCGAGGCCGCCGGCGAAATCGGTGACTACCGGAAGCATCAGTCCAAGGCGTTTTCGCTGCTCACGTCAGCACAGACGAAGTCGGCGTTCGACCTGCGCGCGGAACCCGAATCGGTTCGCGAGCGTTACGGCCCCGGCATCAACGCGACCTCGATGTTGCTCGCGCGCCGGCTGGTCGAGGCGGGCGTGCCGTTCGTCACGGTGTTCTGGAAGGGCGACAAGGAACTCGACACGCTGTGCAAGAGCGGCGGCGGCTGGGACACGCACGGCAACAATTTCAATTGCCTCAAGGACCGTCTGTTGCCCGAGTTCGACCGGCCGTTCGCCACGCTGCTCGACGACCTGAGCCAGCGCGGGATGCTCGACGAGACGCTGGTGATTGTGTCGAGCGAGATGGGCCGCAAGCCGAAGATCGGCGACCCGCGGTCGGGCGGCGTATCGGGCGCCGGCCGCGACCATTGGACGCGATCGATGTCGATCCTGCTGGCCGGCGGCGGCATCCGCGGCGGCCAGGTCTACGGCTCGAGCGACAAGATCGCCGAGTACCCGGCCGAGAACCCGGTCGCCGCCGAGGACATCGCCAAGACGGTGTTCTACTCGCTCGGCCTCGACGACCTCAGCGCCACCGACCGCGAGGCTCGCCCCTTGAACCTGATGGAAGAAGGCCGCCCGATCCGCGAGTTGTTCTGATGCCACGTGTTGCACGCCCGATCGCCCGTCGTTATTTTTCGTGGCCGCCTTTGGATCAGGAGTTCGGATGTCGCGAATTTTTGTGGGACTGGCCGCACTGAACACGGGATTTCTTGTGGCGACCTTTACGATCGGGTTCTTCGCCGAGGGCCGCGAGGGGCTCGCGAGCGGCGGCGCCGACGCGGCCGCACTGTGGCCGTTTACCGTGCACTTTCTGCTCGGACTCTTCACGACGCTGCTGACGCTGCTGGTACACAGTCTGGCATTCACCTACTTCATCGGCACGGGCCGCTGGGTGGACAAGGTCGTATCGTCCTACTCGCTGCCCAGGGAACTGTGGAACCAATCGCGCAACCTCAAGATGCGTACGCTGCCGGCGATTCTGGGCGGCATCTTCCTGGTCTTTGGCGCCACGCTGCTCGGCGCTGCGGTGGACCGCGGCCTCGTCGGCAGCACGCTGCACATGACCGTGGCGATGGCGGCGATTCTGTTCAACCTCTGGAGCTTCCTGCGCGAATACCGCGCACTATCGGCCAACGGCGGACTGATAGATCACATCATGAGCGAGGTCAGGCGGCTGCGCCGCGAGCGCGGACTGGAGTGAGGAGCCGAGTGCACAGCGATTCGTGCGTGCAACTCGTCCATCCGCGCGTGAGGGAAGCCCACTCGTCGCTGCCAAATAGCCTTGCACGATTCTGGGACAGTAGCCCGACGCGCCAGCGAGGGGGCACATGGCGAAATCACAAGAAATCAGGCCCGGTCCCTCGCTGGCGCGTCGGGCTACTGTCCCTGCGGACTCCCAGGATCACGCAAGGCCATTTAGTCCAGCCAGTCCTTCTCCTTTAGCTTTCGCGGCAGGTAATCGGTGGTGAGGTAGCGGAAGTCCTTGTTGGCCAGCGCGTCGAGTTCGTACTTGAGGTCACTATCGAGCATGTTCTTGATCTCGCGCTGCCATTCTTTCTTTTGGAACCACGGATAGTTCAGTAGCTCCTTCGCGCGGCGACGGTCGTTGTCGCTCAGCTTGATGCCGACGTTGCGCGGCAGATCGTGCTTGTCGGGATCGAAGCTGGAGAGGCCGATGAACTGGGCCGTGGGAATGGCCATGCGCTGGCTCTCGAAGGCCAGGTTGATCGATCCCTGCTTCACGACGGAATAGATGTAGTAGCCCCAGGGGTCGTTGTCGACCAGCACCAGAATCGGCAGTCGGTGCTCGTCGTGCAACCGCCGCGCGAGTCGTCGCACGCCGCGCGGCGGTTGGCCGTTGCCCGTGAGCAGAACGCAGTTGTGTTTGCGCCAGAACTTGTCTTCAGAGAGCCGATTGAACTGCGTCCCCTTTTCGATGAGCAGTACGAAATCGGCCGAGCATTTCTTGATGTCGACCTCGCCAGGCTCGACGATCGACGGTACGGTCTTGCCCGCCTTGCCCTGGCGCGAGCAGTCGATGACATCGCCGCCCTCGACCAGGGTCACGGGCCCGACGATCGACCCAGCCTCGGCCGCGCGCACGTGCAACTCCTCGCGCAGCAAAGTCAGCGTCACCTCGAGGTCCTCGATGATCGGGTCCGATTCGTTCTGATCGTCGAACGTGTTCTCGCTCGATTCGGCGATGGTGTGCTTGGTGCGGTAGTAGATTTCGCGCAGACTGGAGCTGATGTCGTCCTGCTGCAGTACCTTGAGCGCGTCGGCGACGAGCAGCGTCTGCATGAACTTTTTGGCCATGCCGAGATTGAAGAACGTGCGTTCTGTGGTGTTGTCGCCCATTTCGATGATCCGCTTGCGCTGGTTGAACTCGACGTTCGACAGCGCCCGCACGGGTATCTCGATCTTCGGGTCTTCGCCCTTCTTGGCCGCCTTGACGACCAGGTCGGCAAGCCCCTCGAGCGTGTCGGCGACCTCGCGATTGGATTTTCGTGCCTTGAGTGCGGTCATGCTTCCCTCGATCAAGATTGAGAGGCGTGGCCTGAATGGCCTGTTCTAGGCCCCGACGGCCTGCCGTGCGAGTTGAGACACGTCGCCTTGGATCGACCCATCGGGCGTACGGATGATCGCGTCGGCGAGCTCCTGTTCATCGTCGTCCTTCTTCAGGTTCAACAAGCGGTCGGTGTCGTCGCCGCCGGTGATCTCTTCGGCGGTGCGGGCGAGTTGCTTGCGGAGTCGCTCGACGTCGAGCTTGCCGCCCTTGAGCCGGCCGCAGGCCTCGGCGACCTCGGCGATGTAGCGTTGAAACGCGTTGCGGCGTTCGTATTCGCTCTTGGCATGCTGACGCTTGCGGACCCAGATGCCCAGCTTGCGGCCGCATTCCTGCAGCGCGAGCTTGATCTCCTTGATGATCTCGTCGTACTCGGCGATCGCCTCCTTGGCCTCGCTCGTGAACGGGACCCAAACGCTTGCCATGTGAACGAAGATCGTCATCGGGCCTTCGGGCAACGAGCCACGCGATTGCTTGAGGCCGTAGTTCTTCCACGTAGTCGCCAGCGTCGCTTTGTACGTGGCGCACGCCGTCTGCTGGTAGAGCAGCGGCACGCGGTTGGCAAAGCGAATGACCCGCGCCTGTTCGGTCTCTTTTTCGTCCTCCTCGCCTTCCGCCTTGGCCTGCACCTCTTCGTCCTGAGCCTCGGCGTTTTCGCTGAGCGACGCACCACCGTCGCCCTTGCCGAACGCGATCGCCGCTTCGATCACGAACGGGTTGCCGCGATAGACGGCGGGCGGGCGCGTCGTGGCCACGTAGAAATCCGCCTTGATCGACTTGAACAGGCCGTTCTTGATCGCCTCTTCGCCGATTGGCGACAGGCAATCGGTCGGCGGGTTCATGAACCTGGTCTGCTGAATCGCGCGGTATAGTTTTTCGGCGTCCTGTCCGACGCAATCGCGCGGCCGCATCTTCGGGCTAAGCTCCGCCTTCTCGCAGACCTGCTGAGCCAGGTTGGCCGACACGCGCGAGAAGTCACCGGCCAGGAAACCGCTCAGCCAGTGGCTCTTGGTGTCGTGCGCCATCTTGAGCAACATGCCCAGCTCGATGCCCAGCGGATGCGGCTTGATCTCGCGCGGCGGGTGCGGCAATTGCTCGATGCCCCGCGGATACACTCGAGTCGATCCGTCAGGGGCGATGTATGTCACCTGAGCGTGCGGGTTCGCGACGGCGGTCAGCTCCAGATACTCGTCGACCGACAGCTTGCCCTTCAGGTACTTGCCTGACAGCTCGATCGAGACCTGCGTACCGTGCGACCGGTCCCACACGATGTCTTCGCAGTCGTGGACGACCGGCTGGTTCTTTTTGGTGTCGATGGAGAATTCCATCGTGTGGGCCTTGGATTGACCTTTGACTCGCGAGACGACTCGCGTCGGCTTGCCGGTCGTGAGCTGTCCGTACATCGCGGCGGCCGAAATGCCGATCCCCTGCTGGCCGCGACTCATGCGCAAGCGATGAAACTTCGATCCGAACAGCAGCTTGCCGAACACGTTGCCGATGTTCTTTCGCGGGATTCCCGGCCCGTTATCGGTGACGGTGACGATGAACCGGTCGGCCTGTGCCGGAGTCGTGGCCGGTTGACCGTCGATCGCCGCGACCTCGATCTTTACCGTGAGCTCCGGCAGAATGCCCGCCTCTTCGCAGGCGTCGAGAGCGTTGTCCACGGCCTCCTTCACGGTCGTAAGCAGCGCTTTGCGCGGGTTGTCGAAGCCGAGCAGATGTCGGTTCTTCGCGAAGAACTCACTGACCGAAATCTCCCGTTGCTTCGCCGCCATTTCGGCCGCGGTGGAATAACGGTGACCCGATCGGCTGGTGGGCTGTTTCGGCACGGAGGCCGCCGACGCGCCAGCATCATGTCCATTTCCCGAGGCCGCGGCGCTCTGACTGGGCTTCTGCGGCGTCTTCTCCGTGCGCGCTCGCCTGGAACTGGCGTGTTGCAAGATACTCTCCCTCCAACTTGGTAGCGACCGCATTGCGATGAGCCGCGGCCGATCAATCCTTGGGACGAAATTCTAGCGACGGCCGCAGACAGGTCACATAGCAAACTACCGCCAATTCGCACCTCCGAGTCGATCAATGGGCGAGTCCGCGGCATTGTCCGGTACACGGCTCGACGTCGCGATCGAGTCGCTCGTTCTCGGTGAACCTGGCCGGGGAAGGTACTACTGCCACTCTTACACGTCGTTTCAGGAACTCCACCAGCCATGACGCGGCTGCGGCAAGTGCTTGCCGAACGACTCTACGAGAAATATCCGACTGACCGGCCGCTCGTCACGTGAGTACAATGGGTCCGGCAACGAATCCCGTGGGAGTCACCTATGCCGTCGCCGTTTCCGGGTATGGACCCACACATTGAGAACCAAGAGTGGGAGGATTTCCACGCACGGTACAACACCGCGATAAGCGATGCGCTCGCCCCCGCCGTCGAGCCGCGGTACATCGTACGGGTCGAGCGTCGCGTGTACGTGGAGCATCCGTTGGGCGGCTCAGATCAGGAAGACGTGCGATGGGCGGACGTGGCGGTACTTGCCTCGGACTCGCAAGGCGGCGTTGCGACGCTGACCGGTCCCGCCGCCGTTGGGACCATCGCGCCGGTCGAGTGCGTCTTGCCCATGCCGCAGGAGCGCCGCGAGACATACCTGGTCATTCGCGAGCGCGAGACGATGGAGGTCGTCACGGTCATCGAGACGTTGTCGCCGGCCAACAAACGGACGAGCGGCGACGGCCGGGAACAGTACCTGAACAAACGCAACGAAGTGCTGACCAGCCGCTCTCACCTTATTGAGTTGGACCTACTGCGCGGTGGCTCGCGCCTGCCGACGACGACCCCGCGTCCGCGCGGCGACTATTATGCGATAGTGAGTCGCCGGCCCACCCGCCCGCGCGCCGAAATCTACGCCTGGACGCTGCGCGACAGACTGCCAGCGATCGCCGTCCCGCTGAAACGCGGCGACCCCGAAGCCTCGCTCGATCTGCAGTCGGTCTTCACGACCGTCTACGCCCGCGCTCGCTACGACCTGTCGATCAACTATCGCGCGCCGCTCGCGCCGCCGCTCGACGAAGCCGATGTGGCTTGGGCGCGCGAACTGATCGATCGCGGGGCAGTCACGACTAAGGATTTGGCTCAGAATAACCTCCTCGTTTAACGGCAAGCCGAAGCCGTGATGTCGCGGTGGTGGCCCATGACTCTCCCTGAACATGTGATCTGTTCCGTCATGCTGGCTCAGTTCGGCGTCCGACAGCGAGTCGGCTGGAAGGGCTCGAACAGTGCTGGTTGATCGCACGCATCGGCGCCATTTCCGCCCGCGAGGCACAAGCGGTCAAGCAGGTGTGGGCATCGCACGTGCAGCCACCGTTCTGATCGCTTGTTGTTCTCACCAGCCGAATGGAATCACGACGACAGCACCTCCGCGCCGCGGCCCTGTTGGATGAGGGGGACGTAGGAATCGAGTTCGCGCTGTGTGGCCGGGTCGGTGATGTCGATGGTGCGCCGACGCTCGGCGGAGAGGTAGGCCGCCATGACGAGCCGCAGGATTTCGAGGCCGTAGTCCCAATCGAGCAGCGGCTCGCGGCCGGTGCGAAACGCGAGCGCGGCGTCGTCGTTCTCGTCGGTGTAACCGAGCAGGTCGGGCTCGTTGGGTTGCACGACCAGAAGACCGCGCGTGGCGGTGGACTTTTCCAGGGCCAACTCCGAGTTCGACACCGCCGCGGCCGCCGCGTCGCCGATGAACACGTCCAAGCTCGACCGCAACGTGTTCATCTCGAACGCATAGCCCGCCCCAAGCCCATCGAGCGCCAGCCGAAGGCCCTGCTTGTCGTACATCCACGAACTCGTGAACTGGCTCTTGACGAGCTGACCGGTCTCGGGGTTGCGGTATGTGGCGATGCCGGTCGCGAAATCTTCGGCCGGCGCCTTGCGGTAATCGACGCCGAAGCGGCTCAGCAGCTCGTCGCGCCAGCGCGGCTGGCCCCACTTGAGCAACGACACGTCGGCCGATATCGACTGAGGCACGAGGAACCGCGGCGAGCGGCCGGGCGGCGTCAGCGCGTACCAGCCGACCGAGATGCAGTGGCAACCCATGTCGCTGAGCACGCCGCCGCCTTGCTGCACCGGGTCCCAGAACCAGGCGTTGTGCGGGCCGGAGTGCTCCTCGCCCGATCGCGTCAACAGCGGCGGGCCCATCGTGACGAGCACCGGGCCGAGCTGATCGAGCGCGGTTCGCACGCTGCGCATGTGGCACTGGTTCTCGAAGTACGCCGTCGGCACGCGCACCGACTTGATCAGCTCGACCATGCGCCGCCCCTCGGCCAGGTTGCGCGCCAGCGGCTTCTCGCAGATCACGCCCCGCAGCTTGGCGCCGGCCTTCACGGCATCGACGATCTCCTCCACGTGAGCGACGCGGGCGAAGTTCGGCGCGAGGATGGCGATCACGTCGACATGCTTGGCCATCTCGCGAATACTCGCGAACACGCGGGCGTCGCCCAGCCCGTGCTCGCGCGCGTACGCCGCGAGCTTCTCGGGCGGCCGACGCGAGTACAGTCCCGCCACCTCGACGCCCCGCACCTGCCGCAGCGCGCGCAGGTGAAACGCAGTCACAAATCCGCCGCCGATGACGCCGTAACGAAGTGTCGTCATGTTCGTCTCCCTTCTGGATCGAGCCGGCCCGCGCCGCGCGGTATTATGGCGGCCCATGGACCTTGCAAGCAACCAAGCGAACCTGGAAGCCGACTTTCGGTTCCCGTCCGGGCCATGGACCGGGTTCTTTTTGCAGCCGCCGCACGTGAAGCGGCACTGGATGGACCTGACGCTCACCTTCAAGGACTCGACGATTCGCGGCACCGGGCATGACTGGGTCGGCGACTTCCTGATCACGGGCCGCTACGAACTCGATAGCGGCAAGTGCTGGTGGACGAAACGATACATCGACAAGCACGACGTGTCATATCAGGGTTACGCCGAGGAGAAGGGCATCTGGGGCACGTGGGAGATTCCGCCTGCCTGGCGCGGCGGGTTCCACATCTGGCCCAAGGCGACGGGCGGCCCGGGAGACGACAAACTGCAGGAGGCCATCGAGATGCCGCAGCTTGTAGGCGCGACAGTGCGATGAGTGACCGCTATGCGCGAACTTCCGATCCAGCAGATTCAAGACTTCCTGCGATCGCCTCAGGGCCGACTGGTGCTGATGGTGCTGGGCGGCTTGCTGGCGCTGCTGGTCGTGCGCGAGGTGGTTCGCACCGGGCTGCGGCTGTTTCGGCGCACGCGCCGGGCGCTCGACGAGGACTCGGCGGCGGATTTCGATGTTGCGGCGCTCGCCGTGCCCGATCGCGATTGGAAAGGAGCGCGGCTGACCGTTTATCATGTGCCGGTGCGTGTCGGGCTTGTGGTCGTGGCCCCGCTGTCGCGCGACACGGAGTCGCCCGACGAGGCCGACGTGCCGGCGCTGCTCGACAAGATCGTGCCGGGCCTCGGCCAGGTCGCCGACGCGGAAGACGCGCTGCGAGTGATCTGGCCGCGGCAGTACAGTGCATCCGGTTTCGCGCACCGTCTGGCCCGGCACGTCAAGCTGCCCGGCCAGATGGGGCGCGACACGCCGTGGTGTCTGGTCGCCGGGCGGGCCTCGGTTCGTAACGAGGTGTTCGTGGTCGGCCTAGCGCTGGCCGCCGCGACGTCGAACAACCTGACGTTGATCACGATCGAATCAGACCATCAATGGCTGGACGTACTGCGTGTGCGCCCGACGGGATAACGATCATGCCGAGTCGTGTGGCTCGCAAGTTCTGGGCGGCTGTCGCGGTCATGCTGATCGCGCCGGCGACGTCGTCGCGAGCCATGGGGCAGGCTTCCAGCCTGCCACCGTCGAACAAGGAACTGGTTGGCAGGCTGCAGGCCCGCCCCACGGTCAGTTCCTCGCTCGGCCAGCCGCCCGATCGCGAGGATGAAGTTGGTCCGATCCTGATTCGCGACCAATCGAAACGGTGGCTGTTCAAGGTCGGGTTGCGGCTCGAAGCCGTCGAGGGTCCTGTGCAGAAGGCGGTCGCCTCGGTCGCCGTGCCGATCGAGTGGCCCGAACAGCAGGTGCGACTCGTCGACGTCGAGAAGCCGCTCGGCGTGGCGGTGCAGATTCGCCGCGTGGGCGGCACGGCCGAGCAGATGATCTTGCGATTGCCTTCAATGAGTGTGGGCGACACGGCGACCTGTGTACGCACGTATGAGATCACGCGCTGGACTCAACGGCTCAATTCGCAGGTGCGCGACCAGTTGCGGCCGTCGAGCGTCGCGGCGGTTCGCCCGTACCTGCGGCCGAGTCCCGGCATCGAGTCGTCGCACGCCGAGATTCGCAAGTTTGCCGAGGAGGCGTTGGGCGACGCGACTGACACGATGGATCGCATCGAGCGGCTGTTCCGAGCAACGCGGGAACGTGTGAGCTATGTCGAGGGCGATTTCGGCGGCGCGCTGGTGGGGCTGCGCAGCGGCCGCGGCGACTGCGAGGAGCGCAGTTGCCTGTTCATCGCGTTGTGCCGCGCGTCGGGCGTGCCTGCTCGACTGGTCCGCGCGCCGCATCACGCATGGGCCGAGGTCGCGCTGAGTACGCCGGACGTCGAGTTGGCGTGGGTGCCGGGCGACGCGAGCATGTCGCCTCAGTTTGGCGTGTTGCCAAACCTGCTGCCGATCGTGCAGAAGGGCGACCGATTCTCGTTGCCCGAATTCGGGGCCGGCGACGTTCCCTATCTCAGCCCGCGTTGCTCCGGCGCCGGGATCGCGCCTCGCCTGCAATTGATTGAGGAATTGGAAGAGCATGCGGACGAATCGAAGTAGGCCAGCGGCCTCGCCGACCGAAAGGAGTCGCAGCCAGCGAGCCACGCCCGGCCTGCTTGAGCCGCGATCGTTGGCCGCCGACTCCACATCGCCACGGGCCGTGTACTTGCGATCCGCGACGTACAGCCCGTTCCTGTTTCGCAAGATGATCGACCGGGCCGATCGGGCGGCGCTGCCCGGCGATGTCGTGGCCGTGTTCGACAAGCACGGCGAGTTGCTCGGTCACGGACTGTACAACCCACGGTCCGAGATCGTCGTCCGCATGCTCAGCCATGAGCCGGCCCGGCCCGATGAGGCGTTCTGGCAACGCCGGCTCGAGCAGGCGGTCGCCTTGCGCCGCGAACTACTGCGCCTCGATGCGGTCACGGACGCGTACCGAGTGGTGCACGCCGAGGCCGACGGGCTGACCGGACTGGTCGTCGATCGGCTCGGCGACGTGCTGTCGGCCGAGGTGTTCAGCCTCGGGATGTTCCAGCGTGTCGGCGCACTGATGGATCGACTCGCCGCGCTGTGCGGCACGCGGCACACGCTGGTGCGCGTCGAGGACCAGGTTCACGGCCAGGAGGGATTCCTTGCCGCGCCGGCCGGCTCGCCCGATCTGCCGGCGCGGACGACGATCACCGAACACGGCACGCGGTTTCGAGTGAGTCTCGAGCACGGCCACAAGACGGGCTTCTTCTGCGACCAGCGCGACAATCGTCGCCAGCTCGCGGCGCTGTGCGCGGGCCGGTCGGTGCTGGACCTCTGCTGCTACACGGGTGGATTTGCGATACAGGCAAAGCGGCTCGGCAACGCGGGAGAGGTCACCGGCGTGGACCTGGACGAGCGAGCGATCGCTGTGGCTCGCGAGAACGCCACGCTCAACGGCGTGCGCGTGCGTTGGGTACACGCCGACGCGTTCGGTTACATGCGAGACATGATCGCCGGTGGACGGCGGTTCGACGTCGTGGTGCTCGACCCGCCGAAGCTGATTCACTCGCGCCGCGAGATCGCCGCCGGGACGCGCACGCACTTCGATCTGAATCGGCTCGCCATTCAGTGCGTCCGGCCGGGCGGCCTGCTCTTGAGCTGCTCGTGTTCCGGACTGTTGCCGGAGGACGAGTTCCTGCGGGTGATGTTCGCCGCGGCTCGTCAGGCGACGCCGCCGGCCGACTCGTCCGCGCGCGATACGCAGCGCGGCGCGTCGGGTCGCGTGGTGCAACTTCTCGCCAGGACCGGCGCCGCGCCGGACCATCCGGTCGCCGCGAATTGTCCCCAGACCGAGTACCTGAAGGCCGCGTGGCTGCGCGTGCTCTGATGGGCGCAACAGGATTCCTCGCCCACGATCCTGACGGCAACAACCACGGCTATTTCGCACCACGCAAATTGCGGGAACCGAGTTGGGGTGGACGTTTCTGAAGTACGAGATACAGTGATCGCGAAAGGGGCAGAAAGGGCACGCAACTCAGCTCCAGAATGAGCTGCGTCCCGTTTTCGTAGTCCTGAGTGGCGAGCAACGATCGAGGAGAATCCATGAGCATCCGTCGCAACAGCCTTTTGCCCAGATACTGTAGAGCAAGGCATACCGCTGAGCCGATCGCAGCGTTTCTGGGCAAAGCGACATGCGGCGCTTGCGGATGCGGTCAGACCGTCAAGGCTGACGGTTCGGGTTTCGTTTGCAGCAAGTGCGGGTACCATAATCGACGACCCATAGACGTTACGCCACTGCCACTTTCAAAACGGGTCCGACTAAAATCCAAGAAAGTCCACAATCGCCGAATTCACGCTCCAACACGGCGGCCCCTTGTTCAATGTCCTGTTTGCGGCGTCTTGGTACGTCGAGGGAGACTGGCAAACCACAGGACAAAGGTTCACGTGGCGTGAGCTCGTAGTCTTGCGGGTTATGTGAGCCGATTCCAGGAGGGCCCGTTCGGGTTGGAACCGGCGATGCGGGACAGACTCAACCGCGATTTCGGTCGCCGCGATCGCCTGCGTCTCGGGCGACGGGCTGCGCCGCGCCTCGATCTCAGTCCAGCACGTTCCGCCGGCCCCGCCCACGTCGATCGCGGCGACGCCGGATTCGACCAGTCGCCGCGCGGTGCTGCCCGCGATTTCCGCAACCGACTTCCTTGACGATCACCGGCAATCCCAACGTGCGGCAGACCGTGGCAATCTTGGCGATGAGGCCGCGGAAGTCGGTGTCGCCGCCCGGCTGAATGGCCTCTTGGAGCGGATTGAGGTGCAAGGCCAGCGCGTCGGCCTCGATCGATTCGACCAGCCGGCGGCAATCGTCGGGTGTGACGCCGCAATTCAATTGCACCGCCCCAAGGTTGGCAATGAGCAGTGCGTGCGGCGCGAACCGGCGCACCTGAAACGTCTCGATCAATTCCGGCCGCTCGAACGAGATGCGCTGCGACCCGACGCCCATACCTAGTCCGGCGGCGGCAACCGCCCGCGCGATCCGCTCATTGATCTGGCCGGCCAGCGGAGTGCCGCCGGTCATGCCCGACACAAGCACGGGAGCGCGCAGCGCCCGGCCGAACAGCTCGGTCGTTGAGTCGATTTCCTTCAGCGCAAGTTCGGGCAGCGCCTCGTGCACGAACTCGAACCCGTCCAACCCCGTACTGCGACGGAACTCGACGTCGGCGTTGAGTACGAGGTCGATGTGCTCGGCCTTGCGCACCGCGATGTCGCTCGTGAGATGACCGTGGTCACTGTTCATATCGCGATTGTACAGCGCGCACGGAGTCTGTGCGCGAGCGGGTTCGCGGGGCGGTAACTTGCAGCCGCCGCCGGGGCTACGCGGACAGCGCGCCGATCGAATCCAGGTGTGCGACGACTTCCTCGGCGAGTTGCTCGGCGGACTTTGTGCCGGCGTCGAGCACGAGTTCCGGCTTGAGCGGGGCTTCGTAGGGATCGTCGATGCCGGTGAAGCCCTTGAGCTCGCCCGCGCGGGCCTTCTTGTACAGGCCCTTGGGGTCGCGCTTCTCGCACAGTTCGATCGGGCAATCGACGTACACCTCGAAAAACGTTCCGGCGGGATTCAAGGCGCGGGCCGCGTCGCGATCGGCGCGGTACGGAGATATGAAGCAGGTGATGGCAATGACGCCGGCGTCGGCGAACAGCTTGGCCACTTCGCCGATGCGGCGAATGTTCTCGGCGCGGTCCGCGGCAGAGAAACCGAGGTTCTTGTTCAGGCCGTGGCGGATGTTGTCGCCGTCGAGCACGTAGCTGCGGCAACCGCGCTGATAGAGCAGTTCGTCGACCAGGTTGGCCACGGTCGACTTGCCCGACGCCGACAGACCCGTGAACCAGAGCACCATGCCCTTGTGGCCCGCAAGCTGCTCGCGCTCGGCGCGCGTGATGTTGTGGTGATGCCAGGTGATGTTGGTTGCCTTTTGTTGTACCGTCATGTTCGCCTCCTCGTGAAACAGGTCATAGGAAGTTGTCTCGAACAGGTCACGCCGCGCGGACCCCATGTTTGTTACACTTCGCCCGTGCGAAGATCGGAATGCTAGCGAAACTGCCGGTTCGATTGAAGGTCAGAAGCATGCCCTACGAAGTCGAACTGAAGTACACGGTGTCGGACGCCGCCGGCCTGCGTCGTGAACTGCAGGCGCTCGAAGCCCGCAGCGTTTCGACGCACGACGAAGTCGACGCGTACCTCGCCCACCCCGCGCGCTCGTTTGCCGAGACCGATGAGGCGTTGCGCGTGCGGCGCATCGGCGAGCGAACCTGGATGACGTACAAGGGACCGAAGATCGACCAGACCACCAAGACGCGCGCGGAAATCGAGATCGAGTTGGCGGCCGGCGGCGGTACGGGCCAGCGGACGATGGAGTTCTGGAGCCGCCTCGGGTTTCGGCCCGTCCGCGAGGTGCACAAACGTCGTGAGCTGCTCGAACTCCCCTGGCAAGGGCGGACCGTACACGTTTCGCTCGACCACGTGGCTGGTATCGGCGACTTTATCGAATTGGAACTTTCGGCCGAACCGGCAGAAGTGGAAGAGTTTCGCCAGTCTCTCTTGTCGCTCGCCGCACGCCTGAGTTTGAGCCGTTCCGAGCGTCGGTCCTATCTGGAATTACTGCTTCAGAAAGACGCGACGCAGGCCGACCACCGCGCAAATCCCGAAGAGTGGAGCGAACTTTAGCCACGCCAAAAGTGCACATACGCCGCCCCGGAACTGCCGATATCTTCCACGACCCGGCAGACGAAACACCAGGAGCCGAAGGGCGGTCCCCCAGACCCGCCCAACAGGACACCCAGGAGGGCGCGATGCTCGCATTCCAAAGCGTGGATGAGTTGCGTCGCTACGTGCGACAGACGCTTTGCGAACGTCATGCGTTGGACCCTGAGCAGTTCCCGATGATTGAGTCGGTGATGACTCGCGGCGGGCGTCCGTCGGGACTGTATTTCTGTCAGCATGGTCCGCGGCTCATGAAGGCCCACGCGGTCTGGGACCATAAGCACTCCGTGCTCGCCTTCTACGACGCCAGCGGCGTCCGTTTTCACACCGTCAAACTGGCTCGCGGCCCCGACCCCGCCGCACTGGCCGCCTGACGAGACGCGGCAGCCAGACCCTCGCCTATTCCCACCGGGTCCGCGGGCGCACGACGCGGTTTGCGATTTGGCGTGCGCAAGTCGTTTAACGCCGAGCCGAAGGCGACGGCAGGCGGTTGTCCAGATAGCGCCGTCGCCTTCGGCTCGGCGCTAAACGAAGCGCCTGCGCAAAGTGCGTCGCGCACCCTGGGTTCGACCGCGTCAACACCGTGCCTTGACCGACTTTTTGGCCAGTCCTATACTCCAGTTCAGTTGGAACTGGACGCTCTTGTGCCTCTCCACGCGCGTCCGTGGCGACCAATGTGCGGCTCGCCGCTCCGCAGAACCGTTCGTTTGGTTTGCGCATCGCGAGGGGCGTGTTTTTTGGGAATGACTCTGCAATGAAGTCCGAACGGCGTCATGAACTGCAAACCAACGAACTCGCCGACTGGCTGACCCACGCACTCGACCGGCACCGCAGCCGACTGCCGATGTTCGGCTGGACGGTCTCGGCCGTGGTCGTGGCGATCGTGGTCGTCGTCGTGGTCATGTCGCGACAAGGCGGGTCGCAAGCGCGAGCGTGGGAAGAACTGCAAGCGATCGGAACGCTGGAGTCTGGCCTAGTATCGAGTCGCCTGAAGCAGATTTCCGAAACATATCCGAACACCGAAGTGGCGCTGTGGGCCCAACTCGACATGGCCGATGTGCTGTGTACGGAGGCCAAGCAGAAACTGGCGTCCGACCGAGACATCGCAGTGCTACGACTTCGCGAGGCGCAGCAGGCCTACCTGGCGGTCCTGAACAACCCACGGGCGCTGCCCGACATGATTCGCCGCGCGGCGTTGCCCGAGGCCATGTGTTGGGAACTGCTAGGCGATCGCGACCAGGCGATCACCACGTACAAGCGGGCGGCCGAAAGGTATGCGTCGTCGCATCCGGAAGTGGCCAAAGAGGCCGCCAGCCGCGCCTCGGACCTTGAGCAGCCCGAGGCCGCCGACTTCTACAAGTGGCTGGCCGAGTATAAGCCGCCTGTCACGACGCCGCTCGCTCCACCATCGCCCGAACTCGGCTTCCCACCAGCGAGCAACGGCGAAGACAAGTCCGAGACGCCGGCCAAGGAGAAGGACGACGCAACCAAGTCGACCGACTCGAACCCCGCAAAGGCGCCTGAGTCGGAATCCGACAAGAAGGACGCCTCCACAAAGTCCGATTCAGAGAAGCCTGCTGAACCAGAGAACTCAACAAAGGCGGCGGAAACCAAGACTGAGAGCGGTGGGAAAGAGGAACCGAAGGAGCCGACCGGCGCGAAGCCGTCTGCCGAACCCGCCGAAACAACAAAGTAGTTTTCCCTAGCGCGTGTCATTGGCGACTGCGTCCTCGTTTACAGCCAGCCCATGGAACCGAACGGAATAGACGCACAGGCGGCGGTGTTGGCCGTTGACGCCTCGGACGGCGAGGCTCAGGCGCACGATCGCCGCGCTGGGATCACGCGGGCGCTCGAGGCCGGCGGTCCCGACGTGGATTTCATCGTCGGCGACCCGGGCAGCGACCCGGGCGGCGCCATCCAGGTAGACCTGAAGGTCAAACGGCCGATGGAAGGTAAGCGGCTGGACCAGTACCTGGTCGACCGGTTCCCCGCCTACAGCCGCAACATTCTGCAAAAGATCATCGAGGCCGACGCGGTCACCGTGAACGCGCACGATGTGAAACCGAGCTATCAGGTCAAGCGCGGCGACCACATTCGCATCTGGCTCCCCGAACTAAACGACGACGCGCCGGAACCTGAACCGATTCCGCTCGCAGTCATCTACGAAGATGAGTTCTTCATCGTCGTCAACAAGCCACCCGGCATGGTGGTGCATCCGGCCAAGGGCCATTGGCGCGGCACACTGGTCAACGCGCTGCAGTACCATTTTCAACAACTAAGCCAGGTGGCCGGGCCGCACCGCCCCGGCATTGTCCACCGCCTCGATCGCGACACCAGCGGCCTGATTGTCGTCGCCAAGGACGACCTGGCCCACGCGAACCTGGCCGCCCAGTTCGAGCGGCGATCGGTGCAGAAGGAATACCTGGCGATCACGAGCGGCGTGTTGCAACGCGACAGCGACTACATCGAGCGACCGCTCGGCCCGCATCCGACGCACCGCGAGAAGATGGCGATTCGTTCGTGCGAGGACGGCGGTAAGGATGCGTCGAGCTACTACGAGGTGATCGAGCGGTTCGCCGGGTTTAGCTTCGCGCGGATTCAGCCCAAGACCGGCCGCACGCATCAGATTCGGGTGCACCTCGCCCACGTGGGCTGCCCGATACTCGCCGACCATGCCTACGGCGGCCGCCGAGCGCTGCGGCTCAGCGAGTTGACCGACGTGAGCGGCGACGCCGATCGCGTGCTGATCGCGCGCCAGGCGTTGCACGCGAGTCGGCTCTGGCTCAGTCATCCGCGCATCCGCGAGCCGATGGAGTTCGAAGCGCCGCTGCCGCAGGATTTTCAAGACACGCTGACCGCGCTGCGTGAGTTCCGCGGCTGTGGCAAGTCCAGCGCCTGAGTACTTGGTCAGGAATTAGTTCCCGATTTCACTTGTTTAACGGCAAGCCGAAGGCGACGGTGGGTCGCGCGGACTTGGCCGATCGCCGTCGCCTTCGGCTTGCCGTTAAACGAGGAAGTTATTCTGAGCCAAATCCTGAGTGGCCGCGCGGCTCCGTTACAGCGTGCGCCAACGCCGCCCGTCCGACTCGATCAGCCGGTCGGCCTCGGCAGGACCCCAACTGCCCGCGGGGTATTCGGGCAGACAGACGGCGCCGCACCGGTCCCATTCGTCGAGTACGGGCATGACGAACTGCCAGGCGGCGTCGACCGCGTCGCGGCGCATGAACAGGGTCGAATCGCCGGCCATGACGTCGAGGATCAACCGCTCGTACGATTCGGGCGACGATCCGTCTCGGCTGGCATAGTCAAAGTCCATCTTGGCCGGCTCGATGCGCAGCCGCGCGCCCGGCCGCTTCGAGGCGATGTTCAATGAGAATCCCTCGTCGGGCTGCAGGCGCAGGGACAAGACGTTCGGCTGCAGCGGCGCGCTCGGCTCGGCGTTGAACAACATGTGCGGCACGTCGCGAAACTGCACGGCGATCTCGCTGGCCCGCTTGGGCAGGCGCTTGCCGGTGCGGATGTAGAACGGCACGCCGGCCCACCGCCAATTGTCGATGAACAACCGCATGGCGACGTACGTCTCGGTGAGCGACGGCCCGGGTCGCGGCTCGTTGCGCTGTCGGTAGTACGCTTCGACTTCTCGCTCGTACCCGTCGACCGGCTTGCCGTTCCCAGCGCCGGCCGAGTACCGGCCGCGGACCACGTGTCGGCTCACGTCGCTCGCGGTCAGCGGCCTCAGGCAGCGCAACACGCCGAGCTTCGCGTCGCGCACCACATCTGACTCCATCGTCCAGGGCGGCTCCATCGCCGTCAGGCATAGCACCTGGAGCAGGTGGTTCTGCACCATGTCGCGCAGCGCACCGACGCCCTCGTAGTAGCCAACGCGGCTGCCTACGCCCTCGTCCTCGGCGACCGTGATCTGGACGTGGTCGACGTACTTGTGGTTCCACAGCGGTTCGAGAACGCTGTTGGCAAACCGCAGCACCAGGATGTTCTGAACGGTTTCTTTGCCCAGGTAGTGATCGATGCGATAGGTCTGCTGCTCGGCCAGCACCGTGCCGAGCGCTGCGTTCATTGCTTGCGCACTGGCCAGGTCGTGTCCGATGGGCTTCTCGACGATCACCCGTGTGAAGTTGTCACGACACAGCGGGTCGCTGACCATGCCGGCGGCGTGCAGTTGCGTGACGCACGACTGAGCGACCTGTGGCGGCACCGCCAGGTAGAACACGCGGCCGCCTGGCACGCCGAACTCGCGGTCGACCGCGTCGAGCCGCTCCTTCAGTCGGCGATACGACTCAACGTCATCGTAGTTGCCCGAGATCAGGAACAAGCGGCGTGCGAAGTCGGCCCAGCGCGCCTTGTCGAGCGGCCGCCGCGAGAATCGCGTGAGTCCGTCGCGGGCCCGCTCGCGCAGCCACAGGTCCGGCTCGGCCTCCGCCCGACGCCCGAAACCGACGACGGCGAAGTTCGCGGGCAGCACGCCGTCGACGCTCAGGTTGTACATCGCGGGCAGCAGCTTGCGCCACGACAGATCGCCGGTCGCACCGAAGATCACCAAAACGCAAGGCCGAGGTGAGAGCAACGGGCCGGGGCTGCGGGCGGTTGCGTTGGACGCCGCCATCGATAACTCTCCTGGCCGGTGGACGCACCGAGCCTCAGTTTCCTGCTTCGGCCTAAATGGCCTTGCGTGATCCTGGGAGTCCGCAGGGACAGTAGCCCGACGC
>DAIOWH010000088.1:0-24927 GCA_036758585.1 Planctomycetia bacterium
GGCGAGGCATGGCTGGCGCTTGTTGTGCCTCGCCTGCGGCTGCGGGTTAAACGAACTCGGACCCCTTTCAATGTGGAGCGGGACTAAGTTGTGTAGATACCAATGGGTTCGGAGGGAGTGGGGCCGCAAACCAATGCGGCCTCCCTACCCCTATCAAGCCTGGCGGAGCGACGAATTACGTCGAATACACCCACCGCCCGAGCGTGAGGCTTGGGAGCAACAGCACCAGGACCGCAACTGCCCAGATCGGTCCACAGACCAGTGCGACCACGGCCGCGTCGATGGCGATGATCGCCATGATGCATGTCTTTACTGCAGCTTGGATCTTGGAAGGCTGACTGTCGATCAGCGCTCGCCAGACCATCGCGTTGGCGGCAAGAACCACCGACAGCCACAACGCCACAGCGGTGGGGTACGCGAAGGGAACCAACGACTCGTGCATGGCCTCGACGGGTACGACGATCGTCCATTCGCGGAGGTGCGGCGCAGTCATGGCGAGCAGCAAAAGGCCGAGGTTGATGCCCAGCGTCGTCGACGTCAGTTCCACGCGCGGCGACTGTTCGGCTTCGCGGCGGGCGAAACGTGTGACGCCCATCACGTAGAGTCCAAGCCCGGCCGCCACCATCGTCCCAAACCGCGCCGCGCCTTGCTCGTGACCCGGCAACCAAATCGTGTTCGGCACGTTGCTCAGGCCGAGCAGCACGTTCAGCGCCCGACAAGCCCCCATCGCGATCGGGCCAAGCACGGTGCCTTTCAACGCTCCGTCGTACAGCAGCACACAAACGACCAGCAGCGCCGCGACGTTGCGACTCGTCGGTCCCGCCAGAACTGCGGCCGCCAGTCCCGCCGCGAGCAGCACGACGCCCAGCACGAGCGCGTGCCGCACGGGCACGCGACCAGACGGCAACGGCCGGCTCGGCCGCTCGGCGCGGTCGACCTCGATGTCGAACCAGTCGTTCCAGACCATTCCGCCCAGATAGATGCACGACGACGCTGCCAGCAGCGGCAAGAACTCGCGCCACTCCGCCAGAGTGCCGCGAGCGATCAGGAAGCCCATGAACACGTCGGACATCGCCGTGAACACGTTGGGCAACCGCATCAGTTGAAGATAGGCGAGCAGGCGGTTCATGCGGCGACCGGAACCAAATGTCAGAGGGTCGGACGTCAGGGTTTCAGCAGCGGGGCAATTCGCTGGCGGGCCGTTTGGGCCGCGTGGTCGGGATCTTCGACATACGGGTAAAGCTCGATCGTTACCCAGCCCGTGTACTTGATCTCGCGCAAGGCCTCAAGTACCGACGCGAAGTCGATCGCCCCCGCGCCCGGAATCAGGTGATGATGCACGCGGGTCGCCGCGATGTCCTCGAGATGGACGTGTCGGATGTGCGGGGCGAGCGATCGTATCGACGCCGCCGGCTCTTCGCCCACGCAGTACATGTGGCCAATGTCGAAGTTCAGGCCGAGCATGGGCGAACGGATGCGATCGGCAAACGCCAGGTACTGCTGCGTGTTCTCAATCAGCAGCCCCGGCTCCGGCTCGACCAGCAACATGACCCCTTCGCGCTCGGCGTGCTCGACCACCGGCCGCAGCTCGCGCACGAATTCGTCCAGCCCGCCGTCAAACGATTGTCCCGGCGCCAGCGGCCCGCCCGGCTCGGTCGTGATGTTCGGCGCCCGCAGTTCCTTGGCGAGCGTCAGCGCTCGCTTGGTGTGTTCGGTGCGTATGCGGCGATAGTGCAGATCCGGCTCGATCCACGACGGATGCCAGTACGGCTGACGCGGGTCGGCTACGGCGTTCATCATGAATGCGTTGATGTTCGAGATCGCCAGGCCCAGCCGGTCCAGCGTCTCGCGAATGCTCCGCTTGCGCTCGGGCAGCAGCCCGGCCGGCCAGGCGTGCGGCACGTCGGCCATCAATTCGACGCCGCCGTAGCCCAGCGCGGCCAATCGGCCCAGCGCGTCTTCCACCGAAAACCGCATGTACGCATTCGTGCTGAAGGCAAGTTTCATTTTGTAATCAATCTTCCACGAGCTCAGGGAAGGTATTCCAAATCCGCCAAATCCTTGAGCCGGCCACTTGCTTTCTTGTTCCTCTTCAAGTCGTCCAAACTGATCACGTTTACGATCACCCCGTCCAACTCGGCGCTAACGCGCCTCGCGAAACACTCGGCGAACACCGCGCCGGAAATCGAATTGAGAATCTCGATCCGCACAGGCTGCACACCCATTCGCACAACGCAGCGAGGTTTCAAGAACAATTCCGCCGACAAGCCAGCGCCGTGGAATCCGAATTCGGCGACCGCGCTGCGAACTCTCTCCGCATTCGCCATATCGAGCGCGATCCAAACATCCAAATCGCCCGTAGGACGCGGATAACCGTGGTAGCTGACGGCGTAGCCGCCAATCACCAAGTACTCAACGTGGTGCGAGTTCAACAACTTCAAGAACTCTTTGAAGTCCTGCGGTAGCGGCTTCAACGCCATAGGTCACGTGCCTCAAGTACTCCAGCGATTGCAGTCGTTCCAGCGGACTCTTGGACAGCCAGTATGCCTTTTCGTCGGATTCATCGCCGAGCATTGCCACGGAAAATGCCGTCCGGTCCAAGCGAGGATAGTCTGCGTCGTATTTCATCGCACCACGACTTCCTTGTTTGTTGACTGCAGTGCATACTCTGCCAGCAGCTTCCACTGCTCGAACAGATTGTGCGTCTCGACGCCCAGCGGACGCTTGAAGAAACAGGCCAAGTGCCGCATCAGCCCGCGGCCGCCGCGCGAGTGCTCAAAGATCGTCAGCCGCGCCAAGTCGATCACCAGCGGCGCGGCGAGCAGCGAGTCGCAGCCTTGCCAGACGAACTGCATGATCATCTTCGTCCCCAGGAAGCCGCGAAAGTGAATGTGGTCCCACGCGGTCTTCCAATCGTCCAGCGACTCGATGTACTCGATCGACACGTGCGTCTGCGGCTTGTAGCCCAACACCTGTGTGATCACCTGGTCCTTGGTTCTGATCTTCGACGCCTTGTTTTCCGGATCGTCCAGCACCAGTCCGTCGCGGTTGCCGAAGATGTTGTGGCCGACCCAACTCAGCACCTGCAGATTGCGGTAGTAGAACATCGGCGCCAGCACGCTCTTGAGCAGCGTTTCGCCCGTCTTGCCGTCCTGGCCGCCGTAGAGCGCGCCGGCCTCCATTGCAAGCTGTTCGATCGCTGGCACGCTTGCCCCGAGCGAGGGCGTGAAGTTCACATACGAGAATCCTTGCGACAACGCCGCGATGGCGTAGAGCGAGCTGGCCGGGACCGCGGCCGCATGCTTCCTCTGTATCGCCTTGCTTAGCCGCGGCCAGGTCTGGTGCGTGTCGTCGAGTTCGAACGGAGGTTCGGTCGAGGCCAGGTTGATCACGACGACGTGAGCCAGTCGATGATCGGCTTGGAATGCGCGGAGGTCGTCGCTCAGCCGATCGACCACATCTGCGGCCGATCCGGCCGCGCCCCGTCCATTCCACGAGCCGAGTTTGGCCACCGTGCGACCTGCTCCACGCACCGTGCCCGGCCTGACGTTTCGGTCCCACTCGGCGAACTGCGACTGACACGCACGCATCAGTTGCTCGTCAAAGACGCCGGACTTCGACGCAAGCTCGCGCGCCGATTCCAAGTAACTCGTGCGACGAATATCGTGACCGCCCAGGACGAGCTGATCGAAACGCGGCAGGTCCAGCTTGCGCAGTTCCGCAAGCTCGGTGACGAGGCCGGTGCCCGTCGTCAGCCCGCGACGTAGCGCGGCGATGCCCAAGGCCGTCGTCGTCGCGACGCCGCCGTAGGCGCCAACGAACCATATCCCGAACCGTTTGGCCATCGTTGCTGCTCTCTTCAGGGAGGGACCGAGCCGATGGAGGGCTGCCGCAAACCGCTTCTCAACGTCGGCTCAATTATGGCCAACCGCCGCGACGTTCGCTACTTGGCTACCAGCACCGAACATGGCGCCGTCGTGATGAGCTGTCCCGCCACGCTGCCGAACAACAGACCTCGCAGGTAACCAACACCGGTCGCTCCGAGCACAACCAAGTCGCACGCGTGAGTCTCGGCGTAGGAACGGATCGCGACCGGCGCGCTGCCGAAAACGCCGACCCGCTCCATCGTAATACGGTACGGTTCGCAGTAGCCTGCGGCCCGCCGTAGGATCAGCTCCTGGGCAACCGTATCACGCGATTCGTCCACGTTCAGTACGGTCAGTCTCGCTCCGAGGGTCTCGGCGAGGTTCGCTCCCATGTGGAGCGCCCGGCCAGCCTGGGCGCTGCCGTCGTACGCAACGAGAATCTGCTCAGGAAACCGTGTTGGTTTTCGGCCTAGCCACACCGGCCGAGGCGCCTGGCGCACCAGTTCCGAAGTCAGCTCGGTAGACGGCTGCCCGTCTAGTCCGGCCAGAGCCTCGTGCCAGATGACGATTACGTCCGCCTCGTGACCCTTGTCTACCACCGCGCTGATCAGGTCGCCGACCAGCAATACGTCTTGAACCACGAAACCGTCTGGCGGCTCGGATGCACTGGGACGCGGTCGATCGGTCGCAGCCGACTCGATCGTAGTTGACGACAGCTCATCTGAGCTACGCACAACCGCACGCACGAGCCGAGAGCGGTAGAGTCGCGCAACTCGCTCAACCCCCAAGCTGAATTCAGTCGGGATTGGCTTCCGCCCCGAGGCAAGTAAGAAAGTACGGAACATCAGTCGCTGATCCTTTAGTACCGCTCCACATTGAAAGGGGTCCGAATTTGTTTAACCCGCAGCCGCAGGCGAGGCACAACAAGCGCCAGCCATGCCTCGCCTGCGGCTGCGGGTTAAGCGACCGAGGCCGATTTCAGACCCTATTCAATGCGGCACTGTATTTAGTACCGCTCCATACTGAAAGGGGTTTGAATTCGTTTAACCCGCAGCCGCAGGCGAGGCACAACCAACACCAGCCACGCCTCGCCTGCGGCTGCGGGTTAAACCACCGAAGCCGATTTCAGACCCTATTCAATGTGGAGCGGTATTTAGCCCAGGATGTCTTCGACAAGGCGATATTTATAAAGGAATGCCGCCTCGGTAGGCCACTCTGGCCCAGTCCCTTTTTTCCCAATGACACCTCCGCGCGAAATAAATTGATTGATTCCATCCATAATCATGCACATAATTGCTCGCCAAATGGAGTTTAACGCATGATAGTCGATGAAAGGCGCAACAAGCTGTGTGACCTGGTAGGTCGACGCGGGTTTGTCAGCCTTCCCGATCTAGTCGCTGAGCTTGGTGCGTCTGAGTCAACGGTGCGTCGAGACCTGGAGTCGCTCGACCAAGCTGGCTTGATTCGTCGCACTCACGGCGGGGCCATGGCGGCAAGCGACACCATTAGCGTCCCAGCATTCGAGGATCGTGGACGGGTATGCACCGTAGAAAAGCGGCGCATCGGCGCCGCGGTCGCGAGGCTGGTTCAGGACGGCGAGACTGTCTTGCTCGACGGAGGGACGACTACGTTTGAGGTCGCGCGGTGCCTCGCGGGCCGGTCGGTGCAGGTGGTGACGAACTCGCTACCGATCGCTTACCTGCTGGCCGGCGACCGACGCGTGGACCTGACGGTGGTCGGAGGTTACGTGTACCCGCGAACGGGCGTGGCGGTCGGTCCGCTGGCCGTGCGGTTCCTGACGGGTGTGCGGGCCAGGCGGCTGGTGATGAGCGTAGCGGGCATAACGGATCGGGGGTTCTTCAACTCGAACACCCTGTTGGTGGAGACCCAGCTTCAGATGATGAACGCCGTGGATCAAGTGATTGTTGTGGCCGATCACACAAAGTTTGGGCAGCAGTCGTTGGCCTTCCTCTGTGAATTGGGCCGCGCTCATCGCCTCGTTTCCGACGCGGCGATCGGCGAGACACATCGCCGCATGATTGCCGAAGCTGGCCTAGACTTGCTCGTGACTGAGGAGGCGCCGTAGGTGAGCGTGGCCATTGCCCGACCGATCTTGCGAACCGAGATAGAGCGGATCGCCCGCGAGGTGATCGTGCGCCGGCTTCGCGACCCGCTGTCGGACGGGGCCCATCGGGCGAACGGCGATCGGCCCAAGCTTGTCGTGAACATCTCGGCACGCCACGTTCACCTGACTCCGGCGGCGGTCGAGACCCTGTTTGGAACGGGCAAGACGCTGACTCCGATGAAGTCGTTGTACCAGGACGGCGAGTTTGCAGCAGAAGAGACAGTCAGCGTGATCGGGCCGCGGCGACGCATGCTGCCCAACGTGCGCGTCTTGGGGCCGTGCCGCGATTATTGCCAGGTTGAGTTGGCATTCACGGACGGCATTTCGCTGGGGATCGATCTGCCGGTGCGACGCAGCAGCGACCATCGCGAGACGCCGGGGGCGTACCTGGTCGGCCCGGCGGGGATGATCGAGTTGAAGAGCGGCGTCATCCGCGCCGAACGACATGTTCACATGGGCGATCGCGATGTCGCCTACTACGGCGTGAAGCATGGCGATCGCATGGACCTGCGCATCGAAAGCCCGTGCCCGACAACGCTGGAGAATCTCCTGGTGCGGCACGACGCGCGGTACAAGCTCGAGGTTCACTTGGACACCGACGAAGGCAACGCGTGCGATTTGGAAAACGCCACGCACGTGGAACTGCTGAAGAAACGATGAGCCGTTGGACGGTTGAACGGTTGCGCGGCGTTCCAGACGGACGCGCGTGCAGCCGTCCAACGGTTCAACCGTTCTAACTTTTTGAGGAGTGTGCGATGGCAGACAAGTTGGAAGCCCTTGGCATGATTGAGACCAAGGGTCTGGTGGCAATGATCGAGGCGTCTGACGCGATGCTGAAGGCCGCGAACGTTCAACTCATGGGCTACGACAAGGCCGGCGGCGGCATCGTGACCGTGATGGTCACGGGCGACGTAGCGGCGGTGAAGGCGGCGGTGGACGCCGGCTCGGCGGCAGCCAGTCGCGTCGGCGAAGTGCTGGGCGTTCAGGTGATTCCTCGGCCGCACGAAGACCTGGCCAAGGTGCTCCCTTTCAAGACCCCCGCCCCGAAGCCTCCGGCTTGACCGAACGGTTCAGGGTTCGAGGTTCACGGTTCAGGACGACAACTCCGTCCGCCCGTGAGCCGCTAGACCCTGAACCCCGAACCCAGAACCCTCTTCCCATGAAGATCCTCGTGGCCAATATTGGTTCGACGAGCTTCAAGTTTCGGCTGTTTGACATGCCGAGCGAGCGGGAACTCGCGCGCGGCGGAGTCGACGGGGTCGGCTCGAAGAAGGCGCGATGCTACTTTCTCGGTTCGGGCGATGCCGTGCCGAGCGAGGTCATCGCTTCGGTCAGCGATCAGGGCGACGCGCTTGCGCGATGTCTGAAGCTGCTGACCCGAGGCTCTAGCGCGGTGCTGCAATCGGCCGAGGAACTGGGGGCGGTGGGGTTCAAGGCGGTGCTGGCTAAGGGAATGAGCGGCGTGCGGCGAGTGACCAAGAAGGTGCTGGGGGCGATGGAGGCGTTTGCGAGCGTCGCGCCGGCGCACAACCCGCCCTACGTTGCGGCAATGAAGTCGCTACGGAAACGGTTTCCGACGCTGCCGCTTGTGGCCGCGTTCGAGACTGGCTTTCACGACACGATTCCCGACCGCAATCGGCTGTATGCCGTGCCGCACGAGTGGGCCGACAAGCACCACATTCGGCGAAACGGATTTCACGGTGCGAGTCATCGTTACATCGCTGGCCGACTCAGCGAACTGACGGGCCGCGACGATCTCCGAGTGGTTTCGTGTCACCTCGGCGGGAGTTCGTCGGTCTCGGCGATTCGGGCCGGACAATCGGTCGCCAACAGCTTCGGATTCAGCGCGCAGAGCGGACTGCCGCACAACAACCGTGTGGGCGACCTCGATCCATACGCGCTGCTTGCCGTCAAGGCCGCGACCGGCAAGCCGATCAAGAAACTGTTGGGTGAACTGGCCGAGCGCGGCGGACTGGCCGGGCTGAGCGGCGCGAGCGGCGACCTGCGCGAGATCGAACTCGCCGCCGCATCGGGCGACGCCCGCGCCCGACTGGCAATTGACGTGTTTGTCTCGTCCGTCCGGCATTATGTGGGTGCATACTTGGTCGAACTCGGCGGCGCCGACGTGGTCGCGTTCACCGGCGGTATCGGCGAGAACTCGGCGCTCATTCGCGCCGCCGTCTGCCGCGACATGGGTTGGTGCGGCATCGAACTCGATACGCACCACAACGAAACGGCCAAGGGCGAGGCGATCGTATCGACCGATGCCAGCCGAACGGCGGTGTGGATACTGCCGACGAACGAAGAACTGGTAGTGGCACGACAAGTAGTTGAACTGTTGAACCGTTGAAACAGTTGCTCTGACCGGTCCGATGGGTCCGGCGCGTCTGACCAGTCCGACCGATCAGCTCCAACGTCCAACCGTTCCACGAGGGTTTCGAATGTTTCTCGCTCAGGTAACCGGACACGTCGTGGCGACTCAGAAAGTCGCGGCGATGGTCGGCAGCAAGTTGCTCGTGGTCGAACCGCTTCGGCTCGAGGAGTCGTCGCGCGATCGACTCAAGGGAACCGGCCGCACGTTGGTCGCGGTCGATTCGCTGGGGGCCGGACCAGGCGAGGTCGTATTGTTGTGCCAGGGATCGAGCGCCCGGTTGACGCCCGAGACCGAAAAGCTGCCGATCGACGCCGTAGTGATCGGCATCGTGGACTCGGTCGGGATCGGCGACCGGACGGTGTTCGAGTCGCGCAAGGGAATCGAACGATGAGCGCTGTTGCGGACGAAACGCTGCTGGAGAGCGTGGTGCGCGAGGTGATCGCCCAACTGCGCGGCGTCCAGCCATCGACGAGCGGCAGCGGCCGCACCGGGTCATTCGGAGTGTTCTCGTCGGTGGATGATGCGGTGGCCTCGGCCGCCGACGCTTACGCCGAGTTCCGCACGCGGACGCTCGCCGAACGTGGCAAGGCGATCGCCGAGATTCGCCGGATCGTCATCGAGCAGGCCGAGGAACTTGGCCGCCGCGAACTCGAAGAGACCAAGATTGGTCGACTGGAACACAAGATCGAGAAGCTGCGGATCATCGGCGAACGAATTCCCGGCGTTGAGTTCTTGCGCAGCGAGGCGGCCAGCGGCGATCATGGACTGACCGTGACCGAATATGGACCGTTCGGCGTGATTGGGGTTGTGACCCCGGTGACGCACTCGCTGCCGACACTGGCCGCGAACGCCATCAACATGCTCGCGGCGGGCAACACGCTGGTGTGCAACCCGCACCCATCGGGGGCGAGGATCGCCGCCGAGGGCGCGCGACGATTCAACGAGGCGATCCGCCGCGCAATCGGCATCGAGAACCTGATCACGGTCATCGGAGAGCCGACCTTAGAGACCGCCCAGGCGATCTTCGATCACCGCGGCATTCGATTGCTTTGTGCCACGGGCGGGCCGGGCGTTGCTCGTGCGGCGCTCGGCAGCCGCAAGCGAGCGGTCGTCGCTGGGCCGGGCAATCCGCCGGTCGTGGTGGACGAGACTGCCGACATCGACGCGGCGGCCCGTCACACAATCGCCGGCGCGTCGTACGACAACAATCTGTTGTGCATCGGCGAGAAGCAAGTCTTCGTAGTGGAGCGAGTGTTCGACGCCTTCGCGGCCGCAATGCAACGATACGGCGCCCAACCACTCGACGCGCGGCAGATCGAGGCGCTCACCAGCGCCGCGTTCGTGCCGTTGGACGGCAAGTCCGGCGAGCTTGGCGTGAACAAGAAGCTGCTCGGTCAGGATGCGGCCGTACTTGCCGAGGCGGCCGGCGTGCGACCCGTCGCGGGCGCCGTGCTGTTGTACGGCGAGGCGTCGGCCGATCATCCGTTCGTTCAGAACGAACAGATGATGCCATTCCTGCCGCTCGTGCGCACCCGCAGCGTCGACGCGGCGATCGAACTGGCGAAACAGAGCGAGCACGGCTATCGGCACACGAGCATTATTCATTCACGCGACGTACGAGCAATGACTCAGATGGGCCGCGAGCTCGAGACGACGATCTTCGTCAAGAATGGGCCGTGTGTCGCAGGTCTGGGGATCGGCGGCGAGGGGTTCTGTTCGTTTTCAATCGCGGGACCGACCGGCGAAGGGCCGACGAACCCTCTGACGTTCACGCGGCATCGACGGTGCGCGATGGTCGACGCGCTGCGAGTTGTTTGAGCGGGGAAGGACCCAACACAGAAGCACAGGGATCACGGAGAACGACGTGCAACTTGGCAGAGTGGTCGGTCACGCGACGGCAACGATCAAACACGCCTCGCTCGTCGGATGGCGCTTGCTCATCGTCCAGCCGCTCGATGCTGAGCGTCGTGCGGACGGAGAGCCGCTGTTGGTGCTCGACGGCTTGGGTTCGCGCGCGGGCGACACGATCGTGATGACGAGCGACGGCAAGGGAGCCCGCGAGTTGGTCGCGGGGGAAACGAGTCCGGCGCGGTGGTTCGCGATGGGGATTACAGACTGATGCGAATCTGTGAAGTCATCGGCAGCGTCACGTTGTCGCGGTCGCACCCGACGATATCGGGGGACCGACTGCTCGTGGCCGCACCGTGCAGCCTCGCCGACCTGGCAGCGAACCGGCCGCCGTCGGGTGAGGAGCTTGTGGTGTTGGACGACCTCGGCGCCGGGCACGGCTCGCGCGTTGGAGTCAGTGAAGGCCGCGAAGCGGCGATGCCGTTTCATCCGCAGCGCAAGCCGGTCGATGCGTACTGTGCGTGTATTCTGGATCGAGTTGACCTGTTGAACGGTTGAACAGTCGAACGGTTCAACCGTTTGACATCTTCCCATGCCGAACATCTGGAAACTGAAGCAAGAGATTTGCGGGATCGGGCGTCGGATGTACGACCGCGGGTTGGTCGCGGCGTTCGAGGGCAACGTTTCGGCGCGGCTTGGCCCGGACCGCGTGCTGTGTACGCCGAGCCTGGTCTGCAAGGGGCTGCTCAAGCCGGAAGACCTGTGCATCGTCGATATGACGGGTAAACAGGTCGGCGAGGCCCGATCGAGCCTAGCCGATCATCCGCCGCGCAAACGGTCGAGCGAGATCTTCTTGCACCTCGCTGTGTACCGGGAACGGCCGGATGTGGAGGCGGTCGTACACACGCACGCGCCGCACGCCGTCGCGTTCGCCGTCACGCACACGTCGCTGCCGCAATGCGTCGTTCCCGAGGTCGAGGTCTTCCTGGGCGAAGTGCCGCTCGCCCCGTACGCCACGCCGGGCACGCCGGAACTCGGCGAGTCGATCGTCCCGTTCGTGCGCGACGCGAACGCCGCGATCCTCTCGAACCACGGCGTCGTGAGTTGGGGCCGCACGCTCGACGAGGCGTTTCACCGCACGGAAATCCTCGAAGCCTACTGCCGCACGCTGTTGCTCGCCCGACAACTCGGCCCGATCCAGCGGCTCAGCGACCAGAACATGCGCGACCTCATGACCGCGAAACAGAAGCTCGGTCTTGTCGATCGCCGCGCGGGCCGCGAGAAGTTCGAGAATTGCGATCTGTGCGGGAACAACGAGTTTGGTCGGGGGTATTGCGCCAACGACCAGAGCGCTGCCCAGGGGCAACATGAATCCGCTTCGCCATTCGGATCATCAGGCCCAGCGGACGTAGAGGCAATGATTAGAGAGATTGCCGATCGCGTGGCGGCGGAGTTCAACGAGTAACGAGCTTGAGCGTCGACCAATGTCATTCGTGACCTTGGACCGTGTTGCACGAAGATGGAAGATGCCGTCACTGGCGCGACTGACTTCACTCGAGGAACCCCATACATGCCCGGTGAATCGCTGATTCCGTCGGAGCGAATCGAGCGAGCGATTCTGCTGATTCGCGGGCACAAGGTCCTCTTGGATGAGGACTTGGCCGATCTGTATGGGGTCGAAACTCGCATCCTCGTACGGAACGTGAAGCGGAATGTGCAACGGTTCCCGATCGATTTCATGTTCCAGTTAACGAAGGACGAGTGGCTCGCTCTAAGATCCCAATTTGGGATCTTAAAAGGCGGGCGTGGCAAGCACCGGAAATATCTGCCATACGTCTTCACCGAACAGGGCGTCGCCATGTTGTCGAGTGTGCTGCACAGCAATCGGGCCATCGAGGTCAACATCGCAATCATGCGGGCGTTCGTTCGACTACGCGAACTACTTGGGACCCATAAGGAACTGGCGAGAAAGCTCGAAGCAATGGAGCGGAAATACGACGCGCAGTTCAAGGTGGTGTTCGACGCAATTCGGCAATTGATGGCACCGCCCCCCGAACCGACTCGGAGACGACGCATCGGGTTCCATCTCGATCAGGAATGACTGCTCAAGGGGCAACCGGGCGAGCGAATGTCAACGGAGCAAGTCGCATGAAGGTCACAATCATCGGCGGCGGCGGGTTGGTCGGATCGAGCGCCGCGTTTGCGCTTGAGTGCGGCGGCGTGGTGCGCGAGATCGTGCTGGTCGACGCGAATCGACAGCTCGCCGAAGGGCAGGCGCTCGATCTGTTGCATGGCGCAACGCTGGCCGGCGACCAGCGGATCGCGGCGGGTGGATATGAAGAGCTCGCGACCGCCGACGTGGTGCTGATCACCGCCGGGCTGAGGCGGAAGCCGGACGAGAGCCGGCTGGATTTGATCAACCGAAACGTTGACTTGTTCCGATCGATTCTTGGCGAGATCAAGCGGGCTGGGTTGAAGTCGGACGCGATCGTTCACGTCGTGTCGAATCCGGTGGATGTGCTGACGCATCTGGCGGCGCGCGAACTAGGGATTTGTCCGGACCGCGTGATCGGCCTGGGCACGGTGCTCGATACGATCCGTCTTCGCAGCCTGCTCGCCGCCCGACTCGGCGTTGCGGCGACGCAGGTGTCGGCGCTGATCTTGGGCGAGCACGGCGATTCGATGGTGCCGATCTGGTCGAGCGCGACGATCGCCGGGCTACCCGCCGAGAAGTGGCCGGGTATGACGCCGACCGTCCAGAACGAGATCGTCACACGCACGCGCGGGTCCGGGGCCGAAGTCATCAAGCTTAAAGGCGGGGCCGGGTTCGCGGTCGGCCTGGCGGTTCGCGAGGTCGTTCACGCGATCGCGCTCGACCAGCGCCGCGTGCTGCCGGTCTCGACGCTGCAGAGCGGCGCGTACGGCATTCGCAACGTTAGCCTGTCAGTCCCAACCGTCATCGGTCGCGGCGGTGCAGGACAGCGCGTTGAGGTGGAGTTGTGGCCAAAGGAGAAACACGCGCTGCAGCAGTCGGCTCAGGTACTAGGGGAGACGATCGGGCAGGTGATGAAGGGGAAGTAAGAAAGGAAAGTTTCACGCGAGGGCGCGAAGACGCGAAGCCATGAAAACAAAATCACTCGATCAGAAACTGGCGGCGTTGCGGGCGAACCACGACGCCGACGTCTTCATCCTGGCCGACGCCAAGGACGCCGACATGGCGTTCGGCATCGGCGCACCGGGCCGGTCGCCCGAGGCGCACAGCGGCGAGCTGCGGTATCGGACGCTAGTCGAGTTCCGCGATATCATCCGCGAGATCGTGCGGCAGGACCTGGTGGACATCATGCTCATGTCGGCGTCGATGAGCGACGTGCTGACGATCCAAGAGCGGATCTTCGACAATTCGCCGGTGACCCCCGCGGTCCGGGCCAACGACACGACGGACATTCATGCCGTGCGGGGAGGCAAGTTCGTGACCTATCCATCGACGCCGTTTCGCACGGCCACGCTCGACCACATCCAGTGCGGGCACATGGACTGTCGGCCCGACGAACGGTTCGTTGGGGCGAACCTCGGCCTGTACTCGGTCACGTTTAACAACGACCCGGAGCGCGACCGCCGGACGCTCGAAGAGTACACGCGATTCCGGATCGAGGCCGAGCGCAAGGGATTCAAGCACTTTCTAGAGATCTTCGACCCGAACGTGCCGAACGCCGTCGCGCCGGATGTGCTGCCGAAGTTCATCAATGACATGATCGCGCGGTGCCTGGCGGGCGTGGCCGAGGCGGGTCGGCCGCTGTTCCTGAAGATGGTGTACCACGGGCCGGCGGCGATGGAGGAGCTGCACCGCTACGATCCGTCGCTGGTGATCGGCATCCTCGGCGGTTCGGCGGGCACGACCTACGACGCCTTTAAGTTGCTCGCCGAGGCGAAGAAGTACGGCGCCAAGGTCGCCCTGTTCGGGCGCAAGATCAACAACGCCGAGAATCAGTTTCTCTTCATTCGCTTCCTGCGACTGATCGCCGACGGGAAAGTTTCACCCGAGGAGGCGGTGTGCGCCTATCACGCCGCGCTCGAGAAGCTGGGCGTCAAACCGGTGCGTTCGCTGGAGGAGGACATGCAGCTCCAGAGCGGCGTGATGAGTTACGGCGGCTCGACGACCACGGCGTCCGTCCCGGCTGGTTCGTCGACCGCGCCGCCGCCCGCGAAGTCGAGCGACGGCTGTTCTTGCGGGTGCAAGCCCAAGACGCCGGCCCCGCTTGCCGCCCGCGCCACCTATCGTCCACAGCCACGTCCCGAGCAGCCCGACTTCAGCCGCATGACGCCTGCCGAGAAGCTCGCGTACAGTCAGGCCGAGCGCGACCGCGTTTTCGGAAAATGACGAATGACAAACGCGAATGACGACGGAAACACCAATGATTGAATGACGAACGACCTGCCGATTCGGTCGGCGTCCGCGCGAATCGGCTTGGCCTGGCACTTCGTGATTCGTTTCGTGCTACGACATTCTGTGCTTCCCACGTCATTAGTGCTTCGACATTCGTCCTTGCCAACCGGGGTTGCACGTTCACCGCCCCTGAAGTTACGGTGTTGCGATGCACACACCAACGAATCGCGCTGGGCGTCGACCGAAACTGTCTTCAAGTCTTGCGGCGTTCGCCGCGCTTCTGACGGCGTGGGCGCTGGTCGGATGCGCCGACCGACCGACGACCAAGGCGGGCGCCCTGGCGACGGCCCAGACGCCGCCAACCACGGAGAACACCGACGTGTCCGAGCGGCCGCAGGAAACCACGGCAAAGAACGGCGAAAACACCAAGTCCGACGGCGTCACGACGGAACAGGCGGACCCGAAATCGCAGCCCGTCGCCGCCGACTCCAATCCCGCGGCCGACCCGGCTCCCGAGAAGAATGCGGACGACGATCCGTTCGTGCGCAAAGTGCCCGCGCCGCCGCTCACGGGCGGCGAGGAATGGCTGAACACGGCCGAACCGATAACCATCGAGTCGCTGCGCGGCAAGGTCGTGCTGCTCGACTTCTGGACGTACTGCTGTATCAACTGCATTCACGTGCTGCCGGACCTCAAGAGGCTCGAAGAGAAGTACGCGAACCAGCTCGTCGTCATCGGCGTGCACTCGGCCAAGTTCGACACCGAGAAGGATCCGCAGAACATCCGCGAGGCGATCCTGCGTTACGAGATCAAGCATCCGGTCGTGAACGACTCGCGCATGAGCATCTGGCGGCGCTACGGTGTGCGGGGTTGGCCGACACTGGTGCTGATCGATCCCGAAGGCAATGTGCTCGGCGGCGAATCGGGCGAGGGCCTGCACGATCTGTTCGACGAGGTGATCGCCGGCGTGATCAAGCACCACCGCGCCAAGGGAACGCTGAAGGAACGGCCGGTCGAGTTCGACCTCGAGCAGAATCGCGTCGAGGACACGCCGCTGCGTTTTCCGGGCAAGGTGCTGGCCGACGCCGCGACCGACCGCCTGTTCATCTCGGACTCAAACCACAATCGCATCGTCATCGCGACGCTCGCCGGCAAGGTCGTCGATATCGTGGGCGCTGGCCCGATTGGCCGCGACGACGGGCCGTTCGACAAGGCGACGTTCTTTCGGCCGCAGGGCATGGCGCTCGACGGCGACTCGCTGTATGTCGCTGACACCGAGAATCACATGATCCGCCGCATCGACCTCAGGGCCCGCACGGTTTCGACAATCTCCGGTATGGGCCAGCAAGGCCGCAGCCGGTCGCACGCGCCCGCGCCGGCCAAGACGACTGCGCTGAACAGTCCGTGGGATTTGTGGATGCATGAGGGCAAGCTGTTCATCGCGATGGCCGGCCCGCATCAGATCTGGGTGTGGGACTCGAAGGCCGACGAGATTCACGCCTTCGCCGGTTCGGGCCGCGAGGACATTCTCGACGGCGAGGCCGAGTCGGCGGCGCTGGCTCAGCCCAGCGGCCTGGCGAGCGACGGCGAGCGACTGTTCGTGGCCGATAGCGAGGTGAGCGGCATCCGCACCGTTGCGATCGCGGGCGGTGACGTCGGCACCCTTGTCGGCATGGGGCTCTTCGAGTTCGGCGACGAGGACGGCGAAGCCGACGAAGTGCGCTTGCAGCATCCGCTCGGCGTCGCCTGGCACGACGGCGTGCTCTATGTGGCTGACACGTACAACAACAAGATAAAGGCCATCGATCCGAAGAGTCGGAGGTGCGAGACGTTCCTGGGGGACGCCGATCCGGGCAACACCAACGATCCGCCTCGTTTCGACGAACCCAACGGGCTGGCCATCACAGGCGGCCGCATGTACATCGCCGACACGAACAACCACCAGATTCGCGTGGTCGACCTGGCCGCCAAGACGGTCACGACGCTCAGTCTGGACGGCCTCTCGCCGCCCGCTCGCCCCAAGAAAAACGTGACGAAAGCTCGGGATGGGGACGCCCAACCATGACCACCCACTAGCGCTGCTCGACGGTTACCTTGCCGAGCTGCAGTCCGGACGGAATCCGGATCGTGCGAAGCTGCTGGCGGAGCATCCTGAACTCGCGGCTCAGCTTGAGCAGTGTCTGTCGGGCATGGAGTTCATTCATCGGGCCTCGGCATCTTCGGGCACGCCGGGCGTACCGCCACAACTCGGCGACTTCAGAATCGTGCGCGAGGTTGGACGTGGCGGAATGGGAGTGGAGTATGAAGCCGAGCAGATTTCGCTAAAGCGCGGAGTCGCCTTGAAGGTCCTGCGTTTCGGAGCCGCGGCGGACGCCGAAGCGATGCAGCTGGAAGCGCCGGGGATCGTGTCGTTCTTGAAGCTGCCCGAAGACAAAGAAGCGTGGAAGGTGTTGCCGGCTCAGACGGACGTCTTCGCGTGGCAGCAGGTGCTGGAGTGGTTCAAACCGGGTTGGTGGCGAAACGGGGCACCACCGCGGGTCGTGCGGCCGATGCGTGATCTCAACGGCGACGGCGTGGAAGACGTGATTTGGTCCGCGCCGCAGTCGGCTCAATTGCAGGTCGATGGATATCGTCCGGGGCCTTCGATTCCGAACCCGCCGGTGTTGTTGTCGGCGTCGGGCAAGGATGGTCAGCCGCTGTGGTTTCGCCCGCAGGATTCCAAAGGCGCGGCGTGCCGATTGGGAAACTGATCCGGTGTGGGCTGGCGATGCCATCGTGTCTGTCGTGCGAATTGGTCCAGGATTCGAATCGCGGATCGAAGCCGTGTCACCGACGACGGGAGAATCGTTGTGGCGGCACAATGCCGGAGCGGTTGGTTCGGCGTGGATCGCGACGGCGACGATCGACGGACGGGCGAGCGTCATCGCGATCATTCAAGACCGTGTGTTCGTGCTCGATGCGGCGACTGGCGAATCGAAGCTGGGGACGCCCGGCTATCTGCATTGGAACGAAGCGGGAAAGATCGTCGTGAAGCCGGAAGACAGCACGGGGCTTCACAAAGGCAATGTGCTGCTCGCCGACGTGCGATTCGCGGAGCTTGATGGCGACGGCGTGCCCGAAGCGCTGCTGTCAGTTTTCGTCGAAGATCGCCGGGTCGATGTTGTCGCGTTGTCGTTGGCGCGGCGCGAAGCGTTGTGGCAGGTCGAATCGAGCGTCAATGTCGGACCGCATGATCCGTTTCAAGGATCGTTGCCGTGGCCGTTCGTCGCGGACTTGGAGGGCGATGGTCGTCCGGAAGTGATCGTGCCGAATCACCTCGGCTACCAAATTCGATCGTGGACCGGCTGCCGAGTCCTCAACGGCGCGACGGGCGAGTTGCGTTGGGAGCGGCGATACCCGCTTCGTGTCGCCGGCAAAACAACTGGCTGCGACCGGATCAATACTCCGTCGGCCCGGACCTCGACGGCGACGGGCAGCGAGAATTGATCGTTGCGTCGATCCGCAGCGAGTACGGCCCGCGTCAGGTGGGGCAGATCGCGAGTCATCATTACGAGGAAATTTTTCTGTACGTCGATGCGTTCTCTCTGGTTGATCCGCGCGGGTGTGCAACGAAAAGAACTCGGCTGGTGGCGCGGAGTGTTGATCGTTGCGGGCGTGGCGCTCTGCACGACCAGCCTGATCGTCTTTCGTTTCGCGCCTCCAGGAGCTGTCTGGCGTGATGTGCCGTTCCTGCTGCCGCTGGTGATCGGCGCGGCCGCGCTTCCCGGACTCGTCTGGATCGCGACACTATTTCGGAATCTGTTCGCAGGCGAATGGCGTCGGCTCACCTGGCTGCTCGGTGGCTCGCTGCTTGCCGCTGTGGCGCTGGCGGGGTTCATCCTGTCGCTGACGGCCTCGCAGAAGCCGCCCGAACAACACTACTCGTGGCACGCCTGGTGGTTCATCCTGCTCTTCGGAGCACACGCTGTCGGCGCGCTGTTGATCGTGTGGAACGTGTTCGGCCCCGGCGTGCTCTGGCTGTGGCGGAGATTCGGGAAGCGACGACGTCGATCATCTCTCAACCCAGCCTCGTCATGACCAATCTCCGTGTCCGCTGTGCCTCTGTGTTTCAAAAAACGCAAAACACAGAGGCACAGAGGGCACGGAGTGAAACAGGAGAGCTTGTCACCTTGCCGGCGGAACCCACATTCGCGGAACGGCTCAACCAGGCCCGTGGCGGCGACAGGTCCGCGCAGGGGGACTTGTTACGTCGGTTCGAGCCGTGGCTGCGACTCCTGGCGCGCGTGCAGCTCGAAAGCCGCTTCGCCGCGAAGTTCGATGCGTCGGACGTTGTGCAGCAAGCGCTGCTCGAAGCGGTCAGGGCGTTTCCGCAGTTTCGCGGTTCGACCGAAGCCGAACTGACCGCGTGGCTGCGGCAGATTTTGGCGCACGCGTTGGCTCACGAGATTCGTCGCTACCACGGCACGGCCAAACGGGACATCACGCACGAAGTGTCGCTCGACGCCGAACTCGCACGATCATCGCAACGACTCGGCTCGCTGCTGGCCGATCCCGGACCGTCGCCCAGCGAGCAAGCGGCACAGCGCGAATTGGACGTGGTTCTGGCCGACGCTCTCACGCAACTGCCCGACTACTACCGGGAAGTGTTGATCCTCCGGCACCTCGAAAACCTGCCGCACGGCGAGATCGCCGCACGCATGAACCGTTCGCCTGGAGCCGTGCGCATGCTCTGGGTGCGGGCGCTGGCGGCGTTGCGCGAGGCCTGTGGCCGGGAATCCGCCGCATCCCGGGGCCAGTGCCCGGGAGCGCCCAAGTTGATCACCTTGTCGTCAGTTACCGAATGCGAAGAGGTGGTTGTCCGTGCGCACGTAGAGGCGGCCGCCGGCAATGGCCGGAGTTGCTCGAATCGGTTCGCCCAGGTCGTTGCGGGCGAGGACCTCGAACTGATCGCCGGCCCGGATGACCGTGACCACGCCGCGATCGGACGCCGCGTAGACCTTGCCGTCGCCGCCAACCGGCGAGGCGTAGTAGCCGCCGCCCGCGCCCAACCGCTGTTGGTACATGAGCCGGCCGGTGTGCGAGTCGCGACAACTGACGATGCCCCCATTGCGCACGAGATACACGCGATCGAGATAGCAGAGCGGCGACGGCACCTCGGGCACGCCGCGAGTCTCGCGCCAGACTACGTGCGACTTGGTCACGTCGCCCTCGCCGTCCAGCCGCACGGACATGACCAGCACGTTGAACTCGGCGGGCCAGCGGGTCATTTCGGCGACAAGTTCGTTCCACTCGCGCCGGTCGAGCGAGCCGTCTTTGTTCTTGTCCACGCGGCCGAAGAACCAGCCGCCGAGCGCGACGTCGCCCGCGTCGTCGGATGCACCGCGCTTGACGACCAGGAAGTCGGCCGGAATCTCGGCGCGAGCGATCATGCCGTTCTCGTCCTTGTCGTGGTCCTTGGCGAAGACATCGAACGCCGGCGGCCGGACCACGTTGTCGCCCTCGCCGAACTCGTCGGCTGCGCTGACGATCAGCCGATCGCCTACGGCCACGGGCGTACTGATTGGGAACGGCGGCATGCCGGTGATCCACCATCGTTCGCTACCGTCGGCGAGGTTGTACGCTACCAGTCGTTGGCCGCCGAGCACGACAATCTGGTCGGAGTCATTGTGTCGCACGTGCACGGGAGTGCACCAACCGCGCTGGAACGAAACGCGATCGCGCTTCCAGACCGTTTGGCCGGTGCGGCGATCGACGGCCAGCAAGTACGAATCGCCCTGTTGATCGACGTTCAGCACCACCAGGTTGCCCGCGACGATCGGCGACGCCGCGGTGCCAAACGGCAGGCGGGGCGTCGGCAGCGGGTGAACCCATCGCTGCTTTCCATCGAAGTCGTAGCACACCAGTCCGAACGAACCGAAGTAGACGTAGACGGCGTCGCCGTCGCTGGCGGGCGTTGGCGTCGCCGGGCTGTTGATTTCGTGGACTTTCTCGATCGACTGGGCGGTCGTTGGCCGCTGCCACAGGATTTGGCCGGACTGCCGGTTAATGCATATGGTCTGCAGCTCACCACTCATCGAGTCGAAACCAGTAACGAAGACGCGGTCGCCCCAGACACAAGGCGACGAGCAGCCGCGCGGCAGCCGCACCTTCCACGCGAGGTTGCTGGTCGGTCCGAAATCGACCGGCAGCGGCCTGGCATCAGTGGTCACGCCGCGTCCGCTCGGCCCGCGAAACTGTGGCCAGTTGCCGTCGGCGGCAGTCACATCAAGCGTTGCAACACAAGCGAGTACAGGGACAGCAAGGGTGGGGAAACGGAACATCACGTCGGCTCCATGACTCGGTGCAAAGCGAGACGGCGATCACTATACCGACGGCGGCGGCTGAGAGCCACGCGAGCGAGTAGGGGCGCGACGTGCCTGTTGCGTGGTTTGTCGATGCTGGTCGCGAGACTGAACTGTCATCTACCGAACCAGCTCCCGCCGATCAGACCGTGCGAGGGCGCCGGTGTATGGTTTTCCCTCAATCACCAAACTCAATCGCCCGTGAAACGTCCGCGGTCCGCTCAGCAAGGGGTCGCTGCCCACGAAGCGCGAAGACGTGCCGGTTGGATCGGTCGGCAGCGGCGAAGCGTCGAGTCCGATTTGATACGGCTGCTTCTCGACGAGCAGATTGAGCACGGCATGTTGCTGGTGAATCGGAGACGCCTTGTGCCCTGACTCGTCGAGCAACAGGAGCGTGACGCTGCCATTGGTCTTGTCGATGGATAGCTCGGCGTGGAACTCGTGCTCACCCAGAGTGATTAACGGCCCGCCGCTCGGTCCGATGTGCGTGTGGTCTTGGGCTGAGTCGAGTGGGTCGTCATGAACGTCGCCGTGGTCGTGAGCGCGATGGCACAACTCACCGCACTTCGACTCGATCCAGTGGTCCATATGATCGCAGCCCGACCAGAGGATTAGGCTGAACACCACCGCGCCAACATACGCGCCTCTTCTGGTTACTGGATACATGTACTCTTCCCTCGCCTTGTCAAGCCGCCTGCGGTCGATGGGCGGCGGCCTACGATTCGTCGCCGCTTCACCTTCATCAATGAGTTACCTTGCGGCCACGAGTTTCAGCGACGCTTCATCGAGGGCTATTTCCGCCGGATCGTCCTGCACATATTGTTCGGCAGCCCGGCGGCCGAAGCGGTAGAAAATCGCCGGCCGGACGAGGAACTCGAGCGCCGTGCTGGTGACGAGCCCGCCGAGAATGACGGTGGCGACGGGATAGAGAATCTCCTTGCCGGGCTCGCCCGCCGCGAGGACGAGCGGCACGAGTCCGATGCCCGCCGTCAGAGCGGTCATCAGCACGGGGGCGAGCCGTTCCTTGCCCGCACGTTCGATCATTTCGGCACTGAAGGATTCTCCTTCGTGTTTCATCAGGTGTAGGTAGTGGGCCATGAGTAGGATGCCGTTGCGCGAGGCGATGCCGCCCAGTGAGATGAAGCCGACCAGGCTTGCGACAGTCAGCGATTGACCGGTGAGTACGAGGGCGGCAACGGCGCCGACAAACGCGGTCGGAAGGCACACGAGAATCTGAAGGGCCAGGGCGCCGGAGCGGAAGAGCGTGTAGAGGACCATGAACATGCCGGCCAGCGAGATTAGGCTCAGGAGTCCGATGAGGCGCGTGGCCGATCGTTGGCTCTCGAACTGGCCGCCGTATTCGATGAAGTAGCCGGTGGGGAGCGACGACTGGATCGGCGCGAGCCGGGATTGTATGTCTTCGACAACGCCGCCCAGATCGCGCCCGCTTACGTTGCACTGTACGACGATGCGACGGCGGACGTTTTCGCGATTGATCGTGTTCGGCCCGCCGGCGCGGGTCACGTCGGCTACGGCATTGAGTGGAATGCGCCCGCCGCCGGGCACGTCGAGCGACAGCCGCTTCAGCCGTTCCAGGTCTTCGCGGTAGGGATCATCGAGCCGAACGACGAGGTCGAAGGTCTGCTGGCCGAGCAGCACCTCGGAAACAGTCTTACCCTGCATGGCGGTCTCGACGAACTCATTGACAAACTGCGAGTGCATGCCGTAGCTGGCGAGCTGGTCGCGACGGAGTTTGATCTGGAGTTGCGGGATGTCGATCTGCTGTTCAACGAGCAGGTCTTTGATGCCAGACACACCGGCGATCGCGGCCTTCATCTCGTTTGCCTTTCTGCGCAGCACGTCGAGGTTGTCGCCGTAGAGCTTGATGCCAACCTGGGCCTTCACGCCGGACAGCATGTGCGAGATCAGGTGTTGCAGCGGCTGTTCGACCGCGATCACGATGCCAGGGATTTCCGCCAGTTCGTTGCGGATGTCGTCGAGGATTTCTTCGCGCGTGCGAGCGGCTTCGGGCTGGAAACTGACGATGATCTCTGACGTATGCACACCCTCGGCGTGTTCATCGAGTTCCGCGCGGCCCGTGCGGCGACCGAATGTTTGCACGCCTGCGACCTTCTTCAGCCGCTCGTCGACCATCCCGGCGATCTTGTTCGACGTTTCGAGCGACGTGCCGGGCGGCAGCAGCACGTTCACTTGCGCGCTGCCTTCGTTAAACGCCGGCAGAAAGTCGCGGCCGAGTCCGGCGAACGTCGCCACGCCAATCAAGACAAGGATCGCCATCCCCGTCAGAACGGGCCGCGGATGACGAATGCCGAAGCGGATGATCGGACCGGCCGTTCGCTTGAGATTTCGCAGAACCCAGCCGTCTTTCTCGCCGTGCATCACATTCGCCTGCGGCAGCAGCAAATAGGAGAGCACCGGCGTGACGGTAAGTGACACGAGGAGCGAGGCGAGAATCGAAACGATGTAGGCGACTCCCAGCGGCGTGAACAGCCGGCCTTCCATGCCGGAGAGTGCGAAGAGCGGGATGAAGACGAGCACGATGATGATCGTGCTGAAGACGATCGAGTTCCGCACCTCGGCGGACGCTTGGAAAACGACGAGCAGCGCGGGCTTTGGGTGTGGCGAGTGTCGGTTCTCGCGCAGGCGGCGAAAGATGTTCTCGACGTCCACGATAGCGTCATCGACCAGTTCGCCGATCGCGACCGCAAGGCCGCCCAACGTCATCGTGTTGATGGACATTCCGAAGAGCTTGAAAACCAGTCCCGTGACCACGATGGACAGCGGGATCGCGGTGAGTGTGATGAACGTGGTGCGTAAGTTGAGCAGAAACAGGAACAGGATGATGCAGACCAAGATGCCGCCGTCGCGCATCGCCTCGATGACGTTGTGAATGCCACGGTCGATGAAGGACCGCTGCTGGTACACATCCGGGTTGATGCGAATGTCGTCGGGCAGCGACGGTTTCAGGTCCGCCAGTGCTTTCGTAATCTCGTCGGTCAGCTTGCGAGTGTCCGCGCCGGGTTGTTTCGAGATCGTTAGGATGACCGCCGGCGAGCCGTTGACTGCCGCCTCGCCGCGTTTCACTTGAGCGGCTTCCACGACGCGAGCGACTTGTTGCAACAGCACGGGGCGGTCGGGGTTCGGTTTCACGACCACGTCTTCGAGTTCGCTGATGGCCTTGAGTCGCCCGATCGACCGCACCAGATATTCATTCGGTCCCATGTTGAGGTAGCCGCCGGTCGCGTTTGCGTTACTCGCAGACAGGGCCTGTTCGACTTCATGCAGCGTGACGCCGTAGGTCAGCAGGCTGTCGGGGTTGACCAGCACCTGGAATTGTTTTCGGCCGCCGCCCATCGTGATCACTTGCGCGACGCCGGGGATCGTGAGCAGCCGCTGGCGCACGACCCAATCGGCCAGCGTGCGGACCTCAATCGGGTTCGTCTTGCCGTTCTCGCTCCACATACCGACGAGCATGATCTGGCCCATGATGGACGAGATGGGAGCCATTTGCGGCCGAATGCCCTCGAGCAAGCGGTCAGCGGCCAGCGCAAGTTTCTCGGCCACGACTTGTCGGGCGATGTGAATTTCAGTCGACCAGCCGAACTCCACGTTGATGACGGATAAGCCGATTCCCGACGAGCTGCGCACTGCTTGAACGCCGGTCGCGCCATTCAAAACGGACTCCAGCGGAAACGTGACGAGCGTCTCGACTTCCTCCGGCGCCATTCCCGGCGCCTCAGTCGTCACGGTCACACGCGGCCGGTTCAAGTCCGGGAACACGTCGATCGGAAGGTGGTACAGTTCATAGCCGCCGTACCCCAGCGCGACGAGCGACAACGCAATGATCAGCAGCGGATGCCGTAGCGAGAAGCGAATGATTTCATTGAGCATGGCCCCTCCGTTCGGCCGCAGCGTCTAAATGGCTTTGCGTGATTCTGGGAGTCCGCAGGGACAGTAGCCCGACGCGC
>DAIOWH010000089.1:0-24924 GCA_036758585.1 Planctomycetia bacterium
GTCATGATGCCGCCGTTCTCAGCGTAGTTGGGGTAAGGCTGGGTGCACCCAGCCTACGTCACCTGCGTCAAAATGTACCGCAACTCAGTCGTCGCCGTTGTGGCTGGCCGATGATCGCTGCTAAGATCAATTCGCCGTCCGGCAGCACAAGTTCTACCTGTAGACCTCTCCGCTTGGCTAGTGCGAGTCGGCGCTTCAAAGGAGAAAGTTCATTGGCGGAAACTCGGTCCAAGCCTGGCAAGGTCTATCTCGTGGGCGCCGGGCCGGGCGACCCCGGACTGATCACCGTGCGCGGGGTCGAAGTTCTGCGTGGTGCTGATGTAGTCGTGTATGACTCGCTCGCCAACGTGCGGTTCTTGGGTCTAGCGCCGGCGACGGCCGAGCGGATCGCGGTCGGCAAGCGACACGGCGCGGCGTGCATGAGCCAGGAGTCGATCAACGAACTGCTGGTCGCGCGGGCCGCGGCGGGTCTCGTGGTGGTGCGACTCAAGGGAGGCGATCCGTTCGTGTTCGGCCGTGGCGGCGAAGAGGCGGCGGCGCTGCAGGCCGGCGGCATTTGCTTCGAGATCGTTCCCGGCGTAACGGCGGGCGTCGCCGCACCAGCCTATGCGGGCATCCCGGTCACGCACCGCGACTACGCGTCGGCCGTCGCCTTTGTTACAGGGCACGAGGGGGACTGCAAGTCGGGCGGCACGATCGACTGGTCCGCACTCGCCCGCTTTCCCGGCACGCTCGTCTTCTATATGAGCGTGAGCCGACTGGCCGAGTTGACGGCCACGCTGATCGCCGAGGGCGTGTCGCCCGACACGCCGGCCGCCGCGATCGAGCGAGGAGCGACGCCTACACAGCGCTGCGTACGCGGTTCGCTCGCCGATGTCGCCGGCCGATCGCGCGATGCGGGCCTCAAGCCTCCGGCGGTCATCGTGGTTGGTCGAGTGGCATCGCTCGGCGACACGCTACATTGGTTCGACGACCGGCCGCTCGTTGGGCAGCGTGTGGTGGTGACGCGCCCGGTTCGGCAGGCGGCCGCGATGGTCGAGCGGCTTGAGTCGTTGGGCGCCGCCGTGCTGGAACTGCCCGCGCTGGTGATCGAGCCGCCGGCCGATTGGTCGCGCGTCGATCGGGCGATCGCCGAGTTGAACGGATACGACTGGCTCGTCTTCACGAGTGCCAACGGGGTGAACTTCTTTTTCGATCGCCTGTTCGGCACGGGCCGCGACGTGCGAGCGATCGGCGCGGCGAAACTGGCGGCGATCGGAGCAGCCACGGCCCGCGAGCTCGATCGCTGGCGCCTCCGCGCCGACCTGACGCCCGACGAGGCGAACTCGGAATCGCTGGTCGCGTCGCTGATTGCGCAGCAGTCAGCGCGGCGACGCGTGCTACTGCTCCGCGCCGAGCAGGCGCGCGAGGCGCTGCCCGACGGACTGAGGGCGGCCGGCGTAAGGTTCGATGACGTCGCCGTCTATCGCTCGGTGGATCAGACGGCGTGGGATGCGGCGGTCGTCGAACAGTTGGAACGCGGCGACGCGGATTGGGTCACGATCACGAGTCCGCGCACGATTCACTGCTTGATGACGCATCTGCCTCAATCGGCCTGCGAACGAATCGGCCGGACGGTGAAGTTGGCCAGTATCAGTCCGCTCACCAGCGCAGCCGCCCGAGAGCATGGCCTGACTGTGTCCGTCGAGGCGGCGACGGCAAGCATGGACGGTTTGGTCGATGCGATGGTGCGATGCGTCGAACGTTCGAGGGCGGTCTGATGAGCTTCGCCAGCGCGATCAGCTCATCTCGCGCCACGTCTCGATTCCCTGCCAGATGACGAGGCCCGAGGCGATCACGAGCACGATATCCTGCGTGATTCCCGCGCGGCCAAAGGGCCACTTGACGGCCAGGTCCAACCCGTACAGCATCAAGAGCAGCCCGGCAGCGACCATCGCGGCGATACAAAGACCTTTTTGCATGTCAGCCTCCAACGGATCTCTTGCTGTTTCCGGTTCCATCTTAAAGCGGGGGCGAGTCGATTGCCAACCGGGCCGCGGGAAATTATTCTGCCGCCTGGTGATCAACAAACCAACCCGTGAGCCGGCGCTTTGGCCGCCGGCGGCCGAGCGGGCGGATTGCTGGAGGTGCCTGTGCCTGAACGATCGAGCCGAGCCACGGCGTCCGCGTCGCAGACGGCTGTTTACACCGGCACGTTTGACCCGATCACGTTGGGACACATGGACGTGATCCGCCGTGCGGCGGCACTGTTCCCGAAACTCATCGTCGGCGTGGGGTCCAATCCAGAGAAGTCGTCGCTGTTCACGGCGGCGGAGCGGGTCGCGCTGGTTGAGGCGTGCACGGTCGGCCTCGCCGGCGTTTCGGTTCGTTCGTTCGACGGACTGACTGTGCGATTCGTGCGCGACAGCGGCGCCGGCGTGATCATTCGAGGCGTGCGCAGCGTCGCCGACATGGATTACGAGTTGACGATGGCGCGGACCAACCGAGCGATCGATCCTTCGGCGGAGACGTTGTTCCTGCCCGCCGGCGAATCGGTCGCGCACATCTCAGCCACGTTGGTGCGTCAGATCGCCCGCGAGGCAACCCGCGCCGAACTCGCGCGGTTTGTGCCCGAGGCAGTAATCAAGGCGCTCGAGGCCAAGCGGCGAGCGTCCAAATAGAACCTTAGTTCAGCTTGGCCGTCACATTGAGCTTCAGCGGCGGCTCGCCTTCCATATCGGTCGCGATCGTGAAGTGCTGGACGACTTCGCCCGACGGGCGGTCCGCCGGGAGTGTCACGGTCAGGATGTGCAGGCGATTGGGCTCCTCGGGCTTCTGAATCTGAAACGGCCCTTCGTCGGATTCGATCGAGGCGATCTTGAAGGGCCGCACGCCCCGCACCAGAATCTGCTTGGTCATGGCCGCGCCCGCCGGCACTGTGCCGAGCGTCAGGGACGCGGGCGACAAACTGACGTCGGCCTGCACCATGCCGTGCAACGCCACATCGATGGTCTTGTTGTAGGCGTCGTTGATCTCGAGCGTGATGCGGTCGCGGATCACACCCGCGGGCGTGTCGGACTTGAGCGTGACTTTCAGTTGATAGTCTACGTAGATGCCCGCGCGCCGCGTTTCCACCAGTTCCGTCTCGATCGCGGAATTCGCACAGACGGCGCTGGCGATCTTCCATGTCGATTCGCCGGCGTACCTGATATCGAGGGTTCGGGTGCTCGGAGTGCCCCGCTTGACGACTCCGAACGCGACCTCACCCGGACTGAACACGATGTCCGTTCGACTCCTCACCGTGAGGTTCAGTCGCGAATGGCCGCGATAGGGGCTGTCAAAGGTGACGTCGACCGCGACCTCGCGGAAATCCCTCACGTGGTACGTGTCGATGGTTGCCTCGATCACGGTGGACTCGCCGGGCTCGAGCCATTCCTTTTCGGGCTTGATGGCCGTGCAGATCGTGCACGACGGAGTGACGCCGCTGATGTGAACCCGCCGGTTGAGGTTGTTGGTGATCGTGAACGCCTTCTTGCACTTGCCCTTGGGGACGTAGCCGAAATCGTGCCGCAGCGTATCGAACAACTGGTCGCACCACTGATCGGCGCGAGCGGCCGACGGGGCTAACGTGAGCGCGAACGTGAACAGCACGACAAATCGCGACGTGGACATCGTGTACTCCCTCTGCTGTAGTGGTCGTCCCGCGCTTCCTCGCGGGCAAGGCCGCCTGCGGCCGAACCGTGTGTATCTCCGACGACAAGCTAGCTAATGAGGGTCGTTCTTGCCAGATTGAATTCATCGCCACAGGCGTCATATGAAGAAGCCGAGGTTGCCCGCCGTGACGCCGCCGTCGACGACAAGCACGCTGCCCGTGACAAACGTGGCGTCGTCTGACGCCAGGAACAAGGCGGCGGCGGCGACCTCCTCGGGCCGCCCGACTCGACCCAGCGGGTACAGTCGCGCAAGCCGATCCATGATCTGCGGTTCGCGGTCGATGTACGTCTGCCAGATTTCCGTGGCGATCGTGCCGGGACAAAGGCAGTTGATGCGCACGCCACGCCGGCCGACCTGGCAGGCGAGCGATCGCGACATGCCGATGATCCCCGCCTTGACGCCGCTGTAGACGTGTTCGTCACCGAACCCGGCCAGCGCATTCACCGACGAGATGTTCACGATGCTGCCCCCGCCAGTCTGCTCCATCGCCGGTATCGCCGCTTGCATCGTGAGCCACGCGCCGTGCAGGGCCACCTCGACGTTTGGCCGCCAGTCGTTGCGAGCAACCGCCTCCGCTCCGCAGATGGCGCTGTTCACCAGCACATCGAGCCGTCCAGCCCAACGCACGGCCTCGTCCACGAGTCGCGCGACGGCCGACGGGTCGGAGACGTCGGCGCGTACGTAGAGTGCGCGGCCGCCGTGGCCGGTGATTGCGTCGACGGTTTGCCGGCCGCCTCGGTCGTCGATGTCGTCGGCTACGACAGCCGCTCCCTCGGCTGCGAACCTGGCACACGTGGCACGACCGATCCCGCTGGCCGCGCCGGTGACGATTGCAACCTTGCCCGCTAAACGCATGGCCGCCTCCAGTGCTGTGGCTGAACAAACGCGACACGTCGGCCGATACGATATCCGAGCTACCCAACCGGCGTAGCCCGATTGACTTTGTCGGCAATAGCACAAGCAACGGTAATACCGATTGTAGCGACGGCCGCGAATCGCTTTGCACGGAGGCACGGCCATGATCTCACTGCTGGCTCAGCCGGATCGAGACAAACCTCTCACCCCGCTCGTTCTTGCACTCGCGGCGGTGCTTTGCTGCGGTTGCATGTCACTGCCTCGCGCGACGTGTTCCGACCGCGATTTCGCCGAGTACATCCACACGCAGGCCGAGAAGCTTCCGATCAACGGCATCTATGAACTGCGCACCGCCGCGGCCGGCGGGCACGTCACGCTCGGCGGGCGCGTCGACTCGCCCGAAACGCTCAAGCAAGTAGTCACGGCCGTGGCCGGCACGCCGGGCCTGTGCGAGTTGTCATTCTACGGAGTTGAGTTCTGTCCTCCAGATGTGTCGGATTCTGAGATCACGGCCAAGATGCAGTCCGCTGCCGAGGAGGCGATCGGGCCGGAGTTGGCGGGGAGCCTCGGTTATTATTGCGAGAACCACTTTGCCATCGTCCACGGCCGACTGCCGAGTCTGCCGCTGCGCGAGAAGTTGGACGAGGCGGTTCGCGCGATACCCGGCGTGGCTCAGTACCACATTTCGTGCGAGGTCGTTCTCGAGAATCCACCGAGCGACGAGGCCGTCGTAGCCGCAGTGCGGAGAAAGCTGCGCAGTCCGTTCGACCTGGCCAACACAACTTTCCGCGCCAGCCAGATCGAGGTGCGAAGCGAAAACAACGTGGTGTACCTCTCGGGTCATGCATCGAAGCTGCTCGGTAAGCTGTCGGCCGGATCGCAGGCCGCTCAGGTCGACGGCGTTCGCTACGTCGTCAACCACATTCAAGTGCCCGGCATCCCGCCCGAACAGCGCCCGCAGAACGCGACGCCGAGCGACCAACCTGCCGAGCAACCGCCGAGCGATTCACCCACGCCCGACGACGGCGCGAATCAACCGCCGACGCTGATCATTCCCGACGATCCGCCGGAGTTGCCCGCGGTGTTGCTGGTCAAGCCTGTCACGGACTAGGACCTCGATGGTCGCACTCTGGCACCATGTCGTCGAGTTGCTTCCCTGGCCTTACACCAGGATTCCAGCGTAGCCATACCGCACGCGGCAGGTTCGACTCGTTTAACCCGCATCCGTAGGCGAGGATCGGCATCAACCCGCATCCGTAGGCGAGGATCGGCATCGCTCGGCTGCCGGCGAGCGCTATCTGCGTCCTTCCTCGCCTACGGCTGCGGGTTAAACGCGTCTAGCGCGGAGCCGCAGGCGACCGGAGATGCACAATCCCAGCCATGTTTTGCGGTGCCTTCGGCTGGGCGCTAGCCGAAACGTTTCATTGATGGCCGCGTGCGGTATATTATCGAGCCAGTGTGGTCGGAACGTGAAGGCGGCACTCAAGCGTAGGGGCAGTCTGGAGAGTTCGATGCCTCAAGAGACTCAATTCACTCAGCTCCGCGTCCAGGACCTCCCCGGCGCCGGCGTGTTGGTCCGCTTCCTAAAGGAGCGGATCGTCACGGACGACGACGTCACCACGGCCAGCCAAGAACTCGGATCGCTCGTCGCGCCGGAACGGATCGTGCTGGTTGACCTTGGCAACATTGTGTACTTGTCGTCGGCGATGTTGTGCGCGCTCACGCAGGTACGACGCCGACTGGTCGCTCGATCGGGCGAGATGATGCTGTGCGGAATGCCTCCGGATATCGCGGAGATATTTCGGATCACGCGATTAGAGGAGTTGTTCCAAATCTACCCGAACCTGGAATCGGCGCTGGGTCGCGACGGCGTCAGGGCGTGAGCCGCCAAAAAGCAAACGACGCGAGACCGAAGTCCCGCGTCGTTCGGCGGAGTACGCTGATCTGGCTGGCTACTTGCTCTTCGCTTCTTCCTTCGGGAAGTTCTTTTTCGCGTAGCTCTGCGGGCATTTGTCGCAACAGAAGTAGACCGCCTCGGTCTTGGTCACGAGCATCTTCTGTTCGGCATCGGCGTCTTCGCCGCTCACGGCGCACTTGTCGGGCTTGGAGTCCTTGGCGCCTTCCTTTTTGGCGTAGGCGGCGGGGCACTTGTCGCAGCAGAAGTAGACGGTCTCGCCGTTGTGGACCAGCGAGTAGTCGGCCTTGGCTTCGCGACCGCTGATTGGGCACTTGCTGGGTCCGGCGTCCTTCAGTTCGAAGCTGTTCTTCTTGGCGTACGACTTCGGGCACTTGTCGCAGCAGAAGTAGACCATCTCGGTCTTCTTATGCAGGATCACGTTTTCGGCGGTGGCCTCTTTGCCGCTCAGCGGGCACTTGCCCGGCCCCTTGTCGGTCGTGTTGATCTTCTTCTTGTACGCCTTGGGACAATTGTCGCAGCAGAAGTAGACCCTCTCGCCGTTGACGTTCAGAAATGAACTTTCTTGAGCGGGCTTTCCGCTGATCGGGCACTTGCCCACATCGGCGGCCCCCGCCGCCCACGAGATCGCAACCAACAGGGCCAGTGGAACCATCGCCGCTACGAGCTTACGCATGGTCGTCGTCTCCTGTGGAAAAACGGACCGGACCGCCACATCATTGAAGCGGATTCTAACAATCGGCCCAAAAAGGGCAAGGAGTTTAGTGGAAGTCACCTATCACGCCCGAGCAGCGCCTAGGACCACTAGGTTGTCTCGGTGGATGACCTCGTCGTACGGCACCGAACCGAGCGCGGCGACGATTTGGCTGGTGCGCAGGCCGCGAATCTTGCGAGCGTCGGCGGCGGAGTAGTTGCTGAGGCCGCGAGCGAATTCGACGCCGCTCGCGTCGCAGATCGCCGCCACGTCGCCGTGTTCGAAACTGCCGGTTACGTCGACGATGCCAATCGCCAACAAGCTCTTGCCGTCTCGTTCTACGGCCCGCCGCGCGCCGGCGTCTACGACATAACGACCGCGTGGTCGCACGGTGAACCCGATCCACCGTTTGCGCGATTGCAGGCTGCCCGATCGGGGCAGAAACAACGTGCCGATCGGTTTGCCCGCCAGCACGTCGGTCAGCACGCCGCGCCGTTTGCCGCCGACGATCCACACCGCCTCGCCGGCCGCGGTACACATCCGCGCCGCTTCGAGTTTTGTCGTCATGCCGCCGGTGCCCAGCATGCTGCGGCTGTCGCCCGCCAGACCGATCACGTCTTCGATCTGCGAAACCGTGCGGATCACACTCGGTCCGTCGTCGCTCTTGCGATGCTTCGCGCCCGGGTCGGACGTGTACAGGCCGTCGACGACCGACAAGATCACCAGCAGCGGCGCGCGCAATAGGTTCGTCACCATCGCCGCCAGTCGATCGTTGTCGCCGAATCGAATCTCGTCCACGCTCACCGTGTCGTTCTCGTTGATGATCGGCACGGCGCGGAAGTCGAACAGGGTCAGGATGGTGTTGCGCACGTTCAGGTATCGGGCGCGATCTTCGAAGTCTGCGGCCGTGAGCAGTATCTGAGCGGCGTGGTAGCCGAACCGCCGCAGCGCGGCGTCGTAGGCCTGCATCAAGAAACTCTGGCCGACCGACGCGGCCGCTTGCAGTCGCGGCAGGTCCTTGGGCCGCCGCGACAGCTTGAGCTGGCCGAGTCCCGCGCCGATCGCTCCAGAACTGACGATGACGACCTGGCGGCCGGTCTTGAGGATTTCGTGCACCTCGTCCACCAGCGACACGATGCGGTCGGCATCGAGGCCACCGTCGGCTCGCGTCAGCACGCCGGTGCCGATCTTGATGACCACTGTTGTGGCGCCGGCGGTGACCTCTTGTCGTACAGGATCGATCATGAACTGGAGAGTTTGTGAGCGAAAGGGTCGGTCAGTATAATGCTCGGCGACGGGGCTCCGACGGACAGAGCCCGACGCACCGCGGTCTTCAAGGATTCGCACCCTCGACCATGGCTGAACTTCAACACTCTTGCGGCATCGCCGCGGTCTATCACCTTGCCGGCCCCGAAACATCGCGGCTCGCGCCGACCGACGGCGCCGGCGAAGTCTCGCGGCTCATGCCACGCATGCTACTGGATATCCAAAACCGAGGCCAGCTTGCCGCGGGGTTCAGCACCTTTCGCGCTGGCCGCCGACAGATTCTCGATACGTACAGGGAGCTGGGCACGGTGATCGAAGCGTTCCGCATGAGTCACCGCGCCAAGTTCGAGAGCATCATGAAGCGGTTCGCCGGCGCCGCCGCGATCGGCCACGTGCGCTACGCGACCTGCGGCACCGACGACAAGACTTACGCCCAGCCGTTCGAGCGGCAGCACGGCCGCAAGTGGAAGTGGTTCAGCTTCGCGTTCAACGGCCAACTAGCGAACTACCCCGAACTGCGCGACGAGCTGTTGTCGCGCACCGATTATCATCTGGCCCGCGACACCGACACCGAAGTGCTGATGCACGCGCTCGCGTACGAGTTGCGCGGCGACCGCAAGCCCGACATGGTCGAGGTGTTTCGCAATCTGGCCCGGCGAGTCGACGGGGCCTACAACATTGTGCTCCTGAACGCGCTGGGCGAGATGGTCGTGGCCCGCGACCCGCTCGGCATCCGGCCGCTGTGCTACGCCTGGCAGCCGCCGCTGTTCGCCGCGGCCAGCGAGAGCGTCGCGCTGGTGAACCTGGGCTTCGAGCATGTGCAATCGGTCGAGCCGGGCCAGATGATATTGATCGGGCCTGACACCCCGCCGCGATTCGCGCGGTTCGCCGAGCGCAAAAACACGGCGCACTGTTTCTTCGAGTGGATCTATTTCGCCAACGTCGCCAGTACGTTGGACGAGCGCAGCGTCTACCTCACCCGCACAGCGCTCGGCGAGGAACTGGCCCGCCTCGAAGTGCAGGCCGGCCAGGTGCCGCTCGATGAAGACACGGTGGTTGTGCCCGTGCCCGACACGGGCAAGGCCGCGGCCGATGCCATGGCCTATCAGCTCGGCGTTCGCTCGGTCGAAGGACTGATGCGCAATCGCTACGTCGGCCGCACGTTCATCGAAGGCGCCAACCGGGCCGACCGCGCCCGCATGAAGTACACGCCGCTGCGCGAGGTGATTGAAGGCCGCCGCGTGCTGCTCGTCGAAGACACCATCGTGCGATCGACGACCATGAAGGCGCTGATCGAGGAGATCCGCGGTCGCGGCCGCGCTCGCGAGATTCACGTGCGGGTCGCCTGCCCGCCGATCGTCGCCCCCTGTTTCTACGGCATCGACATGTCGACCGTCGACGAGCTGTTCGCTCCCCATTTCCTGGGCGGTGCGCCGATCACCGACGAGGCCCAAAAACGCATGGCCTGCGAACTGGGGGCCGACAGCCTGCGCTATTTGCCCGTCGAATCAGTCGCCCGCGCGATCGGACTCGACGCCTCGCGCCTTTGCCGCGCCTGCATCACCGGCCAATACCCCACGCCCGCGGGCCAACGGCTCTATCAGCTCGCCGCCCAACCCGCCGGTCCGCACGCCGGCCCGCGCCGCCGCACCTACGAACGTGAACCAGCGGCCGTTTCGTGACACGCTCAACGCAACACGAACGTCGCTCGGTAAACCACTCGCCCTGCCTGCCGAGACTTGCGGTCGAAGTTTGTCAGGTAGTCCATGTCGTGCTCGGGCTCGCGCGGCGTCGTTGGTTCGCGCTCGGCGAACTGGGGATGACGCCGGACCAGGCCGTGCATGACCTTGTAGTACTCCTCGACGTCACTGGCGAATCGAAGCTCACCGCCGTCGATCAGGATGCGCGCGGCGTCGGCAACCAGCGACTCGGTGAACACGCGACGCTTCTTGTGCCGCCGCTTCCACCACGGGTCGGGAAAGTAGACGTGCAACGTCGCAACCGACCGGTCGGCGATCCACTCGCGCAGCACCTGCTGAGCGTCGGCGCGGGCGACTCGCACGTTGGTCAGTCCGCGCCGGGCGACTCGACTCGCCGCGAACAGCGCGTATTTGCGAGCGATCTCGATGCCGCAGTAGTTCCTGAGCGGCTGTTGCGTCGCCGCGTTGATCAGAAACAGCCCCTTGCCGCAGCCGATCTCGACCTCGACCGGGTCCGCGTTGTCGAACATCTCGGCCCAGTTGAGCGGGCCTTTCGGTTCCAGGAACCACGGCGACACGCCGGCGGATGACAAGTCGACGTTGGCGGGGTTGCGAAGGCGCATGGGTCGTTCGTCACGCTGGTTCGCGAGTTTCGATCCGTCCCGGCCCGCGCCGCCCGTGCGGCACGGGAGCCAACAGGCCGACGAGTATGATACCGGCGACAAAGCCGCCCATGTGCGCCCACCACGCCACTCCCGCGGCCGACGCACCGGCCAGCGCGGCCGTGCCTTGAAAGAACTGCATCAGGAACCAGAAGCCGAGGAACGTTATCGCCGGCAATTCTACGACCGGCCAGAAAAAGTAGAAGAACGGGACGAGCGTCAGGATGCGCGCGTATGGGTAACTCACCATGTACGCCCCCAGAATTCCCGCGACCGCGCCGCTGGCGCCGATGATCGGCACCACCTCGCCCCAGTTCACGAGCACCTGCGTCAGTCCGGCGATCAGGCCGCTGACAATATAGAGGATCAAGAATCGGCCGCGACCGAGCCGGTCTTCGACGTTGTCGCCGAACAGCCAGAGGAACCACATATTGCCGATGACGTGCATCCAGCCGCCGTGCATGAACATGCTCGTGAACAGCGGAACGATAGCCGCCGCCCACGTCCCCTTGAAGTGGACCTCGCGAACGACCTCATCGATTCGAACGAATGGGCCGACCTGAACCGGCCGCTGCTCGCGCACTTCCACCACGTGCGGACCGCGGCCGGCGATCTTGAACTTGTAGGGGATCACCCCGAACCGCTCGATCAGCCGCTGCCGCGCGGAGAGATTCATGGCCGCCTCGACCAGAAACACGGCCACGTTCGCCGCGATGAGCAGCACAGTGAACACCGGCGTGCGACGCGACGGGATGTTGTCTCGAAATGGGATCACGCCAACCTCCGTGTGGGCTTCCGGGCCGAGTGTTCCGTCAGCTCGCCGCGGGCGTCTTGTTCGCCGCCCGCGAAAACGGCACACCGATGACGTCGCCCTGGTACACCAGCGAGCCGGCGACGATGCCTTGCGTATTGAACACGGCTCGCCGTCCCGCGCGAATCTGGACGGCCCGGGCGATCATCACCAGCCGGTCGCCTGGGCGCACGGTCCCGCGGAACTTCACATTCTGCAGACCGCCAAACGCGATGAAGTCCCCGTCGCCCTGCAGCTTCTGGGTCACGATGTAGTAACTGCACAACTGGGCCGCCGCCTCGCACATCAGCACGCCCGGCAGCAGCGGGAAGCCCGGCATGTGACCGCGCACCCAGAACTCGTCGTCGCGCACTTCCTTGAAACCGACGATCACCTGCTCGACCGGGTCGAGGTGCACGATCCCGTTCAGTTGCTCCATCTCAAACCGCTGCGGCAACACACGACGGATCGCCTCGATGTCGGCAATCGGGTGCTCGAAGTTCAGCGGCGCAGGGTCAATGATGAAGGGAGGCGGCATGGGCAGTCAGCTCACGATCTCCTCGAGCTGTTCCAGTTCCGTGATGAGCACGTCGGGCCGAGTGGCCGGGTCGTTCAATTGGTCGTTGGTCGCCGACACCGACGTCTTGTCGCCGGCAAACAGCGCCGTGCGAAAACCAAGCCGCCGAGCGGGTCCGATATCGTTGGGCACGCTCGATCCGACGTGCAGCACCTGCCGCGGCTCGATCCCTCGCGCGACCAGTTTGCCAAGGACCGCGCGAAACAGCCGTTCCGACGGCCTCCGCGAGCCGACTTCAAACGACAGGGCCATCAACTCGGCGTCCACCAAGTCCGTAAGGCGATCGAGTGTACCTTGCTTGGAAAATGCCCGCAACAGTTGCAGGCACGTGAAGCACTGCGCGTCGGCGATGAGACCGAGCATCACGCCATGCCTCTTGAGTGCCGCGAGCGCCTGTGCTGCGCCGGGCTGACCGACGATTCCCTGCAGGCTCGAATGGAAAAAGTAGCTGATCTTCTCGCAGAGTTGATTGAGCGAGCCGTAGAATCCGACGTCGAACTGGTACTCGTTCTTCAGCAGTCGCTTGACGATCCGCTCCCAGACGTCGTCCGAACGCACTTCGGGATAACGCTCGCCGCCCGACCCGCGCGCGAGCCGCACCTCGTCGAGAATCTGCTCGTACATCTTGCCCATGTATTCCGACGGCTTGCCCGGCTTGCGGCTCATCGACTGCCACATCTTGAACTCCTGGATCGTCTTCTCCAGGGCGGTCTCCATGATGAACTTCTGCGGGTGAACAAAGTACAACTCGCCGCCGTGCGGGCTGACGAGTGTGCCGTAGACGTTGAATGTGACTGCGGCGATGTTGTCGAGCCGCTTCAGATGTGGCTTGGCCTTGGGCGGTTCGACGGGCGGGGCCGCCGGCCACAAGAGATCGCCGCGGCCGTCCAGCCACTTCGCGTACTGTTCCAGACTCATCGCCATCGCACTATTCGCCCCAGTGACACCGACCAAGCTTGTCGAGCAACGCTATGGTCCCGCATTCTGGCTGTCAAGGGTGAGTCGTCAATGGTCATGGTCAATTGTGAATGGTCGGAGCGCCGACCGGCGTTGGCCATTGACCATTGATCATTGACCATTGACCATTGACGTCTCATATGCCCGACGATGCTCACGCCCGCTGGCCGCTCGGAATCATGATCGTGTGTGGCTACGAGCAACACGCCTTGCCCGCTCAGCTCGACGTGGTCCGCAGGCTGGGGGCGACTCATGTAGAGTTGTACCCGCGTTGGACCGGACGTCCCGACGCGCGTGACGTAGCGCGGACGGTCGGCGATTTCGGCATCGCGGTCTGGAGTGCGCACGGACCGTGGGGCAGCGAAACGTGGCAGCCCGGCCGGGTCGACCTCGCGGCCACCGACGCAGCCGCACGCCGCGCGTCGGTCGACGACGTCCGCCGCGCGATCGCCTGGCTGGCCGACGCAGCCGGCACGCGACTCGTGGTGCATCCCGGTGTGCTGTCGGACGAGTCGCAGCTTGCGGCCCGCCGCGCCGCGTTGGTGGAGAGCCTGTCGGAACTGGCGCCCGTTGCGGCCGGTCACGGCGTCCACTTGTGCGTTGAGAACTTGCCGCCGACCTGTTGGCCGGGCAGCCGCATGAGCGACCTCGTCGCGATCGTTTCGGAACTCGCTGCGACTCACGTCGGGCTGTGTCTTGACACTGGCCACGCCAACATCGTTGCCGATGCCGCCTCATTCGCTCGTACCGCTGGGCCGTGGCTCCGTACCACACACGTCCACGACAACGACGGCACACGCGACGAGCATCGTCTGCCGGGGCAGGGCAGCGTGCGCTGGGCCGACCTATCCGTTGCCCTAGCTGAAATCGACTACTGCGGCGTGATCATGATCGAGTGTCCTCGCTACCTTCGCCAGCGCCCAGACGAAGTGAACGACCAGTTACGGCAGCGCCTTGCCGACCTGTGTCGCAGGCCGGGCCATTCTCCGCCCTAGGAATTCCCATGTCCGCCTTGCGCCCAACGCCGCCAGTACCGCGATCGCCGGCATGATCGGCGCCCGCATGCGCATGTCGCTCCAGTAGATCGAATGCACGAGCGTGAAGCTCACCAGTGCCGTCGGCAGCAACACCAGCGGCCAACGCCACACCGAACGCTGGGCCATGGCGATCATCATGAGCAGGAACTCGGGAACGTAGATCGCGGCGCAGCCCAGCCGGATCGGCCAAGGAAACGAGTCTATCGCATGCGGAAATGCTCGCCAGAAACTGACCACGCGGTGAACTACGCTGTGTAGGAAGTCAAACGGCCGGGACCGAATCGTCTGCCACGCGAGCTGATAGCAATACCTGTCGTAACGCACTTCGCCGCCCACGCCGGCCGCTTCGGCCCTGTCGGCAACCGATCCCTGCCACTCGGACAAGCTCTCCATCGACCACGCCGTTCCCAAGGGTCCGTGGAGCACTTCGTCGTAGAAGACATCGTTGTTCGCCAACAGCAGCGTGTAACCACCGTGGGTCGTGGTCAGTATCGGTCTCCCCAGCGCCAGCAGATTCCGAACACCCCACGGCAACTGGACCGCCAGGGCAATCGCGACAACGAGTATGCCGTGGCGCCAGCGGCGTCGGCCGCATACGTCGGTGAGAGCCGCCGTGGCCGCACCAACCAGCAGAGCGAAAGCCCACGACGTTGTGCGGCAGAGCATTCCTAGTCCCAGCAACAGCCCGGCCGTGCAGGCGCGCTTCGCAGTGAACGCTTCGTGCGTACAACACAAGCGCTCGATGGCCGCGGCCAACAGTAGCGCGGCGAGCGTCTCGGTCATCACCAGACGCGATTGGTGAACAAGCAGCGGGTCGACGGCGACGAGTACGCCGGCCAGCGGCGACCAATCGCCTGCGCCCAGCCGGCGTGCAATGAGCCACGCGAGTATTGCGGTGCTGGCTCCGCACAGCGCGTGGAACAATGCCCTGCCGGTAAAACCCCAGACCAAGTCCCCGCCGAGAAAGTCAACGAAGCGGTTGACGGCCGCGAGCACGATCGGATACAGCGGCGGCCGGCGAGCGGTCGGTTCCGGTCCCCAGCATCCATACCCGAAACAACCTCGATAACTGATCGCCCACGCTAGTCTGTCGTAGTCGTCCACGTCATCGCCTAGCCGTGAAGGGTCGCGCGCGAATATCACCACGCGCGGCAACAGACTCAGGGCTACTATCGCCAGAATGATCACGCGACGTTGAGGTTCCATACGCTCTTGGCCGTGCCGTCCCTGCGGGGTTGCCGTTGCTCCGCTCATGCGATGACTTGATACTACCCGAACTCGGTCACTGTGAAAGGCGTGCATGACCATTTGTGGTCCAACCTCGTGATCATTCGTCCGACCGTATGCAGGAAGCAAGCCCAAGTCTGACCACTCAACTGGCGGATTGGCTGATCCATCGGCGCTGGTGGCTGATTGTCGTCGCCATTGCGTTGACGGCGGCCGGGGCTTGGCCGTCGACGCAACTGGCGTTTGACGCCGCGATCGTGAACCTGTTCCCGCCCGACGACCCGGTGCTGACGGCGTACCTGGAAAGCCAGCGCCTGTTCGGCGGCGATGAAGTCGTGGTGGTCGCGTACACCGATCCCGACGTGCTCACGCTCGATGGACTTCGGCGAGCGGACGCGCTGGCCGACCGTTTTCGCAAGCTGTCGGACGAGCTGGACGCGGCCGATCCGCCCATCCGGCAGGTTGTCAGCGTGGCCGACGGGCGCTGGCCGATCGCCCCGCTCGACAACACGCCGCTGGTCGATCAGGTCGAGCGACGCGGCATCAAACCGGCCGAGCTGCGCGCGACGCTGCTCGATTCCGCGATGTATCGCAACCTGCTGCTCGGCGAGGACGGCCGGACCACGGCGATCACGCTCGCGTTGCGCCCTAAGCACAACGACGTCGAACGGCACGACCTGATCGTGGCCATCCGGGCGATCGCGGCCGACACCGACTTCGAAACGGTCGTGGCCGGCGGGCCGACGCTGACTCACGATGCATCGTTTCTGGTACACGAAGACAGCCGCACGCTCGGCTGGACATCGAGCGGTCTGCTGCTGGTCGTGATCGGCGTTCTGTTCCGCCGGCTGCGTTGGATCGCACTGCCGATGGCCGTGGTCCACGCGACGCTCGTCTGGACCAAGTCGCTGCTTTGGTTGTTTTCGGCGCAGTTGAGCATGGTCTCGACGACGTTGACGGCGCTGGTGACGGTGGTCGGCGTGGCCAGCGTGGTGCAGGTGACGGCGCGTTATCGCGAGGAGCGCGAGCGGGCCGACCGGACGGGCGCGCTGCGGCGCACGATGGCGGCGACCGGGCCGGCGGTGTTCTGGGCGAGTCTGACGACGGCGGCCGGCTTCGGGTCGCTGGTGATCACGTCGATTGTGCCGGTCCAGAATTTTTCGATCATGCTCACGCTGGCGTCGCTGCTCGTGTTCGTGGCGACGGCCGCGTTTGTGCCGGCGGTCGTGCTGTTCGGCCGGCAGCCGCGCGATCCCGCCGCTGTGCCGGGCGAACGACACGTCGAGCGGCTGCTCGAGACGACGATGGAGTGGAGCTTGCACCGGCCGTGGCACGTCGGACTGGCGGCGCTCGGCTTGCTCGCGTTCACGCTGGCCGGCCTGGCGCGGATTCGGACTGAGACGGATTTCACCCGCAACTTTCGCGAGTCGAGCGACGTCGTCCGAGCGTACAACTTCGTCGAAGACCGTCTGGGCGGCGTCGGGGCCGTGTCGCTCGAATTCGTCGCGCCCGAGGGCCTGACGCCGGACCTCATCGAGCGATTGCGGCAACTGGAGTCGCGGCTGCGCGGATCGCCCGATCACCCGCATCTCACCAAGGTGCTGGGCCTGGTCGATGTCTTCGACTTCTTCGACGTCGGCTGGGTCGGGTTCGGCGGCAGAATGCTCGATCGGGTCAGCCCGATGCTCGGCACGCCGAGCAGCATCGAGGCCAAGCTCGCACTGCTTCAGCGGCAACGGCCTGAGTTGGTCCGGACGTTTTGGAACGAGGCCGAGCGGACGATGCGCGTGATCCTCCGCGCCCGCGAACGGACCACGAGCGCCGTGAAGAACGAACTGATCGCATCGGTCGAGCGCACGGCGCGAGAGGTCCTCGAAGCCGACTCGACCGACCGCCGCATTCGCGTCACCGGCACCTACACGCTGCTCAACCACCTCGTCGGCGGCCTGATGGCCGACCAGGTGAACACGTTCCTGCTCGCCACGGTCGCGGTATTCTCGATCATGTGCCTGGCTCTGCGAAGCTTCAAGCTGGCGCTGGTCGGCCTCGTGCCCAAGCTCGGTCCGATCCTGATGGTGCTGGGCGCGATGGGCTGGCTCGGAGTGCCGATCGACATGGGCACGCCGATGATTGCATCGGTCTCGATGGGCATCTCGGTCGGGTTCAGCATTCATTATCTCTATAGGTTCCGGCAGGAGCTTGCCGCCGGAGCGGCGTTCGATCAGGCGTTGCGGGCCACTCACCGTCGCGTCGGTGGTGCGATGGTGTTCTCGAACCTGGCCCTGGTCATCGGCTTTGCGGTGCTGACGCTGTCGAACTTTGTGCCGACCATTCACTTCAGCCTGCTGGCCGACGTCGCGCTGGTCGGCGGATTGGCGGGCAACCTGCTCGTGCTGCCGCTGCTGTTGCGGCTGGTTTGCCGGTGAAACCCGCCGCCATGCAGGCCGTCGGGCCGCCGCCGCGGCCGCGCCGCCGGCTTGCTGGCCATTCGGGTTGCTGCTATATTTGCTTCCCTACGAACCGCGGATGACCACACATCGACGGACCGTTCCCACGGCCAGAGTCGAGGGAGGTTTGTTCATGAAGAGTTCGATCTTGTGGAGTTTGGCGGCCTGGGCGGCGCTCAGCCAGCAGAAGGCGGGCACCGTCGAGCAGGTGCTGAAGCCGGAACTCACGCTGATCGAACGCGAGGAGGCCAAACGGCTTGCTCTGGACACCTGGATCATCGACGAGTTCATGTTCAAGCCCCCGCGCATGATCACGGTCGAGGTGCCGGGCAAGGGTCGTCGGCTGCTGTGGTACATGGTTTATCGAGTGACGAACAAGGGTAAGGTGCGGCGGTTTGTCCCGGGCTTTCGGCTCGTTGACGACAAGGGCAAGGCCTACCTGGATGTAGTCATCCCCAAGGCCCAGCGGGCGATTCAGTCGCGCGAGGATCCGCTCCGCGTGCTGCAAAGCTCGGTCTCGGTCGTTGGCGACCTGGAACCAAGCACCGAAGAGGGAGACGACAAGTCGGTGTACGGCGTGGCGATTTGGGACGGCATCGACCCGGCGACCGACCACTTCGACATCCTGATCAGCGGGTTGTCGAACGCCTACAAGAAACTGGAAGACCCGGCCACGGGCGACGTGACGACTCAACGCAAGATGTTGCAATTGAAGTTTGCACGACCCGGCGACGAGTTCAACTTGAACGAACGCGAGATTCGTTACCTGGGTCACGAGTGGATTTACGCAAAGTAAGGATGGTCACGCCGAGGCAGGCGATTGCGACGCCCGACCTGTCTGACCTCGTGGTGAACCCGAACCAAGGAGCACGCGAAACATGGCTCATAAAAAAGGGCAAGGCTCGACGCGCAACGGGCGCGACTCGAACGCTCAGCGATTGGGGGTCAAGGTCTACGGCGGCCAGGTGGTGAGGCCGGGCGGCATCATCGTGCGGCAGCGAGGCACCAAGTTCCTGCCGGGCCGCAATGTTGGGCGGGCCACCGACGACTCGCTGTTCTCGCTCGTCGAAGGCGTCGTCAAGTTCGATCGGGAAGGTCGGCGCGTCAACGTCCTGCCGAACTAGCTGGGTGCTAACCGTCAGTTCCAATTGTTAATTGTCGAACGGCCCCGCGTGCCAACGTCGGGGCCGTTTTTGTCAGAACCTTAGTACCGTTCCACACTGAATAGAGTCTGATCGGCTTCGGTCGTTTAACCCGCAGCCGCAGGCGAGGCGTGGCTGGCGTTGGTTGTGCCTCGCCTGCGGCTGCGGGTTAAACGACCGAAGCCGATTTCAGGCCCTATTCAATGTGGCACTGTACTTAGTCCCGAAGGGACGTGAGTCGATAGCCAGGCGCGTTAGCCCCTGGGGATGAGGCAGGGACAACGTACCAGCCCCGAAGGGGCGGCACGGGATGTTGCGCCCCTTCGGGGCTTGCCGAACAATCCCGGACCTGTAACCAGGGGCTCGCGCCGGGCTCGCGCCCCTGGCTATCGACTCGCGCCGCTTCGCGGCTGGCCCTGGCTCGGACTTGTGTAGATACCAATGTCCTGGGGCTGCGGCTTAGACGACCGAGGCCGATTTCAGACCCTATTCAATGCGGCACAGTACTTGGTCAGCAAATTGCAATGAACAATTGACAGTTGACGACTAACAATGTTCGTCGATCGGTTGATCATCTTTGTGGAAGGCGGGCAGGGCGGCAACGGGTGCATGAGCTTCCGCCGCGAGAAGTTCGTGCCGCGCGGCGGACCCGACGGAGGCGACGGCGGGCACGGCGGCAGCGTGGTACTTCGCGCCGACGCGAGCGTCGACAACCTTGCCCACCTGCGGAACCGCAAATTCTGGCGCGCGACCGCGGGCGAAGCGGGCGGCGGAGCGCTGCGATCGGGCTCGAGCGGATCGGACCTCGCGATCGCGGTCCCGCCCGGCACAATCGCCGTCGACCGAGACCGCGGCAACGTGATCAAGGATCTTGCCGCCAATGACGAGGTCGTGGTCGCGCGCGGCGGCAAAGGGGGCCGTGGCAACAAGCACTTCGCCACCTCGACGAACCGCGCGCCCCGCGAGTTTGAAGAAGGTCAACCGGGCGAGTCGCGCTGGGTCGTGCTCGAACTCAAGACAATCGCCGACGTCGGGCTGGTCGGTCTGCCGAACGCCGGCAAGTCCACTCTGCTCAGTCGTATCTCGCGCGCCCAGCCCGAGATCGCCGACTACCCGTTCACGACGAAGTATCCCAATCTTGGCCTGGTCCAGATCGACCAAGACCGCAGCCTCGTTGTCGCCGACATTCCCGGACTGATCGAAGGCGCGCATGCCGGCGTGGGACTTGGCCACGACTTCCTGCGCCACGTCGAGCGTACGCGCGTGCTCGTGCATCTTGTCGAGGTCGCGCCGCCCGACGGCGCCGACCCCGCAGACAACTATCGGGCCATTCGTCGCGAGTTGGAACTCTTCAACCCGACGCTCGCCGCCAAGCCCGAAATCGTCGCACTCACCAAGCTTGACCTCACGCATTCCGACGAATCCATCGACCAGTTCAGCCGCGCCATCGACCGGCCCGTGCTCGGCATCTCGGCCGTCACCGGGCGCGGGCTGGCCCAACTCGCCAATCGCATGTATGAATTGGTCAGGCAGGTGGGCGCTGCGGAGCCTGAAACGTGATCGCTGTACAAGACACGCTGATCGCGGTCGATGTCGGCAACAGCCGCGCGAAGTGGGGCCTGTTCGTCGGCGGCAGCCTCACCGCCACCGCCTCATTGCCGCTCGATGATCCGGCCGCCTACGATCGACAACTGCGGGCATGGGGCACTCACGCTTCACGTCCAACGTCGCACGCCTCGCCGACCTGGTCCGTCGCCACAGTCAACCCCGACGGTGCGCGGTCGCTGGTCGACTGGCTGCGGGCCGGCGGGTTCGAGCCGCTTGACCTGGACAATCCGCTGCTGCTTCCGCTACGAGTGCAACTCGATCGGCCAGAGGCGGTGGGCATCGACCGATTGCTCGACGCCGTCGCGGTGAACGTGCGTCGCCAAGCCGGCCGGCCGGCGATCATCGTAGACGCCGGGTCGGCGATTACTGTCGATGCGGTCTCGGCCGACGGCGCGTTCCTTGGCGGGGCCATTGCCGTCGGTTTGGGTCTGTCCGCCCGCGCGCTGCACGAGTTCACCTATTGGTTGCCGCTCGTGAACGTCACGGCCGCCGCCGCGCCGCTCGGTCGATCGACGCCCGACGCCATGCACAGCGGGCTGTTCTGGGGCACGGTCGGCGCCGTGCGCGAGTTGGTACGGCAGCTCGCCGGCTCGCTGGGCGGCAGCCCCGAACTGTTCCTGACGGGAGGCGACGCGGCGCTGATCGCCCCGCACGTCGACCCGGCCGCGCACTTGGCCCCCGACCTGACGCTGCACGGCATCTACCTGGCCACGCAACATGTCCGAACCGCGCGTTGACGCTCCCGCCGTTGCGCCGCTTGTGGCGGCGTTGATCACGCCGCCAGGCTGCAGCGCGTTGGCGACGGTCGCCGTGCGCGGCGATGGCGCCGCGGCCGCCGTCGCACGGTGCCTGCGAACGACTTGTGAGTCGCTTCTCAAGCGTACCGACCGCGGCCGGCTCTGGGTGCGGCCTTGGCGAGACGGCGGCGGCGAGCCTGTGGTCGTCTACGTGCGGAGCGATCGCAGTGTCGAGGTTCACTGCCACGGCGGCTCGATGCCGGCCGAGACCATCCTGCGCGATCTTGAGTCGGTCGGTGTGCCGCGCGCCACAGTGGCCGACCTCGCTCGGCGTTGTTGCGCGGGCCCGATCGAGGCCGAGGTCCTGATCGCGCTGGGCGAGGCCACGACCTTGCGGGCCGCCGACGTCTTGCTCGGTCAACTGCACGGGTCGCTCAGCCGCGCGATCCATCAGCTTCGCGTGGCGCTGGCGCAGGGCGATCTGGTCGAAGTCCAGCGCGGATTGTCGACGTTGCTTGCCCGGTCCGTCGTCGGACTTCACCTGGTGGATCCGTGGCGGATCGCGATCGTTGGCCGACCGAACGTGGGCAAGAGCAGCCTGCTGAACGCGATCGTGGGCTTCGAGCGAGCGATCGTGCATCCGACTCCGGGCACGACCCGCGACCTCGTCACCGCACGGACGGCGGTCGATGGCTGGCCCGTCGAGTTCATCGACTCGGCGGGAATCCGCAGCGGCCGAGATGCGATCGAGTCGGCGGGAATCGAGCGGGCCCGCCAGGCGATCGAATCGTCCGACCTAGCGCTCGTCGTCCTGGACCGCAGCGAGCCGCTCGCGCCGGAGGATCACGAGATCATTCGCCTGTGTTGCCAGCCCCGCGCGGGAACCCTGCGCGCCGGGACCATCGGCATCTACACTTCTCCCTCTCCCCGTTTGCGGGGAGAAGGAGAAGAGGTTGTCGAGTTGTGTACAGACCACCGAACCGCGAGCGTCAGCGAGCGGCCGCTGGTCGTTGCCAACAAGGCCGATCTGCGTGCGGCGTGGACACGAATCGATGATCAAACCGAATTCAATATCGTCTCGGCCCAGGCCGGCACAGGCATCGACGACTTGCTCGCGCGGCTCGCGATGCGTCTTGTTCCCGACCCACCGACTTCGCGCGACGCCGTTCCGTTTACGCATCGGCAGGTCGCGGCAATCCGAGACGCGGAACATCACCTGCGTGACGGCGCGACGAAGCGCGTCGGCGAGTCGCTCTGCGGCCTCCTACAAGGTCTCTCCACCGTTGCGGCTTCCCAAGGCGCGCCAGACCTGCAAGTCGATTGTGTCGGTGACAAACCGGACGGAGCCGTCGAGTAGAAGGAGGTTGACTCCCCCGCGATGCCAACTACTCGCGGAGAGCGCGCTCCTTTGGCCACCAGCTCTTGGCCCGGTGCCGTAGATCATGCAACTGTTGGAGCCAGGTGTTAACTGGTGGTTATACCATGTGGCAGCGGGGCCAGGATGTGACCATGGGGTTCCGAGGGCACCTCCGACCGGTTCATCGTACCGGACCGCTTGGCACTCTGCGACGAACTGCTCCCGCGTCACAGGGCCAGTCACGATCCGGAAATACCACCCCCAATGTGGGGTGTTGGGAAGGCGGACTTCATGACCAAACGCGTCCAGGTTCCCGTGAGTCCACTCACTCGCACAGGCCGTATTGCTCATGCCATCAGCGATGTCGCCAGGGTGCAACGTTCCGATTAACGTGCTCCGAAAGACGCCATCGTGCGGATCGTCCCAGTTTCCACTCCCGCAGTTTACGGCGTAGTTTGTTACGCCGACCTGACTGCTGCGAGGATCGGCCAGCGGAATTGGCGGCACTGAGTCCGAGGAACAGAGATACTCAGCCAACGACATCCGAGCGACCGTACTATTGGCACGTGCGTCGGGACCAAGGCTGAAATTGACAGAGGCGTATAGAGCTTGGTGGCCCAGACTAGGCAATAGAAGCGCCAACGGCGAGTACCCAGTGTGGCCACCGTGGGCGTGGATTGCTCCGGGAGGATAACACTCATGGGCGCTGACGTAGGACTGAACGGCCAGGCCAATCTGGCGCAGTTTGCCTCGGCAGTCTGCTCGCCGCGCTGCCTCGCGCGCGAACTGGATAGCGGGCAGGAGCATGGTCACGAGGATTGCGACTACCGCAATCACAACCAGAACTTCAAGTAGGGTGAGCGCCTTGCTGGGCTGTTTTCTCATGCGGTGACACTCACGCTAGGCTAGGGCACACGTCGGTGAAATCGGACAGGCAACGCATCACGGCGTGCCGACATACTCAATGGGGTCCGATAGGGCAAAAACCATATTGCCGGCTGCATCGAAGTACTGAATCTGAGCTTCGCAAAGGTAGTGGCCCGGGTCCAGTGGGCTAACACCGTGAAGCCATTCGCCGCTTCCCGCTGGGTATGTCTCGCTGTGCGCGCCGCCGCCGAACGCATTGCGGCAGATCAGTTTTATCGTTGGGGCGGTCCCCATTACACTCGACTGGTACGCACCACCACCATTTATGCCCTCAATCCCATCGCCGAAAGCGTAGCTGAGTGTAATGTCGGCCTGAATGTGGGAGCATAGCAGCACACCAGCCGCCCAAGCAGAGACTACCAACAATGAGCGTCGCATTGGTGCTCGGTATCGCGCCAAGAACGTCGTCGCCGCCGGAAGAACGTCGGTTTTCATGTGTGCGTGCTCCTGTTTTCTAAGAGGGATTTGCTGGGCAGTCCTCGACGAGGGACGGTCCCCTACAATCGAGTTGTCCGCCACGTTTGGCCAGAAGCTAACACCGTTTTCGCCGGTCGCAATAGTCTTTTCAGACTGTTTTCGCAAGTTCTCCGTCGGTCTAGAGATCTCGTCTCAGGCGCGCAACTGGCCCGCTTGACGACCATCTCTGGCGTTGAGTAGAAGTGTCCGTGATCTGGGTATGATTCCCTGCCTGGCCATTGGAAGCACTGACATGACTCAGTACCTCGTCATGAGAAACGTTCCCGACAAGGAATGGTCGTATCTCATCGGTCCCGAGCGCACGATCATTGGCAGGTCGCCGTCGGCACAGATTCACATCGCGTCCCGTTTCTTTCGTGTCTCGCGACGACATGCCGAAGTATGGGCCGACGCCGACGGAGTGTGGCTGCGCGATCTGGAGTCGCGCGCGGGGACGCGCGTAAACGGTGTGTGGGTCGATCACCTGCCGCAGGCGCGATTGATCGGAGGCGACAGTCTTTCGATCGCCGACGTCGAGTTGGCGCTTCTATCCCGCGTCGAGACCTTGGCCACCGTTCGGTCCCCCGCTGACGATGGAGACGACGAAACGCCCGACCCTTACTCGCGAAACCCGATGTCGCGGGAAACCTGCCGCGGTCTGTCGCCTACGGAAATCGATGTCCTGCTGTGGTTCAGTCGCGGCTACCACGCGGACGACGAGATCGGCGAACTGATGTTCCTCAGCCCGCACACCATACACAACCACGTTACTCGCATCATGGCCAAGCTCGGCGCTCACTCGCGCAGCGGGTTGATGGGGTGGCTCACCATGAATCGCGCAATCGAGTGGCCTGCGGAAAAGCCGGGGGGGAGGGGG
>DAIOWH010000090.1:0-24724 GCA_036758585.1 Planctomycetia bacterium
TGGCGCGTCGGGCTACTGTCCCTGCGGACTCCCAGAATCACGCAAAGCCATTTACCGTGTTGGTGCTTGATATACCGCACGCGGCCATCGACGAGGCGTTTTCGTTTAACGCCCAACCGAAGGCGCCGGCAGAACATGGCTGGGATTGTGCATCTCCGGTCGCCTGCGACTCTGCGTTAAACGACTCAAACCTGCCGCGTGCGGTATGACGCTGAGATTGCCGACGTGCTGAAAGAACTGCGGCGCGGCGAACTGGACCGTTGCGACGAAATGTGCGGCGGAGTATTGCACATGGTTCCGCCGTCCGACCGGTGACGGCAATCATGCATGAAGGGAACGGATTCCTATGGTGACCTTTCTTTTCGACGTGCTGTACTTGCTCACGTTGGTCTTCGCTTCGCCCTGGTTGTGTTACAAGGCGGTCACGAGCGGCAAGTACCGCGCGGGGTGGATTCAAAAGCTGCTCGGCCTGACGCCGCTGCGCACGGGTGATGGACCCTGCCTCTGGTTTCACGCGGTCAGTGTGGGTGAGGTGCTGCTGCTGCGGCGGGTCGTGGCCGAGCTAGGTCGGCAGCGGCCGGACGTCGAGATGGTGATCTCGACGACGACAAACACCGGCATGGAAGTGGCCGTGAAAGAGTTCGGCCAGCACACGCTGTTCTACTTTCCGTTCGACTTCACGTGGGCGGTGCGACGCGCGATCGCGCGGGTCCGGCCGGACGTCGTCGTACTGGCCGAACTGGAGTTGTGGCCGAACTTCATCGCGGCGGCCAAGCGGTTCGGCGCGCGAGTGGCCGTGATCAACGGCCGCATCAGCCCGCGCAGCCACCGCGGCTATCGTCGCGTGCGGTTCCTGTTCCGCAGCCTGCTGCGGCGGCTCGACACGGTCGCCGTCCAGACGCCGCAGTACGCCGACCGATTCATCGACATCGGCGCGCGGCCCGACTGCGTCACGATCACTGGTTCGGTGAAGTATGACGGAGTCGAAACCGACCGTACCAACGCGGCCACGGCACGCCTGCGCGATCTGTTTCGACTCGGCCCGGACGAACTCGTGTGGGTGGCCGGCAGCACGAGCGAACCGGAAGAAGAGTTGGTGCTCGACGCCTACGAGCGGCTGCACGCGAAACACCCGGCGTTGCGGCTGATCCTGGTACCGCGGCACAAGGAGCGGTTCGACGACGTCGCCCGGTTGGTCCAGGATCGTGGACATTCAGTGGTTAGGCGGAGCCGGCTGGACCAGAGCCAGCAGAACTCAGTACTCGGTACTCGGTCCGCAGTACCCAGTACTCATCAACCAGGTCCTCAATCCTCAATCCTCAACCCTCAATCCTCAATCTTCCTGGTCGACACGCTCGGCGAGTTGTCGGCCGTGTGGGGCCTGGCCGACATCGCGTTCGTGGGCGGCAGTTTCGCGCCGCGCGGCGGGCAGAACATGATCGAGCCGGCCGGCTACGGCGCGGCGGTCGTCTTTGGGCCGGGCGTGTGGAACTTTCAAGACACGGTCGATCATCTGCTCGCCTGTGGCGGCGCTGTTCAGGTCGCAACGCCCGACGAACTGACAACGACGATCGGCCGGTTGCTCGGCGACGCGGCCGGGCGCGCCGAGTTGGGGGCGGCTGCGCGGCGCTTCGTCCAGGGCCAGCATGGCGCCACGGCCCGCACCGTCGAGTTGCTCGACCGGCTGCTGCCCGCCCCCGCGCACAACGTCACGCAGGCCGCGTAGGTCCGTCGGTCGTTGGGCCACATTACGCGGGGTCCGCCAAGTGCGTCGCGCACCCCGTTGCGAGATCGCTCACCTCCGCGCTATAATGCCCGACCTGTGAGGGCAGCCTGAGACCTTTCGTGGAGATGATTCCGTGTCGAACCGGCCGTACCTGTTCACGAGCGAATCCGTCAGCATGGGCCACCCCGACAAGGTGGCCGATCAGATTTCAGACGCCGTGTTGGACTATTGCCTGACGCACGATCCAACCAGCCGCGTGGCGTGCGAGACGCTCGTGACGACCGACCACTGCACCGTCGCCGGCGAGATCACCACCAAGGCCCCGCTGTCGCGACAGAACGTGGACCGAATCGTCCGCGACACGATCCGCGAGATCGGCTACGTCGACCCGGGCATCGGCTTTGCGGCCGACACCTGCCAGGTGAACTGCCTGGTCCACAGCCAGTCGCCGGACATCAAGGTGGGCGTGGACGTGGGCGGGGCGGGCGACCAGGGCATGATGTTCGGGTTCGCCTGCGACGAGTCGCACACGCTGATGCCGCTGCCGATCTACCTGGCCCACCGACTGGTCGAGAACCACGCGGCGATGCGGCGCGACGGCCGGCTCAAGTTCGTGCGGCCCGACGCCAAGAGCCAGGTGACCGTCGAGTACAACGGCGACGGCACGCCGCGCCGCATCCACACGGTCGTGTTCTCGACTCAACACGATGAATCGGTGATCGAAACGAGGGACGGTCAGAATCGAATGACCGACGCGGCCCGCAAGGTACTGATCGACCAGTTGATCCTGCCGACGTTGCGGGCCGAGCGACCTGAACTGGCGGGCGGCGACATCATCTATCACATCAACCCGACCGGCATCTTTCTGGAGGGCGGCCCGCACGGCGACTGCGGCCTGACCGGGCGCAAGATCATCGTCGATTCGTACGGCGGTCGCGGCCGGCACGGCGGCGGGGCGTTCAGCGGCAAGGATCCGACCAAGGTCGACCGCTCGGCCGCGTACATGGCCCGTTACATCGCCAAGAACGTGGTCGCCGCCGGACTCGCCAAGCAGTGCGAGGTGCAACTGAGTTACGCGATCGGACATCCCGATCCGCTGTCGGTCTGGGTTACGACGGGCGGCACCATCGCCAAGCCCCTGACCGAAGACCGGCTGGTCGTGTTGATCCGCGAACACTTCCCGTTGACGCCGAAGGGCATCATCGAAACGCTCGACCTGCGTCGTCCGATCTATCGCGAGACGGCCCGCCACGGCCACTTCGGCCGCGAGCTGCCACAGTTCACCTGGGAAAAGACCGATCGGGCTGCAACGCTGCGCAAGGCCGCCGGCGTCTGAAACCAGCGGCGAGGGTACTCGCTTGGCGGCGAGTGAGCCCGCAGGCGGCTGGACGGTTCGGGCTGTACTCTTTTCTGGCTCTTCGCCAATGTTGGGGAAACTGTGGTGTGGCCGTCCCAGCCGCCTCACATCTGGAGAGCCGGACGAAGTCGTCGGGCGTGCGAGATTGCGTCCATTGCCTATCGCGCTCGGCGTCCGTCGCGGCGGTGCTTGTGCGGCCTGATCACATCGTCCAGCTCGTCTGACTCGAGCAGGTGATCGACGACCGCAGACTGCACGCTCGGCTGGGTCACGGTGAACGTAGGGGGCAGCAGGTTCGCCCGCAATTGGTCAAGTCCGTTGATGGTCCGCAGGTTCGTGACTCCGTCGGCGGTGAGCGATCCCTTGGGCTTCTTGACCGTGCCCGTCAGGATGCTCCGCGCCGGATCGGCTTCGGAGATCGTCAGGTCGCGGCCGTCGCCGTCTGGTTCGAGCGTCAGGCTCAAGACGCCGGTCTTGATCGCGATCGACACGGCATCGCCGTTGCTGTCGATGTAGCCGATCTTCGCTCCGAACAGGATCACAAAGTTGCCGCCGGGCGTGCCGTCGTTGTCGCCGTCGAGCCGGTTGCCCGTCGGGTCCAGAATGCTGCTCGTGCCGTTCACCGTGAGCCGGAAGAACTGAGTCGATTTGGGCGGCGCCACGGGGAACAGGTGTACGGTGCGGGTCGCGTTGTCGTAGACCGGAGTCTGCAAGGCCAGCGGCGTGTCGTCGCCCGTGCCGAACACCTTGTCGGCGCCGGCGCCGGTGACGATCGAGTAGTTCGCCGGATTCACGGCGCTGGCCGGGGCCAGCGACTCGTTGAAGGTCAGCACGATCTCAACCATCGTCTTGTTCGCGACGACTCGGTTCACCGTCTCGACGGTCGGTCCGCCCGTGTCGTTCACGAAGATGTCGAACGAAGCCGAGGCCGAGTTGCCGGCGGCGTCGGTCGCTGTGCAGGTGACCTCGGTCGTGCCCACGGCGAAGTTGCTGCCGCTGGCCGGAGTGCAGTTCACCGTGGGGGCGGGGTCCACGGCATCGGTCGCAGTCGGCGCGGTGTAGGTGACGACCCCGCCGCTCGACAGCGCGGTCGTGGCCATCTGGTCCGCGGGGACGCCGACCAACGTCGGGGCCGTCTGGTCGGCATTGGCGAAGTCGATGCCGGTCGCAACGGCCGCTTGAGACGTCAGCTCGACGGCGTGGCCGGCCGCGCCGGGCGCGATCGCCGTCCAGCCCGTCTGCACGACCTGCTGCACCGTGTAGCTGCCGAGCGATAGGGCCGAGAATGCATAGTTGCCGGCGCCGTCGGTGTCGGTGCAAAGCTCCGAGGCGTTCTCGTCGCACACGCCGTCGCCGCTGACCGGGTTATTGAGCGCGCCGTCGCCGTTCGCATCGAGGAAGATCGTCCAATCGGGCAGGCCTGGCTCGGCCGGCTGTCGCGTGCCGTCGCCGTTTTGGTCGTCGAACGCTTCGCCGGTGATCGCGCCGGTTTGCTCGGCAGCCGGTTCCAAAACCACGAACTCCGACAAGCCTCCGACGCGCGCCATGACGGTGTTGTTGGCGGGGTCGATTCCGTTCGTGCGGTCGACCCATCGCCCATCTTCACGGTGAAAGACTCGCAGGGCGTCCTCGTCGTCGAAGTCGCCGTCCTCGTAGCCAAACTCCAGGTCGATCATCTGCGTGCTATCGAACGTCGCCGTCGTTGTGACGTCGTAGGTCAGGTAGGTGCGGCCGCGGAATTCGGGCGGGAACTCGCGAGGACCGGGCGCGAGCATCACCTGGGTCTGGCCCGGATTTGTGATGCGTCCGAACATGACCGAGACGTCGTTGCCCAACGCCAGGTCGACGTTCGTTCCGATGGGCGTCTGAACCGCCGGCGTTCGCAGCACGCGGGCGTCGAGCAGCGCGTGGTCCAGCGCCGACATGGTGGCGGACACGTCGGACTGGCCCGGCATGCCACGTCCCCCGGCGAGCAACCCGACGATTTCTTCGAAGGCGGCGTTCCGAGTCGCGCTGCTCAAGAAGTTGCCCGTATCGAGGCGCCGCAAGCCGATCAGCACCTTTTGGAGTTCGTCCAGTCCGTCGCTGTCGGTTCCGGCAGCCAACGCGTTGGTCAGTCCATTGGACAGCATGTCCACCGGGTCCGGAACATTCTGCCCCACGCCGACTACTTGGAAACGGACGCCGTTGTCGGTTGGTCCGCCGCCCTCCGCGCTCTCGAGGCGAACCAGGTACGGACCCGGATCGAGTCCGGCGGGAACCTGGGCCATGACCGTGCGAGCAGCCGCGTTGACCATTACTCCGCCGAGCGCGACCTCGCGGTCGGCCGACACCAGGCTTACACCCGTTACACCGGCCAGACTCGCGTCGGCGGCGACTGTGACGGTAATCTTGGTCGCGACGTCGTTCGGGCTGCCGGGTGGATCGACCGTTTGCGGAGCGGGCACGCGCAGGTCGGCGGTCGCTCCGGCCAGGTCCAGGCCGAGAAACTCCGTTGCGAATTGCGCCACACCTGGAGTCCCCACGGTGAACGTCTGGGTGTAGCTCCCATCGAGGTTGTCCAGTATCCCGCCGGTAGCGGTGACACCGGTCCCGCCTATGTTGAGCTGGCCCGCCACACCAGCGCCGACAAAACTGCCGCCAGTCGTTACGGGCGTGACGGTCACGTTCACCACGCCAGGCCCAGGCGTCGTGACCTGAACCGGCGTGCGGTCCTTGTCCGCGCGATCCGACACGTTGACCGTGTGTACGATCTCGCGATCGAACGGCTGGCAGTCGCGCGAGAGGCCGCTGGCACGGACCAGGAACTGGTACGCGCCCGGTCGTCGCGTGCGAGCGAACGAGCCGACGAACTGGCCCGGCTGGTCGCCGGGGAACAGCTCGAACGAAGGCAGTTCGATCGGGCGCGTCAGGTCGAGGCCGGGAAGCTTGCGGTGCAGCGCGGCAAGGATGCGGTCGCGCACCGAGAGCGGCTCGTTGTTGACGAGCAGCGGTTCGTTGGCCAAGTCGCCGGCGCTGACGAGTCCGCTGGCCAGGATCGCCCCGACGTCGGTGGCGGGCACGGTCGGCGTGACTCGCACGACGGCCGACGTGATGGGCACCTGGTCGTCTTCGTGCAGGAACACTTCGAGCGGGATTGGTTCGCCGGGCAGGAACGTCCCGCCGCCGCTCGCCGATTGTGGCGGGGCCATCTCGAGTCGCACGGTCGACTGCCCGATGGCCGACGCGGAATACTTGACTGCCGCACCGCTCGTGTTGTGGATGATCATCTGCCAGCCGCCGCCGTGATCGACATCGGCGCCGGCCGCGACTGGCAGACTGACTGTGAGAATCTCGTACGACGCGCCCACCGGGGCTGTGCGGGTCACGCGCCCCCCAAACAACGCGAAGTTGCCGGCGTTGATCACCTGCCCCGACGGCCCGCGTACCGAGAGGTCGAGGTTATTGGCCGGGTTGTCCCAGGTGAGCACGAACTGAACGACGCCGTCCTGCTCGCCGACCGAGACGGGCACGGTTTGAGTCTGGCCGCCGCCGATCGTCGCGATCGGGTCGACGATGATCGACGTATCGACGGCGCCGGCCACGGCGTTGACGAAGAACTTGTCCACGTCGAGATCGCTGAGTGTGACCTGATAGAAGCCGGCCGGGCCGGACGTCGCGAGGGTCTGCAAGAGTGGGATGTCGATGCCCGACAGGCCAGAGCCGCCTTGCGTGCCGAACCCGACGGAGAAGACCGTGACGTTGTTGTCGGCGAACTGTTGCAGGAACGCGGCGTCGGTGGGATCGCCGCCGGCGGTGGCCATGCCGTCGGAGAAGAATACGAGCACGCGGCGCCGCGCCGTACCGTCCTGAGCAGTGAGCAGGTCGAGTCCGCGCTGCAGGGCGTCGCGGATATTTGTGGCGTTGCCGAGCGCCAGCGTGTTGATCTCGGCCTTGGCCGCCGCGGTGTTGGCCGCTGTGTAGGCCGTGATCGAGCCGATGGCCGGCGGGGGCGCGACAAACTCGGTCGTGACGCCGGTCTCAAAGCTGACGATGCCGACCCGATCGCCAAAATCCTTGCGCATCAGGTCGAGGAACAGATTCGCCGAGTCCTGCAAGAGCTGGAGCTTGGTCCGCGTCCCGTTGGAGATCGGGATGTTCGCGCCCATGCTGCCGCTGCGATCGGCCACGATCACCACGTCGACCAGCCGTCCGAGTTGCACGAAACCAACATTGGTCTCGTTGTGTTCGAGCACGATGTTGTCGGCGGCGTTGTTGACGTTGTTGAACGGATCGACCCGCACCAGCAGAAAGACGTCGTTGTTGATGAGGTCGTTGATGGTGGCGGTGCCGGCGGCGAGGCCCAGAAGCTGATCGGCCTGCGCTTGAGTGATCTGGACCGTGGTGGTGAAGTTCTGGGTCGCGTTGATTGCGAGTGCATTGACGGCGCCGGCGGCGCTGTTGAACAGCACAACATCGCCGGCGTCGGCGGTGAAGTTGGTGGAGAGCAGCACCTGGAAGTCGGTGGCGGCTGAGGCCGCCTGGCCGTCGTTGCGCGCGGTCCAGTTGAAGGTGATGTTCTGAGCGAATCCGGGCAGGCCGACCTTCTGGGCCTGCGTGCTGAACGCCACGAGGTCGGCGAGTGCGGGCCGCGGCATGCCGACCAGCGAGAAGTCTTGAGTCACGCCGGCCTGCACGTTGAAGCCGATGACGCGGGCCTTCCAGTGCCCGACCTGAAGCTGCGGCACATTCACCTGCACCTGCTCGACGTTGTTCAGGTGGTCTTTGCCCTGAGTAGCGACCCACGCGCCGTTTCCGGCCAGTGCGTTGGCCGGCACGTAGTCGATGTTGCCGGGAAAACCTTGGCCCAACTGATTGGCGGTGCAGTTGCCGGGGCCAGGGCACTGATAGGTGTACGTGGGATTGTTGATGGGCGTGATGGCCCGTTGAATCTGGATCGCGGTGCCGGGCGGCTGGGCGTTGTTGGCCAGCGGGTTGCCCATGGCGTCGTTGATGGTGTGGCCGAGTTGCCACGGATAAAAGATCGTGCCGTCGGGCGCGATCAGTTCCAGGTCGAGGTCGTTGACGAGCGTTGGGTTCGTGGCTGGGTTGGCTAGTGCCGCCTCGCGGTCGTCCCAGGCCACCGTGATGCGCAGCGGCTGGCCGGCATTGACGAACGCCTGATCGACCACGAAGTCGTAGTTCAGGATGCCGGCCTGCCAGACAGCGTCTTGAATGATCTGATTCGGCACGGGCACGCCGGCTTCGGTGCGCGCGTTCTGTAGCAGCGTGGCGGCGGCCTGGGCGTTGACCAGGCCCCAGCCCGTGGTGTAGTCCGGTCCGGCGGTGGCGGACGGCGTGCCGGCCCCGTCGGCGACCCCACCGTTGTTGGCCGCATTGCTGTCGGCATCGACATCGAAACTGGTGGCGCCGCGGATGTTGGCGTTCACAATGTCGGTCGCGGTCTGAATCACCACGGCCCGCAGCGTCGACGGCAGCGGCGGGTTGGCGTCGATCGTCAGGCCGCGCGGCTGGTTGTAGGTGTTTTGCCAGCCCTGCAGCAGCAAGCCCAGGATGCCCGCGACCGCCGGCGACGACATCGACGTTCCGCCGCACGAGACATAGTCGTTGCCGGCGCCGAGCGGGCAACTGACCGCGCCGGCGGCGATCCCAGTCGAGAAGACGTTGGTCCCAGGCGCCACCACGTCGGGCTTGATGCGGCCATCGTAGGCCGGTCCGAGACTGCTGCCCGCCGCCAGTTGGCCAAAGTTCCAGTTGCCGACCATGATGGCGTTCTTCAGTTGTTTGGTGATCGAGTAATACCCAACCTGGCCGCCGTTGATCGGCACGTTGCCCGGCGCCCAGTTTCCGGCCGGTCGTTCGTTGCCAGGGAAGAACCCGTGATTGCCGGCCGAGACGACCCAGGGCCGACGGAGGATCGCCGTGCCGCCCGAAGTCGCGCCGCCGCGAATGAACTGGTCGATGGTCTGGTCCTGGACCCCGTACTGACCGTTGAACGAGAACGACTGCGAGCGGTTGGTGACGTCGAGCGAGAAGTTCTGGATGGCATTGAGCATGCTGCCGGCGGTGAACAGGTCGCCGCCGCTCAGGATCGCAGCCTGCGGCGCCATGCCGCGGAACTGGAACGGCGTGCCGCCGTTGGGGTTGCCGGCCAAATCGTTCTGACTGCTCTGCAGGCCGCTGCCGGCGGCGATGCCGGCCACGTGTGAACCGTGCGTGCCCACCGGGTTCGGGTTGATCGAACCGACGACGTTCAAATCGACGTGCGCGCCGATGCCGGTGTCTTGAATGCCGATGGTGATGCCGTTGCCCGAGAGGCCGGCGTAGTTGATGGTCGGCGGCGGGCCGGCGTTCGTCGTGGCATTGTGAACGGGATTGACGTTCAGCGTCGCCCGGGTCTGGTTGTTGTCGGGCGAGCCGGGGTTCAGGCCGGGATCAACCCACTCGACCTGGTCGAGCGCGGCCAGCGGGATGAGCCGTCCGGGCGCGATGTTCACCTGCCACAACAGGTCCGTGATGGGTACGAACTCGTTGGTCTGTTCGCGTAGTATCTCGAGGATCTGCTTGAGCGGCGTGTCTTGTGCAAACAGCACGGCGAGGTCGAGCGTGCCGTCGGCGTTGAGCACAAAGTTACGGAAGGTCGGGAGCGTGTCGGTGCCTTCGATGATCGTGAACGGATCGAAGTTGCCCAGCAGGATGTTGGGGTCGATCTTGTCTTCCGGTTCGAGCGGTGTGAGGGCGCGGAGCGCCGATTGCAGGAACGGGTCGGCCGGACTTGCATGGGCGCGTACCAGTCCGAAGGCGTTGTTGTTCGGCAGGAAGCTCTGCCGCTCGACGCCTTGGCGCTGGAGCGCCATCGCGTCGTAGCAGGTACACACGCGGTTCAGCGAGATCAGTCCGTGCAGGCCGCCAGTAGTGGTCGAGGCGAGGTCGGCGATGAACTGCGTCGTGAGCGCTTCGTTGGGCCATAGGTCGCCGCTGCGGAGTTGCACCCGCTCGCGCTCGAACTTGGGCCGGATCGTCGAGTCGGCCGGGGTCGTGATGTGGACGGTCCCCATGACGCCGATCGCATCGCCGCCGCTGGGGTCCATGATCGCGAGCCGCCAGTTGACGCCGCGTGCGACGTCGTCGGGCGTCGCGTCGTACGAGATCACGAGCGGCGACGTGCCCACGGCCTCGGCAAACGGTGCGGCCACGTCGTTCTGGCCCGGTCGGCGACCGATCAGCGACACCTTGAGCGGATCATCGCCGTCCCATCGCACCTGGGTCTCGATCTTGCCGTCGGTGATGACGTTGAACAGGTGGAAGGGCACCGAGTTCGGCCCGGTGATCGTGAACGGCGCGTCGATCTCTTGCAGTTCTCTGTTTTCGATCTCACCGCTGGTCGCCTCGCCGAATCCCGCCGGCGGCACGTAGAAGGCAACAGCCTTCTTCCAGCCACCGGGCACGACGGCCTGGAACTGGCCGGACGGCGCGACCGCGGCCTCGACATAGTCGACGTCCTGGCCCGACGCCGACGTGAGCCGCACCAGCACCTTGCCGCCCGGGACGGCGGCGCCTGTGTCCTGGGTCACAACGCGGCCGGTGACCATGCGGTGCGAGTCCTGCACCAGCACCGTGCCGGCGGCCGCTGCGGGGTCGGCGTTCTGGCGGAAGTCCTCGAACTCCGTCGCGCGGCCCGTCACGACCTGCACCTGCCCGCCGTCGAACAACGTCCATGCGTGCGGGTCGGGACTGTCGGGGTTGCGAATCAGGCCGACGATCTGCACATCGTTCGGCGCGCGCTTCAGAATCTGGGGGACGCCTTACTACTGTGAGTATCGCGTCGATCAGGCCGCACAGATCGGCGATCAGATCGTCAATCCGAACAACGTGGTGTGTACGGACGTGGCGTCGCCGCCGTACGTGGCGCCGATCTCCCGGCCCACGATTCTGCTCGTGCCCAACGACACCGACATGGACGGCAGCGTGCTCAGCAACGGCGGCGACTTCGAGCAGACCGATTTCAGCACGCCTGGGTTCCCGGTCGAGTTCAAGCTCGACGTGAGCAGCATCGACGGCACCAAGGCGGACGTGCGCGTGCGCTACGGCGTGAACAGCCGGCCCGACCCGTCGATTCGACCGTGGCCGGCCAGCGCCGACCGGCAGTGGCAGAGTCCGGACATCGAGGTGCGCAACGCGCGCAACATGGCCGACCCCGCGTGGTTCAACGTGCCGTGGGCAGGCAACCCGAACACCGTGGTGGCGAAGATCAAGAACAACGGCAACATCGGTGCGCCCGGCGTTCGAGCCGACTTTTTTGTCAAGGACTACACCGTCGGCGGCGCACCCGAAACGTTCATCGGGTCGGACACCAAGAACATCGGCGCCGGCGCGACCGTCGAGTTCACCGCGCCGTGGACCCCGCCGCCATCGGGCCACTTCTGCATCATCGTGCGAATACCGCTCTACCAAGTGCCGATGAACCCGGGCGTCGTCGAAATGACCGAGTTGAACAACATCGCGCAGTCGAACTACGACCGCTTCATCTCGGCCACGGCCTCGCCGGCGTCGCGCGAGATCAGCTCGATGACGGTCGGCAACCCGTACTCCGAGCGAACCAGCGTGTTCATCACGGTCTCGCAGACCAACCCGGCGTACCGCACCTACATCGGCAACCGCTGGGTCACGCTCGACCCCGGCGAGACGCGGCAAATCCCGCTCATGTTCGAGTTCGCGGGCGAGGATTTCGCGGCAGCCGGTTCAACGGGCAGTCCCGGCGAGCAAGGCAACTTCACGACGGCTCAGTCCGTCGGCGATGCGAATCTCCAGGCCCACGAACCGGCCCATGGGCGGCGCCCCGTTCTCGATCGGACTGAGGGTCACGGTTTGGTCGACCGGCCCGCCCGCGTTGGCGAAGTTGAAGGTCTGTATCCAGGCCGGGTTCACCCACCCGAGCATCATGCGATTGGCCACCGAGAAATGCGGAAGCGCGTCGTCGGTATCCATCATGTCCCAGCCGCCCACGTTGCGCACCTGGTTGGGCGCACTGGGGTTCGGCATCGGCACGCTCGGCGTGTATAGGTCGGGCAGCCCAATGTTGTGGCCCAACTCATGCGACAGCGTCTCGTGAATGAATCGCGTCGCCCCGCCCGTGGCCGCCGTGCCCCATTGGTTGGGCATGGAGATGACTCCCAGCGTCTTGTTTCCCTCGGCCGTCGAGAAGGTGCCGCCGTTGGCGTAGGGCCAGGCAAACATGAACGGTGTGCCCGCCATGGCGTTGGCCGGTACTTCCTGCGAGACGAACACGACGCTGTCGTAGTTGTTGTAGTTGATAACCGAATCGCCGGCCGTGATGCCGGCGCTCCAAAGCTGGGAGCGCGGCGCCCAGTTGCCGCCCGAGTCCATGACGAAGTAGTCGGTCCAATTGCCTGAGAGGCTTACCGGCCCGAAGGCGTCCGCGGTGATGTTGAAGTTGTTGTACGAAACCTCGCGGTAGAAATCATCGACGCTGAAGGTCTTGCCGCCCATGGTCACGCCGTCCTCGGTCTCGTCTTCCCACCGGTCGCGAAACCCCTGAAGCGTGGGGGCGTCGTTGGTGTAGCGCTGACTTGCCGTGTCGACGAACAGGATGGCGACGCGTCGCGTGCCGGTCGCGGGAATGACGTTGACGTTTTGTGGACCGGCCGGCCCGCCGCCCCAGGCCGCGCCGGCGACGAATTGCTGCTCGACCTCGCCGTCGACCCACAACCCCGGCCCTGCGGCATCGTTCGTGTCGAACGACGTGATCATGAACTCGCCCGTGCCCACCACAACGGCGGTGGCCGTGCGGATCGCCTGCAGGTGATACGTGCCCTCCTGGAAACCGCCCAGCAGCATGATGTCGGGCATCGCCAGATTGAACGTGGCGTCGCGCGACAGCGACACCTCGCCGCCCGCCGGCCCTTCGAGCACGCTGAACTTCAGGTCGTCCATAGTCAGTCCGGACGACGCCGCAATCGACACAGGCACCTTCACAAACTCGCCGACGTAGAGCGCGTCGGCCGGCATCGTGAACGTGACGGGCGGCGCAAACGGAAACGCGCCCATGTCGGCCGGCGTGCCGTCGGAGTCGGGCGGGCTGGCGGGGTCGCCCGCGTCGATCGCCGGCGAGCCGACTTGCAAATGAAAGTCAACCGCGCCGGCGAACAGTGGGTCGGCCGAGATGTTGCCGTTCATTCCCGTCTGGTCGGCGAAGTTCAGGTAGTTCGTGCCGTTGTTGAACACGTCGTTGAACTTGATGATCGGGTTGGGCGGCGTGGCGCCAGCGACCACGTGAATACCCGCCAGCGAATAGCCCACGATGATGTTGTTGACGATCGTGGCGTCGGTCGGGTTGTTGCCCACGTAGATGCCTTGTTCGTCGAGGTTGCCGACGAGCGTGTTGTTGCGGACCGTCGCCGGTACATCGACGAAGATGCCGTATTGCGTGTCGGTGATGACGCAGAATTCGATCGCTGCCGTGGCGTCGCCAGCCGTCTGAAATACCACGGCGCGATCCACGCCCGCGACCGGCGCGTCCACGGTGATCCAGAACCCCGATAGTGTGGCGTCGGTCACACTGTCAAAGAGCACCACACCGTTAACGGACGCCGCGCCCCTGATCGTTGTCTGGTCAGGACCCGCGCCGCGCACATCGACGCCGGTCTTCATCGCAATGTTCTCGGCGTACAACCCCGGCGCCACACTGACATCGTCGCCGGCAACGGCTGCGTTAATGCCGCTCTGAATGCTCACAAACGGGTCGCCCGCCGTGCCGGTGCCCGGCCCTGGCAAGTTCGTGTCATCGACGAAGATCGTGGCAAGGAGCGTCCGTTCCTCGAGTCGCTCGACGTGTGTCGACACCGGCCGCCGGCGCCGCCGTTCACGAATCGCTCTAGGACCCAGACCGCGACGAGACCAAGAGGCCAACGTTCGCATGGCGCCTCCTTCGTGCAAGGGTGAACGGGTTGCACGGTCCGAGAAAGGTGATTTCGAGAATCTGAAGGCCCAGCTACGTTGTCCGATAGCGTCTCATCGAGCTGGGTCGTATTGGATCTGAATCCCCCCCGAACCGCCGCCGGCATGATTGTGGAGCGTACTGTAACCGCCGCCGACCATTTGTCAACTGGGGCGATCCAGCGTGTCCGACGTTCCAATGTTTCTATACCGCACGCGGCCGTCAATGAGACGTTTTCGTTTGACGCCCAGCCGAAGGCGCCGGCAGAACATGGCCGGGATTGTGCCTCTGAGGTCGCCTGCGGCGCCGCGTTAAACGAGTCAAACCTGCCGCGTGCGGTAGATCAACGAAGGCGCCCGGCGTCAGACGCGTTCCACCTGCACGAGGTTGTCGAAAAACACGGCGCCGCCGCCCATGTCGGTCAGTCCGCTTGAGGTGGTGCTGTTCGCATTGCGGCCGTCCGGCGCGAGTTTGTTCCACCAGATTCCCAGAGCGACCACAACGCCGGCGCGGACCGTTTCGCCGACCACCGCGCGCGCACGAAACGACCCGCGGGCGTTGAACACGCGAATCGCTTGACCCGATCGGACGCCGCGGCTGGCCGCGTCGGTCGGGTGGATTTCGAGCGTCGGCTCGCCGGCCAGTCGTCGGTGTGTGCCACAGTTGACGAACGTCGAGTTCAAAAAGTGCGGCGAAGGCGGCGACACAAGCTGCAGCGGAAACTGCGCCGCCAGATCGGGCCGCTCACGAGGGTCCTCGCCCGCCGGAGTGTAGCCAGCCAGCGGATCCAGCCCGGCGGCTGCGAGCCGTTCGTTGCGCAGCTCGCACTTGCCCGACGGCGTGTGGAACTGACCGGCTGCGAACGGCGTGTAGTCGCGCGGCACGTTCAATCGCGCGAACCCGCGGTCGGCCAGTTCCTCCGCGGAAAGCCCGCCAAATCGCGCATCGCCCAGGGCCTGGCCACAGAGGTCTTCGTCGCTCACGTGAAACAGCTCGTCCTCAAACCCAAGCCGCCCGGCCAGCATTCGGAACACATCGTTGTTCGACTTGGCTTCGCCGAGCGGCGCAATCGCCGGCCGGTGCGCCTGCACGTAGTAGTGGCCGTACGAACCATACAGGTCAAAGTGCTCCAGGTGCGTCGTGGCAGGCAACACGATGTCGGCGTAGTCGGCCGTATCGGTCAGGAATTGCTCGTGAACGACGGTGAACAGGTCGTCGCGCCGCAGGCCGTCGAGCACGCGCGATTGATCGGGACAGACGGCGGCGGGATTCGCGCAGTAGACGTAAAGCGCTCGCACCGGCGGCCCAGGCAACTCACCGGCCAGGGCCTCGGCCAGTTGTACCATGTTGATGGTGCGAGTGCCGGGCGGGATCAAGTCCGGCCGCGCGAGCGCGTCGAGGTTGAATGGGAACAGCCGGCTTGTCGAGAGCAGGACCCCGCCGCCCGTGTGACGCCACGCGCCGATCACTGCGGGCAGGCAAGCGATTGTGCGTACCGCCATGCCGCCGCCGCGATGCCGTTGCAGCCCGTAGTTAATGCGGATCACCGCCGGCCTCGTGGCGGCATACTCGCGGGCGAGCCGCTCGATGTCGGCCGCATCGAGACCCGTGATCTCGGCCGTGCGGGCCGGCCCAAACTCGCGCAGCGCCCGCTCACGCAGCTCCTCCCAGCCGACGGTGTAGCGTGCGAGGTAATCGTCGTCGGCCAGCCCGTCGCGCCAGACGATGTGCATGATTCCCAGAGCCAGTGCCGCGTCCGTGCCCGGCCGGACCGCCAGATGCCAATCGCTCTTGGCCGCGGTGTCGGAGCGGTACGGGTCGATCGTGACGATCCGCGCGCCATGCTGCTTGCGGGCGCGGTGCATGATCGTCCAGAGGTGCAGATTCGAAACCGCGGTGTTCGATCCCCAGTTAATGATGTATCGCGAGTGGATGAAGCTTTCGGGGTCGGCGCCGACGGTCGAGCCGATCGTGGCCGAATAGCCCGCGGTGCCAGCGGTGGCACAGATCGTCCGATCGAGCAGCGACGCTCCGAGTCGATGGAAGAAGCGGCGATCGAGACTCGACCCCTGCAGCTTGCCCATCGTGCCGGCGTAGCTGTACGGCAGAATCGCCTGCGGCCCGTCGGGCGAATCGGCGATGTCGCGGAAGCGGCGTGCGATCTCGTCGATGGCGGCGTCCCACGTGATCGGCTGGAATCGCCCCTCGCCCTTGCGTCCCACGCGGCGCAGCGGGCGATTGATCCGGTCCGGGTGATAGACTCGCTCGAGGTAGTGAGACACCTTGCCGCAGAGGAAGCCGCGCGTGAACGGATGATCGGGGTCGCCGCGCAGCCGCATGGCGACGCCGTCGCGCAGCGTGACCAACATCCCGCAGGCGTCGGGACAATCGAGCGGACAGACGGATCGTAGGACTTGTTCGGACATAGTCGCTGGCCTCATCTGGCTCACGTGATAGACTGACCATACAGGTTTCGTCTATGGATCGCAACGAATACGAGTTTATGGCGCGGGCTGAGGAAGCTCACCCGTGGTTTGTGAACCGCCGCCGGCTGATTCGCGGCCTGGTGCGACGGTTCGCCGGGCACCTGGTCCGCCCGCGCGTTTTGGACGCGGGCAGCGGCACGGGAGTCAACCTGGCCGACTACTCGCAGATCGGCGCGGGGTTTGGCGTCGAGTTGGACCACGAGGCGGTGGCGATGAGCCGGTTGCGTGGTTGTGATCGGGTGAGCGTGGGCGACCTGTGCCGGCTGCCGTTTCGCGCCGGCAGTTTCGATTTGGTCGTCTCAACGGATGTGATCGAGCACGTGCCTGACGACGTGCGAGCGCTCGCTGAAATGCGTCGCGTGCTCGCGGGCGACGGGCGGTTGTTGATCACCACGCCGGCGTATTCGTGGGCCTATTCCAGCCACGACGAGCACCTGCACCACGTGCGGCGCTACGACGCGCGACGACTGCACGAGGCGTTCCGGCTCGCAGGGCTGCGCGTCCTGCACTGCGGGCGGTACAACGTCGTCTTGGCGCTGCCGCTGGTGCTCGCGCGGTGGTTCGCCGATCACTGCACACGCGGCGAGAACGGCAGCGACGTCGGACGGCCGGTGCCGGCGCTCGCGTCCAGATTGCTCAGCCGGCTCTGGAGCCTGGAAGCGCAGCTCGCCGAGCGGCTTGACCTGCGCGTCGGGCTGACTCACATGGCGGTGCTGACCCACGAGTAGACGCGGGGCGCTTGCCCAACCGCTACGGCGCCGACGGACCGGTGCCATTCGCGGCGGGCGCATCGGCCGATTTGGGCGGCTCAGCGGGTTTCTCGGCGGGCTTGGCCGGGCCGGCCACTTGCGGCGGCGGACCGAGATCGGGAGCCTCCGGGGTCAGTTTGGTTGAACGGGGCTGCTTGGCCTGCAAGAGACTGTTCAGTTCATTGATCTGCTGATCAAACCCCATTCCCTTCAGTTCAGCACGAATCTGCTTGATCCTGGCGTCGAGGTTCTCGGGCTTCTGGTTGATCTTGTAGACCATTAGCGACGTGCCGGCGAGCTTGTGAACCATTTCGCCGAGTGCGCGGACATACTCGGGGTCGCCTTTCGTCTTGGCGATGGGGTGGCGCTTCGCCTTGTCAGCAAGCCAGAAGACGTCGACCTTGCTGACAGGATCCACTCGCTGCTTGCCGACCAGCGACTCGTACGCAAAGACCAGGAACAGGTGCGTGCGCAGATCGTCGATCGCCGGATCGCGCAGGGCGGCGGCCGACGCGTCGGCCACGAACTGGCCGATCTCATGGGCCACCAGTTGGAAGTTGTAGTCGATGTCGGCGGGAATCTGAAGTTGAGCCAGTGCGATCATGGCCTCGTGTCGGTCCCAGCGGCGATTGGCCGGATCGCGCATGATCTTGAGCAGTTCAATGGAGACCTCACAGTCCTTCTTGATCGCCGTGCGCATCGGTCGCCCGACGGCGCCGAGGGCCTGGACGATCGTCTGGCGCGTGAACGACTGCAGCTCTGCCTTGTGAGTCAATGTGTCGAGCAAGGCCGCCACGGCCCGCGCCTCGAGATCAACCTGGCTGATGCGACGCTGTCCCAACTGACCGATACCCTTGATCGCCCAGAGCTTCACGGCCTCGTGCTGTTGCGGGTCGCGTATCTGTTTGACGAATAGGTCGATGTTTCCTTCGTCTTCGAGCTTCGCCAGCAACTTCATGGCGTTGACTCGGGTCCAAAGGTGGTTGTCCAAGAGTTGCATCAGGTACTTCTGGAGCAGCGACTTGTATTCCCTACGGAACTTGTCGGTGCCGAAACCTTCGTTGTCGAGAATCTTCTCGATCTCGTCGCGATTAGTCTTCCACGGTCCGTCCAGGCGGGTCAGGCTGAAAACCTGATAGCGCGTCATGCGGTCGAGCAGTTCGAGGTCTTCTTGTTTGAAATCGGACTTCTTTTTGAGTTCCTCGAACTTGCGACGTTCCTCGGGCTTGGGATCGGGCACGGGGATCGGCTTGGAGATGGTCAGCGATTCAACGGGATCGCGCTTCGACCGGGTGCCTTTCCACGGCTCCTGGTCGGTCGGAATGCCCATCTCGCGCAGACTCTTGGGCGTCTGGTCATCGGGTTTCTTGGCCGCGGGTTCGTCGGTCTTGCCTTGGTCTTGCTTGGAGTCGTCCTTTTTCGATTCGGCGCCGGGCGATTGCTCTTGCGCTCCGAACAGTGCATCGCTCGCAATGCCCAGACCGAGTACCACGCAACCGACGGCCAAGCTGCACAGCGCGGCTGTCGAGATGTGACGCAGTCGAATGGCGACCGGGCCGGTCGCCGCACGTTGCCGCCCAAGCTCCAAACTCACGCCGCTCCCCTTCCGCCCGTTCAGCGACAAGACCGTGGGCGGGCAATTAGGCTGCCTTTTCCGATCCATGACACAAATCCCCTCGTGGAACAGACTCCGGGTCAGTACCGATCGCAGCCAGGGTCTGACTTTGAAGGGAAGCCGGCGAACCTCCGACCGGTTCTCGCCCTCCCCGCACGCTGGGTCTGGGCAGACGCATCCAACCCATCTCAGATTCGACATCGAAACTAACCCGGTATCAGGCGACAGTCAAGGAGTCCGCCGCAGCTTTTTCACTGCTGACCCCGTGGAACCGCTCGCGCGTGACCCGTGGACGGTCAACCGCGACTCTGAACGAAGTGCATTCGTAGCTCAAACAGCAGCGAGTCAAGCTGACTCTTCTCGTCGGCCGTCAGGTTGCCGCGAGTCTTCTGTTCCAGCACGTCGAGCATGTCGATGAAGTGCTTGGCCTGGTCCATGTCCTTCTCGGTCTTGTGGGTGAAGGGGTTCGGCGCCAATCCCAACGCGATGAGTGCCTGCGTGGCCAGTGTGGTGAAGAGAAACGACATGCTCGCGGGCGGCACCGCCATTCGCTGCCGCGGTTGAATTGGTTCATCCTTTGCGGCCGACTCCCGTTCGTGTTCGACCTGAGTCTTCCAGCCCTCGTCGACGATGATCTTCTTTTCGGCCGGCTGCTTTGGTTCGTCGCTCATGGCTTGCCTACGCTTCGACCTCCCCGGCCACGTTCGCCGACTCTTCCGCCTGGTGGGCCAGCGCCGCCTCGACAAACCCGGCGAACAGCGGGTGGGCCGCGGTCGGCTTCGACTTGAACTCCGGATGAAACTGCACTGCCAGAAACCACGGGTGTTCGGGGATCTCGATCATCTCCACGAGCGTGCCGTCGGGGCTGACGCCGCTGGTGAGCATGCCCGCCGCCGTGAACTGGTCGCGATAGGTGTTGTTGAACTCGTACCGATGCCGATGGCGCTCATGCACCAGCGACTTGCCGTAGGTCCGCGCGGCGCGGCTGCCCGGCTGGAGCTTGCACGGATATGCCCCCAATCGCATCGTGCCGCCCATGCGCGTCAACGTCTTCTGCTGTTCCATCATGCAGATGACCGGAAACGGCGACTCGCGATCGAACTCCGTGCTGTTCGCCTGCTCCATGCCGAGCACGTTACGAGCAAACTCGATGACCGCGCACTGCATGCCCAGGCAGATGCCGAAGTACGGCACGCCGTGTTCGCGCGCGTACCGCACGGCTTCGATCTTGCCCTCGGTGCCGCGCGTGCCGAACCCGCCCGGCACGAGGATGCCGTCGACGCCGGCGAGCAGCCGGTCGGCCCCTTGCTTCTCGATCTCCTCGCTTTCGACGCGCCGCACTACGACCCGCGACTCGTTGGCGATGCCGCCGTGGTCAAGCGCCTCGTAGATCGACTTGTACGCATCCTTGTGCCGCACGTACTTGCCAACCACGGCGATGGTCGCCTTGCGTTCGGGGTTCAGCACTCTGCGCAACAGTTCGCGCCAATCGCTGATGTCGAGCGGCCCGGCCTGAAGCTGCAGCTTCTCGACGATCAGTTGATCGATCTTGTTGTCGGCCAGGCTCAAGGGGACCTCGTAGATCGAGTACTCCTTGTCTCGTTCTTCGATCACAGCCCGTTTTTCGACGTTCGTAAACAGCGCGATCTTCTCGCGGTCGTCGTCTTCGAGTGGTTGTTCGGTGCGACAGATCAGAATGTCCGGCTGGATGCCGATCTCGCGGAGTTTTTCGACGGAGTGCTGGGTCGGCTTGGTCTTGGCCTCTTCGGCCGCCTTGAGGTACGGCACCAGCGTCATGTGGATGTACAGACAGTTCTCCTTGCCCGCGTCGCGCCCGAACTGGCGGATCGCTTCGAGGAACGGCAGGCCCTCGATGTCGCCGACCGTGCCCCCCAGCTCGGTGATCACGATGTCGACGTCGTCGCGCACCAGCGCCCGCACCGATGCCTTGATCTCGTCGGTCACGTGCGGAATCACCTGCACGGTGCGGCCGAGGTACTGGCCGCGCCGCTCCTTTTCGATCACCGACGAATAGATCTTGCCCGTGGTGTAGTTGCACTCGCGAGTCAGCGGCGCGTTGGTGAACCGTTCGTAATGACCCAGGTCGAGGTCCGTCTCGGAGCCGTCGTCGAGCACGTACACCTCGCCGTGTTGGTACGGACTCATGGTGCCGGGGTCGACGTTGATGTACGGGTCGAACTTCTGCAGGCGCACGGTCAGGCCGCGCCGTTCGAGCAACATGCCGATCGACGACGCCGTCAATCCCTTGCCCAACGAACTCACCACGCCACCGGTCACAAATATGTGCTTGGCCATAGTCCTTCCTGGGCTGTGTCGCGAGAACCCGGTTCGGGGAATACCCTGGATGGGCAGTCCTTTGCGAGGGCGTTACTTTATGCTCCCTGCATGGGAATCGGATTATAATGGCCGCCCCGCCGCTACGTCAAACTCAGCGGACACGAGGCTCGTGGCGTCAGCGTCTCGCCAACGATTTCTTTTCGCGGGCGGGACGCCCACGCTACGTTCGAGTTGTACCGCTGCCAGACACGAGGAGTCAGCACGATGAACCCGACGACTGTAGCATCTGAAGTGGGAACCAGACTGTTGTTCGAGAACGAGCGAGTGCGGGTCTGGGACCTGCGGCTCGCGCCGGGCGAGAGCACCGGCATGCACCGGCACACAACCGATTACCTCTACGTCGTGATCGGCGACGGCATGCTCGCCCGCGTCGATGCCGACGGCAGCCGACGCAGCCCCAAGGCCATGAGGGACGGCGAGGTCCACTGGCGACCGGTCGCCGGCGAGGACGTTCACGAGGCCGTCAACGTCGGCGATCGTCCGTGGCGCAACATCGTCGTCGAACTGAAGTGAGTCGCCATGCCGCAGATCGAAACGCCTCAGAGTCTTTGTCGCTTGGGGACCGCCCGGTGCGATGTAACGCCGCCGGTCGGCATCTATCACCGCATGTGGGGCGCCGCCACGCACGATCGCGCCACCGGCGTACACCGGCCGCTCACGGCGACCGCGCTCGTGCTGCGCCCGTGCGACGAGACCCGTGCCGACGATGAAGTCGTGTTCATCGCCGTCGACCATTGTCTGCTCTGGGGTCGCGAGATGGACCAGTTGCTTCGGTCCGTCGCGGCGGCGACCGGCGCTGCACGCGAGCGGCTGCTCGTCGCGTTTTCGCACACCCACGCGGCCGGCCTGATGGGCCTCGAGCGCGTGAACCTGCCCGGCGGCGACCTGGTGCCCGCGTACCTCGACAGCCTCGCGCGGTCGATCTCGGCGATCGTCACTCAGGCGCGGCGCGAAGTGCAGCCGGCCGCGATCGCCTATGCGACGGGCCGCTGCACGCTCGCCGCTCATCGAGACCTATGGGATGCCGACAGCGGCCAGTTCGTCTGCGGATTCAACCCCGATGGCCCCGCCGACGACGCGGTGCTCATAGCTCGGGCAACGGCGCCCGACGGCAAGCTGCTCGCCACGATGGTCAACTACGCCTGCCACCCCACGACGCTCGCCTGGCAGAACACGCTGATCAGCCCCGATTATCCCGGCGCGATGCGCGAGGTCGTTGAGCGGACGACCGGCGCTCCGTGCGTGTTTCTGCAGGGCGCGTCGGGCGACCTCGGCCCGCGCGACGGATTCGTCGGCGATCCGGCAGTCGCCGACCGCAACGGCCGGCAACTCGGCCATGCCGCACTCGCCGCGATCGAGTCGCTGCCGCCGGCTGGCACGCTGTTCCGATACGCCGGCCCGGTCACGTCGGGCGCGACGATCGGAACCTGGCGGCATGTCGCAGTCGATGTCGCACGCACCTTGGCGCACCAACGATGGCGGTTCGATCAGTGGCGCTGCGAACTGCCGTATCGCACCGACCTGCCGACGCACGATGAAACGCAACGGCAACTCGACGAATGGCAACAGCGCGAAGCATCGGCGCGCCGCGCTGGCAATGACGCCGAGGCACGCACCGCGCGAGCGATGGCCGAGCGAGTGACGCGGCTGCTCGGCCGCCTGAGCAACCTGCCGCCCGGCACGACGTTCCCGCTGCCGGTCGCGGTGCTGAGCGTGGGCGACGCGGTGTGGGTTGCCGTCGAAGGTGAACATTACCACTTGCTGCAGCGATCACTGCGCGAGCGATTTCCCGCCACGCCAATCATCGTCGCCACGCTAACGAACGGCTCGCGTCCAGCCTACCTGCCCACGCGAGCGGCCTACGACAAGCCAATCTACCAGAGCCAAATCGCCGTGCTCGCCCCCGGGTCACTCGAACACCTGACCCATGCCATCGGCGACACAATCGCAGGGAGCCAATGGAGCGAAGGGCATCCACGAAGGCCTAAGCAAAGCTAAGTACAGCGCCGCATTGAAAGGGGTTCGAATTCGCTTAACCCGCAGCCGCAGGCGAGGCATGGCTGGCGTTTGTCGTGCCTCGCCTGCGGCTGCGGGTTAAACGACCGAAGCCGATTTCAGGCCCTATTCAATGTGCCATAGTACCAAGACTAAGGCTCGTCGCGCCCGTTTTGTGAGAACCGACAGGTCCACAACAGCATGAGGGCGACAACCGCCAGGCTGCCGCCCTCGTGGTGTTTCAGCCGACTCAGGTGACCTACTTCTTCTCGTCGGGTTTCTTCTCATCGCCGTTGGCCGTCTTTGCCGCCTTCTTGGCCTTCTTTTCCGCTTCGGCCGCTACACGGCGTTCCTTCAGCGCTGTCTTCTGTCCGTCCGTCAGAGCCGCCTCGCATTTCTCCAACTTCTCGGCCTCCAACTCCTCGATCTGTTTCCTCAAGGCCTCGACCTTCGCGTCGTACTCCTCGACAACCTTGCGTATGTCGTCCTGTTGCTTGGGCGACAGCCCGATCTGGGCGAAGTAGTTTGGCAAGGATGTCTTCCGTTTGGCCTTGCCCTTGTCTGTCGCTTTACCGTCCCCGTCCTTCTTCGGCTCCTGTGCGGCGCCCAAACCGGCGGCCAATGCCAGCGCCAGCGCACAAGGCAAACCAACCGCGAACCAACGAGCTCTTACCATTGTTGTCCCTCCGGTCGCCTAAGCGGCGGCCCAATTGAGGTGGTGCGAGAGGTGATCCGTCACGCCGGACCCGACCTTCAGTCCATGGTGGGCGTGGGAGTGTATATGCGATCACTACACGGATGTCCAGAAAAAAATCGTGGGCAAACCGGGTTACTGCTGGTCGCAGTTCACCGCTGATCGTCGCCTTTCAACAGCCGTGGCGCCAACATGCCGACTCGCCGACGGTACTGAGTACAGTGCCGCATTGAGGGTCTGAAATCGGCCTCGGTCGTTTAACCCGCAGCCGCAGGCGAGGCATGGCTGGCGTTTGTTGTGCCTCGCCTGCGGCTGCGGGTTAGACGAATTCGAACCCCTTTCAATGTGGAGCGGTACTGAGTATAAGCGTCGCCGTGATAGGTCAAGAGGTCGCGTTCCTCCAGTTGTCCGGCGCCCGCCGGGCCGCCTCGTCGCAGATCGAGCCGATCGTGAAATTGTCCACGTCGAGCGGCAGGTGGTGGCCGTGGTCCTCGACCGAGCCGACGGGGATGATCACGACCGGTTGCGGGTCGCGTTTCACCACGTCGCGCATTTCGAGCCAAGTGTAATGATCGTAGCGGTACGGCAGGCGGGGTCCGAACATGGCAGGTCATCCTTTACAAACGAGTTTCGAGTCGGTGAACTGGTCGCTGCCCGATGGCGTGGTCAGTGGCCATTGGTCGACTGTTGATGGTTGCACGAGACAACTTAGTACCGCTCCACATTGAAAGGGGTCCGAATTCGTTTAGCCCGCAGCCGCAGGCGAGGCACAACAAGCGCCAGCCAT
>DAIOWH010000091.1:0-24555 GCA_036758585.1 Planctomycetia bacterium
CATCTTGGCCGGCTTGATCGTGGGCATAGGCGGCCAGTTGGGCGACCTGGCGATCGCGGCGCCGCGCCGAATCTGGCGGCCGTGGTCAAAGACGTAGACTCGTTCGTGCGGCACGTCTCAGAGCGGCACGAGATTCCGGTCGAGAACCTGATCGTGATGGCCCACAGCGTCGGGGCCGTGTCGGTCGCCGCCTGGGTGCACGACTACGCGCCGCCGATTCGCGCGATGATCCTGGCCACGCCCGCGTTTCGCGTGAAGCTGTACGTTCCGTTCGCCGTGCCGCTCTTGCGCCTGCGCCAGAAATTGATTGGACCGGGCTACGTCAAGAGCTACGTGAAAGCGACTATGCTAACTCACGACCCGGAACAAGCCGCAGCGTACCGCGAAGACACGGCCATCTTTCGCCAGATCGCCGTCAACGTGCTGCTCGACCTGTTCGACACGTCCACGCGCCTGCTGGCCGACGCCGGCGCGATCACCGTGCCGACGCTCATGCTGGCGGCCGGCGCCGACTGGGTCGTGCGGCTGTCGGCCCAGCAAGAGTTCTTCGACAAGCTCTCCTCGCCGGTGAAGCGGATGGAGGTCTTTCCCGGCTTCTACCATGCCGTGTTTCACGAGCGGGATCGGCACCTGCTCGTGGCGAAGGCCCGCGAGTTCATCGTCGAACGGTTCGATCAGCCGCCGGTGCGTGCGTCGCTCGTCGATGCGGACAAGCACGGCTACACGAAAGCGGAGTACGACCGGCTGCGTTCGCCGGGCGGCTTTTCGTTCGCCTTCACGAAGCTGGCGATGAAGACGGTCGGCCGGCTGAGCCGCGGCGTCGCGCTCGGCTGGCGCACCGGCTTCGATTCGGGCGTCACGCTCGATTACGTCTACGAGAATCGGCCGCAGGGCATCACGCCGGTGGGCCGCTGGATGGACCGCGCGTATCTTGACAGCATCGGCTGGCGCGGCATCCGCGTGCGAAGGCAGAATCTGGAAAACATGCTGCGGCGGACCATCGAGATCACGCACGCCGCCGGCCGGCCCGTCCGGCTGCTCGACATCGCCTGCGGGGCCGGCCGCTATGACCTGGAGACCATCCGGCAACTCTCGCACATCCCGATCACGGCCGTGCTGCGCGACTACAAGCAGGAGAACCTCGACGCCGCGCGGCGGCTTGCGGCTGAGCTGGGCCTGTCGAACGTGTCCATCGTGCACGGCGACGCATTCGACCGCGCGTCGCTCGCCGCCGTCACGCCGCGCCCGACGATCGCGATCGTGTCGGGCCTCTATGAACTGTTCCCGGACAACGAGCCGGTGCTCCGGTCGCTCGGCGGACTGGCCGACGCCGTCGAGCCGGGCGGGCACTTGATCTACACGAACCAGCCGTGGCACCCGCAGGTCGAGTTCATCGCGCGGGTGCTCGACAACCGCGAGGGGCAGCCCTGGATCATGCGCCGTCGCACTCAGGGCGAAATGGACGAGCTGGTGCGCCATGCGGGCTTCGAGAAACTTTCGCAGGAGATCGACGAGTGGGGGATCTTCACCGTGTCACTGGCGCGGCGCGTCCCGGCGTGAAGGCCTCCTTGGTGGCGACCTCTGGCATGCGACTACGTGACAGCCTCAAAGTAGTTCGTTTACCACACGTGCACCGGTCACCGTCGCATCGGTCGGCGTCTCGTCGCGGCCGTGGTGACGGTAGGCGAGTCGGTTGTGGTCGAGGCCGAGTTGGTGCAGGATCGTGGCGTGCAGGTCGGGCACGCTGACGCGATCGACTGCCGCCCTGTAGCCGAAATCATCGGTCGCGCCATGAACATGGCCCGCTCTGAAGCCGCCGCCCGCCAGCAGCAGGCTGAAGGCGTTGCGGTTGTGGTCGCGACCGTTGCCGTTCTGCGAGACCGGCAGCCGGCCGAACTCGCCGGTCCAGACGACAATGGTTTCGTCCAGCATGCCGCGCGCCTTGAGGTCCTTGATCAGGGCCGCGGTCGGCAGATCAGTCTTGGCGGTGATCGCGGGGATCTCGGTCTTCGAGTTGCCGTGGCTGTCCCACGGTTGAAACTGCGGCTTGACCGGCGGGAACACTTGAACGAACCGCACGCCCGCCTCGACCAGGCGCCGTGCCATCAGACAGCGCGTGCCGTAGCCGGCGGTGTTTTCATTGTCGAGGCCGTACAGCTTCTTTGTCGCTTCGGATTCGCGTGCGAGATCGAGCACGTCGCCCGCGGCAAGCTGCATGCGTGCGGCCAGCTCGTAGTTCCGTATGCGGGCCTCGAGTTCTGATTCGCGAGGATGTTTCTTGCGGTGCTCCTCGTTGAGCTTGGCGAGGAACTCCAGATTGTCGCGTTGCACGCCGTCGGGCTGTGCGACGGCCGGGTGCAGGTTCAACACCGGGGCGCCCTTCGTGCTGAACTCGGTGCCGCGATGAATCGCCGGCAGCCAACCGCCCGCCCAGACCAGCGTGCCGCTTGTGTTGTATCCCTCGGGATCGCGCAGCACGATGTACGCTGGAAAGTTCTGGTTCTCGCTGCCGAGCCCGTAACTGATCCACGCGCCGAGCGACGGCCGGCCGGGAAAGATCTTGCCCGTGGCCATCATCACCAGCGCCTCAGTGTGGTTGTTGTGCTCGGTGAACATCGACCGCACGAGGCACATGTCATCGGCGACCGAGCCGATGTGCGGGATCACCTCGGATAGTTCCATGCCGCACTGCCCGCGGCGGTGAAACTTGAACGGGCTGCCCAGCAGCTCATTCTTCTCGCTCCCCTTCTGGAACATCTCGACCTTGGTAGGATGCTCCTTGCCGCTGTGCTTTTGCAGTTCCGGCTTCGGGTCGAAGATGTCCATCTGGCTTGGCCCGCCGTTCTGCATGAGCTGGATCACGGCGCGGGCCCGCGGCGCGAGGTGCGGCGAGTTGCCTGTCAGATTGCCTGTGGATTGTGGGTCCGGAATTGCAGCGGCCCACGCCGCTTCACGCAGACCGTCGGCGTATAGCAGGTAGCCCAACGCCAGCGCACCGAACCCGACGATCGAACGGCTTGTCCGAGTTGAACGACCGGACGACGTAGTCGCGGTACCGCCATTTGCCGTCGGCGATGTTGATGATCGCCGCATCGTTGTCGCTACCGAGCGTATCGGCATAGCCGGCCTGGTCGAGCCAGTGTCGGCCCCAGCGCTCGCCGTAGTGCGGAGAGGCCAGCAACCGATCGATCAGCCGCTCGTACGCATCCGCGGCGGCGTCGGTCAGGTACGCATCGACCTCGTCGGGCGACGGCGGCAGGCCGATCAGGTCGAAGTACGCGCGTCGCATGAGCGTGAGCCGGTCGGCCTCGGTCGAAAGCGCGAGTCCCTTTGCCTCGAGCCTCGCCACCACGAACGCATCAATCGGCTTCACGTCCCGCACGCCGGCTCGGTCGGACTGCAGCACCGCCGGCACGGCTGGTCGGACCAGTTTGCGAAAGGCCCAGAACTCGCGGTCCTGATCCGTGACCGCAGGCGCCTCCGCTACGCTCAGTCGTTCCTCCGTGGTCGCAGCGTAGTTGCCACCGGCGATCCAATCGCCGATCGTCTGAATCTGGGCGTCCGACAGTTTCTTTTCCCCATCGGGCGGCATTGCGCGACTCGACACCTTCTTGAACAGCAGACTCTCGTCGCGCGAGCCCTTCACGATCGCCTGCCCATGCTCGCCGCCGCGCAGCGCGAGCGAAACCGTGCGCAGATCAAGTCCGGCCTTGCGTGCTTCCAGTCCGTGGCACTTGAGGCAATGAGCCGTAAGGATCGGCAGCACGTCGCGATCGAACTGCGGCGCGGGCCCGTCGTCCATGGCGACGCTCAACCGAGGCACCGTCAGAATCGCGGTCACAAGGACAGCCACGTAGCACGTTGGTCGCGATTCAATCGGCATTGGTACTCGCCCGCGTCGCTCAATCTTGGCCAACTCAAACGGCTCAACGTTCAACGTCGGAGCCTCCACGTATCATGGCACCATGACGCGGCCGCCGCAGGCGACTAGGGTCTGGCCCGTCATGAAACTCGATTCGTCGCTGAGCAGGAACCGGATCACCGAAGCGATGTCGTCCGGTTCGCCGATCCGGCCGAGCGGCGTTTCCTTGACGATCGCGGCCAGGCGCTCGTCGGACAGCACGTGGACCATCTCGGTCTCCACGACGCCGGGCGCGACGCAGTTGACCCGGATGTTGTGCGGCGCGAGCGCCTCGGCGAAGCAGCGCGTCATCGCGATCACGCCGGCCTTGGCGGCTGAGTAGTGAATCTGGGTGCCGCGCGGCCGCAACGCCGCGATCGACGACAGCGTCACGATCCGCCCGAACCGCCGCCCAATCATCTCGTCCTTCACCGCCGCCACGACCAAGAACGACCCGGTCAGGTTCACGTCGATCGTCTCGCGCCATCGCTCGTAGGTCAGTTCCGAGTGCGTCGCCAGGTTGCTGATCGCGCCGCAGTGTACCAATAGGTCGATCGGGCCAAGCTGTTCGCGCGTCTCGCGCACCAGCCGATCCACCTCATCCGGTTTCGAGACATCGCACGTCGCCGCCACCGCGCGTCGGCCTTCGGACTTCACTGCCGCGACGACCTCTCGTGCCTCGCGATCGCGCCGGACGTAGCTGATCGCCACATCGGCCCCCTCGCGCGCCAGCCGCAGCGCCGTCGCCCGGCCGATCCCGCGCGATCCGCCGGTCACCAAGGCCACGCGGTTTACAAAACTGTCAGACACACTTGACTCGCAACAAGTTGCCGGAACTGAGAATCACATCCACAAGGGAACAGTCGAGGTGCGACGACCGAAGGCGAGCACCAGCAACGGAAGCGGCGCGATTCACCGCGATCGAAAGGGGCTGGACAAGGTCGCCGCCGGCAATGCCGTCATAGTCTCCATCAATCGCGTTTCCGGCCAAGTCGCTGAGGGCGTCGTCCAGCACGGCCAAGCTGATCTTGCCAAGGGACTTGATTCCCAATGGTTTGACCGGAACCAAGGTCACGGTCTGTGACGCCACGTCGTAATTGGCCGTGGCAAGTTGGAGTTGTTTCAGTCTCCGCCCCTTTTTCAGTTCGAGCTTGTAGTGAACCGGGCTTTGGGCGTCCGGCAAGTGTTCACTGAATGTGACGTTGATGGTGTGGATGGCCTTTCGCCGCGCATCGGTCACTAGTTCGATGGATACGACGGTGGGGGCAGTCCGATCGGTAGCCGCGTCTTTGGTGTGCTGCCAGACCTCGACACCCGTGGATCCATCATCGGCAGTGAACAACAATCGGCCGTAGGCTGTGACAAGTAGGTTAGGATGAGACCCGCCGCCCCCTGGATTGATGTCCTCAACGAGCCTCGTGCCAGACTCGGTCCCGTCGCTACTCCAGAGTTCCGTCCCGTGTTCCGGGTCGTAGGCTGCGAAATACAGGACTCCGTCGAAGTCAACAAGTGGAGGCTCAGATGGCACCGGAAATCGAACCTCGAACGAACTCGCGGGGCCTGGGTTGATGTCCTTCACCAGCGTAGTGCCGTCCGGCGTGCCATCACTACGCCAAAGCTCAAAGCCGTGTTCCGTGTCCTGCGTGACAAAAAAAAGGGCGCCAGCGACGTTGGTGAGGCCGATGAAGTGATTCTCATAGAGCGTCCCAAGTCCGGGATGGATGTCCTTTACCATCACCGTCCCTGCTTCGGTGCCGTCGCTCTTCCACAGGGCGCGACCGGTTTCGGGGTGATAGGCGGTGAAAAACAGCGTGCCGTTGACGTCGGTCAGATTCTGTGGGTATGAGTCTGCTCCGAAGCCGGAGGTGATATCCTTCACAAGAGACGGCCGTGACCCATCTGCTTCAATGGTCCATAACTCGGTGCCCGTTCCTCCCTCGTACCCGATCACATAGAGTCTGTTGCCTGAAACAGTGAGCTCATCAAGAAAGACACTATCCGAGACCATGTAGGTCCCTAGAGGAGACCCGTCTGTACGCCAAAGTGCGCACCTAGTGAGTGTGCAGGCACTAAAAAACGCCACGTTGTTCAGCACAGTGATTCCACGGGGGTTCGAGCTGTCAGGACCCGGAAGGAGATCGAGAACAAGTGCGGCACCCTCGGTCGTCGCATCTACCTTCCAAAGTTCCGTGCCGCGTGACTCACGTTCGGCCGCGAAGAGCACCGACCCTTTGAAGCTGACCACAGGCTCCGAAGGGTAGACTTCCCTCAACAGGGTAGTGCCGCTGCTGGTACCGTCACTTTTCCAAAGTCCCGCCTGTCCGTTGCGATCTCCGTAGAAGAAAAGAGATCCATCCACGTCACTCAGTTGCCTAGCGAAGCTAAAACCGTCCAGGGGCGACGTTCCAGACGGCGTGCCATCACTTGTCCAGATTGACCACGGCGACTCAAACGACGTGGTATTGAAGTAGAATCTACCGTTGCTCGCTACAATCCCAGAGGGACTGATGTCCGCCGTCCCGCGGCGGAGTTCCAGGAAGAACGCCGTTCCAGCGGCAGTGCCGTCACTCCACCAGAGCTCTCGGCCAATCTCTGGAGTTTCTGCGGTGAACAACAACCGTCCATTCAAGAAGTTTATCGGCTCCGGAAGCGAACCCTGGTACCCAGGACTGATGTCGGCCACGAGTTCGGTACCGGCGATGGTTCCGTCATTTTGCCAGAGTTCGAAACCGTGAACCGCGTCGGCTGTGCTGAAGAACAACCTCTGGTCGTTGGCAGAAAACCATCGAACCGACGCGCTCCCCCACGGTCCAGACAGCGGCGCGGTGCCTGCTTCGGTACCATCACTTCGCCATATCGCCTCACCCCAAAGCGGGTCCGACGCCCAGAAGTAGACGGCATCTCCCAGCTTCTTCAGTCGCCATGCATTCAGACTGTCATACTCAGAAATGTCCTTCACGAGATAGGTGCCAGCTTCGGTAAGGTCGCTTGCCCACAACTCCGAACCGTGCGTGCCGTCGTCTGCGGCGAAGAATATGGTCCCATTCAGCTCCGCTGCCGCAGGAGTGACGAAATCGGACCACGAGCCACTCGGCCCCGGGTTAACATCGCGTACAAGCGCGGTGCCTGCCTCGGTGCCGTCGCTCTTCCAAAGCTCACGACCGTGAACACCGTCGTCTGCGACGAACATGAGGGTCCCCCCGACAGCCGCAAGCAAACCCGGATTAGATTCGGCCTGAGGAGACGTGGTGTTGATGTCCTTGATTTGTTTGGTTCCAGCGAGAGTGCCGTCAGTTTTCCACAACTCGAAGCCAGACAAACGCAATGGATCCTCTGCGTTCATGTATATCACGTCACCGACCACAAGCATCTGCCTCACGACAAGCTGCCGGATCGGAATTGTTCCTGCCTCGGTACCATCGCTCATCCACAGCATGTGGTCAGCCGTGAAAAAGAGTGTGCCATTCAAGCCAGCGAGTAAATGCACGTTTGAGTTGTCGTAGCCCGGTTCGATGTCCCGGACCAAGACGGTCCCGGGATCGGTGCCGTCACTGCGCCACAGTTCATAACCGTGGGTTGGGTCGTATGCCGTGAAATACAGACGGCCGCCGACATTGGTCAAGGCATTGGGGTTCGAGTCGCCCAGAGGATTGATGTCTTTGACAAGCGCCGTTCCGGCCAGTGTTCCGTCCGTTTTCCACAGTTCCAGCCCGTGCCCGTTATCTCTGGCTACGAAGAACAGGACGTCACCCACCTGCACCGACTCATTTGAGAAAAGATCGAGACCTGCCGGCGCCGGGTTCGCGTCAAGCAGTAGGCTCGTGGACAACAGGATCCGCTCCTCCAGTCGCTCGACTTCCCATGCTGCTTTGCGGGGCATCGTGTCACCTCTACAACGCGAGCGACAAGCCAGATCCTCTGGAGATCAGTCGAAAACCCAATCCACGTCGACTCTCCATCCCGGCACCGCCGGTTCGGCCTCGGCATGTTGGCCGCGGCGATACGTGGCAGAACGAGTGGGATCGGAGGCACGGTAGACGTGGATGCACTCGGCGACCGGATCGACGTCCCACACGACCAGCGTGCCGGCGGCGAAATAGTCCGCCCGCTTCTCAGCCACTTCCTGTTCCGCCTCGTCGCCATAGTCGCCTTCGCTCCGAACCTCCGCCGCGAAGCTCGGAGGGCCTTCGATGAATCGCATGAGGTTCTTTGGCAGAGGACCAGAGTAGTAGGCGGCGTCTGGCGCGAACGACTCCCGACCCGACGGGAGTTCTCGAATCGCAAAGCCCATATTGTCGGTGTACGCATTCCCCGTGCGATTCCTCTCAGCGTGATCGTCGAGACTGCGGAAGATCCTCCCTGCCACTCGGTTTGGCTTGTGTCCGGTAGCCATAAGGTGCACGATCCTCCCGCCGACGAGTTCGGCCTTGCCTGACGTGCGATACAGGTCTTCCAGCGTGGCCCGTGCCTGCTCGACCTGAGACATCGTTGCCCTCCCAATCGCCCCGGGGTTTTGTTCTGGGTCACACGTAGTCTATCGCAACGTGCGCGAGCGCGGCAACCAGGTCTTGGGCGACCTTCATCTACTTCTACTGTGTCCTTATTCCCTTTGACCGACTCTTCGAGGGGGCAAACGGTTATGACTTTTCCAGGGTAGAGCCGCGCTTCTTCCTTACGCTGCACACAGTAGAACTACGCAATCACGTCGTGAATCACGTCGGCCCGATCGACGCCGGTCAGTTTGTGATCGAGGCCGCCGTAGAAGTAGGTGAGCTTTTCGTGATCGAGGCCCATCAAATGTAGGATCGTGGCGTGCAGGTCGCGGATGTGGCGACGGTTCGTGGCGGCTTCGTGGCCGAGTTCGTCGGTCTCGCCGTAGCTCGTGCCGCCCCGCACGCCGCCGCCGGCAAGCCAGTAGAGGAAACCCTTCGGGTTGTGGTCGCGGCCGCCGTTGCCTTGCGAGACGGGCTGGCGGCCGAACTCGCCGCCCCACACCACCAGCGTCTCGTCCAACAGGCCGCGTCGCCGCAGGTCGGTGAGGAGGCCGTGGATCGGCCGGTCGATCTCCGGCGCGTGGATGATCAGATTCTCTTCGACCCCCTGATGCGCGTCCCAGTTTTCCTGCTGGTGGCCGCCGCCCGAGTAGATTTGCACGAAACGAACGCCGCGCTCGACGAGCCGCCGCGCGATCAGACACTGCCGGCCGAACGGCTCGGGACCGACAGACGTCTTGTGGTCGGGCTTGGGGTCGAAGATGCCGTACATCTCGAGCGTCGCGTGGTCTTCTTGCGAAAGGTCCATGATTTCGGGCGCGGCCGTCTGCAACTGAAACGCCAGTTCGTAGCTGGCGATGCGCGCGGGCAGTTCACTGTAGCCCGGCCGGTCGTGCATGTGCCGCGCGTTCAGCACGCCGAGCGTGTCGACGAGGTCGCGCTGCATCGATCGCGTGACGCCGCTCTTCGGCGCGAGGTTCAGAATCGGCTCGCCCTTGTTGCGCAGGTGCGTGCCCTGGTACGCGGCCGGCATGAAACCGCTCGACCAGTTCGCCGCGCCCGAGATCGGTCCGCCGCGGGGATCGAGCATCACCACGTAGCCTGGCAGGTTCGCGCTGTCGCTGCCCAGCCCGTAGGTCAGCCACGAGCCGATCGTCGGGTGCCCCTGAATGATCCGGCCCGAGTTCATTTGGATCATGGCCGAGCCGTGCGCAAAGGTGTCGGCGTACAGGCTCTTCATGACGCACATCTCGTCGAGATGCTGGTTGATGTAGGGAAACGAGTCGGCGCCCCAGAGGCCCGACTGGCCGTACTGACGGAACGTGCGGCGCGACGCGAGCAGTTTCTCTTGCTTGATCGACCCGCGGCGAATCTCGATATCGACGGTCGCCCCGTCGCGCTTCTGCAGTTCGGGCTTGTAGTCCCACGTGTCCATCGACGGTGGGCCGCCGTACATGAACAGGAAGATGCAGTGCTTGGCCTTGGCCGCGAAGTGCGCCGCGCGCGTGGCCATGGGGTTCGCCGGCGTCGCGATCCGTCCGCGCTCGCCCGCGCTCGCCGATCGCGAGAAAAATCCGTCGCGGTCGAGCATCGCCGTCAGAGCCACGCCCGCGAACCCGGCCCCCATCTCCCAGAGCCACTCGCGCCGCGCGCCAACGCAGCGCGCGGGGTTGTTTGGATCGTTCACTACCATGTCGGCTCCTCGTGCAGCAGGCCCGACGCATCTCAGCCCTGTCTGCGGTCATAGATTGTCCACACTCCCCGTGCTCGCGGCAAGCAACGGATCGACACGGCGCGGAGATTCCGTTGGACTGCGATCCGGGCCGGCAGTAGGCTACGCAGCGACCGAGCTGTGTTCCCATCGATCCTGTCTGCCACCACAGGAGGTTCAACCATGCAACCTGCACGAATTTCGGCTCGTCGATCCTGTCGCCCTGATCTTTGTCGCAGTCGCGATCATTTCGCCGCTCGTTCCCGCGCTGGCCCAGGTGCGCGCGACGGCGCGGGCATCGAGTTGCAGCCAGAACTTCAAGTTGATCGGACTGGCGATGCACAATTACCACGATGCGTTCGGCGTCTTTCCGCCCGGTCGCATTTGGGCCGACCCGAAGACGCTCGCCAAGGACCCGAAGAACACGGCGACCGACTGGGGTGTCGGAGTCATGATACTGCCGTTTCTGGACGAGGCCCGTCTGTACAACTCCACCAACTTCTCGCTTTCGTGGCATGCTCCGGCCAACGCGACGGCGTGTCGAACGAAGGTCGGCGCTTATCTCTGTCCGGAGGACGGTCAGACGACGGCTACCGCCTCACTGCCGCCCGCTGGGCAACCGACCAACATTGTGTTTCCGCTCGGCAGCACAGCGTGGTCGACCCATCCGGCCGGCAACCGAGGCCCCAAGCCCGAGGGAGTCTTCTTTGACAATTCCCACGTCGCCGTCCGCGACATCATTGACGGCACCGCGTTTACGGTGATGGCCACGGAGCAGATCATCGACGAGCTGCGGCGCGGGGGGCCTGACAACAACGGCGAGTGCACGGGCGGTCCCATCGAAGCCAAGGCATTCTCAGACCGTACCGGCACTCGCTGGATCACCGGCCATCCGTCGAGCAACTACTTCAACGGCCGCCGCACACCGAACGACTCGCAGCCGGATTGTTTCGACGGCGTCTCGCCGACCGGCATCGGCTCACTGAACCGGGCGCCGCGAAGCCGTCACGAAGGAGGCGTACACGTGCTCCTTTCGGATGGACAGGTCTCGTTCGTGCGGAACAACATTGACCTCAAAGTCTGGCAGGCGCTGCTGACGCGGAGCGGCAACGAACCGATCGACCGCAGCGTGCTCGCGCCGGTGCCGCGCGCATTGACCACGCCGCGCACGCCGCCGGGCAAAGCGGCGCCCGTGACGACAGGTGTGCTCCTGACGATTGAACTCGAGTCGTCGGCCGGCTCAGCCGTGGGCGGACCCATTACCCGAGTAGCGAAGGACGGCCAGGTTGAATTGACGCTCGCCGCCCAAGGGCCTGAAGGAAGGGCCGTCGAGGGACACTACGTCGGCCTGGTCATCCCACCCAACGCGCGACCCGACGAGTCGCCGACGGCGATGAAGGTCGTTCGCGCGACGGTAACCGAGATCGAGGAGAATACGATCACGCTGCAGGTAGGACCCGACGCGGCGGGTCAACTTACGAACGGTCAGATCCTGGTGCTGGTTCGACCGCCCGGCACAACCACCGCTCAGCTTCGCGCCGTACCCGACATCGTCGGGTTCGACGGGCCTGGCCAAGCCGGCCCATCCGCCAGCATCACGCCCGCACGAAACAACCTTAAGCAGATCGGGCTGGCGCTGCACAACTTCCACAGCGCGCACGGATGCTTCCCACCAGCCGTCGTCAAAGGGCCGGACGGAAAACCGTGGCACAGTTGGCGCGTGCTCATCCTGCCGTACCTCGACCAGATGCCGCTCTACAAACAGTACGACTTCACGCAGCCGTGGGACAGCGAAAAGAACCGCAAAGTGCTCGACCAGATGCCGGCCGTCTATCGCGACCCGGTGCATGGCGACAAGCCGAGCCACTTCACGCACTTCGCGGCCATCACCGGACCAGGCACGGCGTTTCCATCGGAGGGCGTCGCGATGAAAGAGAACAGGCTGCCCGACTACAGCGGCCCTGGCGTGCGCCGAATCCGCGAGGTTCGCGACGGCACGTCGCTGACGATCTTCGCCGGCTCGGTCAGTCCCGAACGCAAGATCCCCTGGGCCAAGCCCGAGGACGTCGTGTTCGCCCCGGACTTCAAGAACCTCGGACACGCCGACAGTTTCGCCGCACCGCACGACGGAGCCGGCCTGTTTCTCTTCGGCGACGGTCGAGTTAGAACGATCAGCAACGGCATCGCCGCCGACTTGTTGTCGGCCCTCCTGACGGTCGACGGACGCGAGATCGTGGATGACCGGCTGATTCCGACGGTCGGCGAGCCGCGTGAACCGGGCGGCGGCACGCCGCGCCAGCTTCAGTTGCTGCGGTCGAAAGACGGAGTCAGGCTGCAGTTTCTTGAGTGATTCGCCCCCGAACTCCTTGAAATCGCAGGAGGTGCTCAATGAAGCCGCGTTCGATTCGTGGTGGGTTTGCTCTGACTGATCTGACCGCGCTGTGTGCGATCCTATCGGTCGCCGCCGCGGTTGTGGCGCCGGGGCTACAGGACGCTCGCGAGGCGGCTCTGCGCACTCAATGCAAGAACCACCTGAAGATGCTCGGCCTGGCGATGCACAACTATCACGACGCGCACGGGCTGTATCCGCCCGGCATCGTCGACGACAACAACGTGCCCAACGGCGGACTGGCGACCGGATTCACACTGCTGCTGCCGTTCATCGAAGAATCGGCCCTGTACAACTCGTTCAACTTCCGGCCCGGCGAGCCGCCGATATCGAGTTGGGAACCGAATCAAAAGGACGAGTTGCCCAGCGAACGATACTCGGGGCTGAGCGGTTCGCGTTGGAGCCACGCGGCCAACGCGACCACGATCGCCCGCGAAGTCGGCTTGTTCTTCTGCCCGACTAATCGTGCAGCGGGCAAGGTTCAGATCGGCCCTGACGCGAAATTCGTCGCCGGCGCGACCGACTACGGACTGTGCAAGGGGGCGATCGCGGCCCTCTGCGGCAGCCCGCAGGAGGTGACGTTTCCGGTCAAGCTCGAAGGCTACTTCACCGTCAACAGCAAGGTCCGCGTCAAGGACGTACGCGACGGCACCTCGCTCACGGTCGCGATGGGCGAGGTCGCCGGCGGCGAGCGGTTCGTGGCGACCAGCGATTTCGACCAAGACAAGCCCGCCGAGTCCACCGCGCTCGACGGCGCGGGGGGCACGCGCGGCCCCAAGCCCTGGGGCGTCGATCAGGCCTGGGCCGTCGCATGGATGAAGTCGGCCGGCGACACGGCGCCCTACCCGCGCGGCGCCATCCTGATCGCCGCCAATCAGCACGCCGGCGCCAACACAAAGGTGGACGCACTCGTCGACGCATCGGGCGCGACCGTCGGCGATTTTCCCGCTCGCATCAACCCGCCGCTGGTGCGCCAGGCCCGCATCGGCAAGTCCGGCCGCGCGATCAAGCCCCTACCCGGCTCGACCGGCAACACGCGGTGCACCGATATGGCCGACCGCCTGCCCGAAGCACGCAGCCCGCACGGCCGCGTGGCCCAGTTCCTCATGGGCGACGGCACAGTGCGCGTGGTCAAAGACGACGTGGACCGACGCGTTTACAGCTTTCTGTTCACCATTCGCGGCGGCGAAATCATCTACGAAGACGACTTTTGAGCGGCGACGCACGCATCGCGAGGTGCACGACCGCGCCTATCTTGATCAGTTTCACCGAAAGCCTATAATCCCCGCCCCTTGGCCTTCGTGTGCGTACACACGGTGGCGCGTCGTCGGTCGGCGTTCCACCCCGACGCAACCCTGTCAGCCAGGACCGGCTGACCTGTTCGCGAGGCTCATGGATGGGCGTGCGTTCCTCCTGGAATCGAATCGGACTGGTGCTGCTGCTGGCCGCGGGCGTCCAAGGATGGATGGTCGCGCGGAATCCTGTGCCGGCTCAGGACGCGATCGTGTTCCTGCGCTTCGCGCGGCAACTTGACCATCAGCCTGTGCTGCAGGTGCTGAGTCAAAACGACCAGCATCCGCTCTACCCGCTGGTCGTGTGGCTCACCCATCGCGCGTCGTCGTCCTGGTGCGGCGACAACGGATCGAACTGGATCCGTTGCGCCCAAATCGTCGCCGCGACCGCGGCAGTGCTCGTCGTCGTGCCGATGTTCCTGGCCGGCGTCCGGCTGGGCGATCGCAACCTGGCCGCCGGCGCGGCCGGACTCTTCTCGGTGCTCCCGTTCATGGCGCGGGCCGGCGCTGACGCATTGAGCGACAGCACGTACCTGCTTTTTTTCATGACCGGCTTTTGGGCGGCCACGGAGTTTTTTTCGACGGGTCGTCGGCCGTGGTTGTTCGTCGCAGGGTTAGCCGTGGGCGCGGCATACCTGGCCAGGCCCGAGGCGGTGCTCTTGTCCGTCGCGGTCGGCGTCACGTTGGCCATCAGCCATTGGAAACAACGCCGCATCATCGGGTCGCGGCGCGAATCGATCGCCGCGCTCGCCACTCTCGGTTTCGGAGTCCTGATCGTCGTCTCGCCCTACGTCGCGGCCACCGGCAAGATCACGCCGAAGGGTTCGCTCGTCTTGTTTCCCGGCGGCATGAGCTTGCATCGCCACGCCGCAACAGACGAGTCTCGGCCGCGCACCGCGCAGCTTAGCGACGGCAGTCGAGTGGTCGCGCCGCTCCGTCTCGCCATGCAATGGCCGTCGGGCGAACCGATGGAATTCGGCCTGCGGCACCGGACCAGTGCGGATCGGCTCCAGGGCTACGCGGCGGCAATGAAGGAAATCGTTCGCGAGCTTGTCGAAGGACTGCACTACATCTTGTGTGTGTTCGCGTTTGTGGGCATCGTTCGAGCGCCCCGACAGCCGGCCAACCTGCTCGCCAGCGTGTTGGCGCTCGTCTTCGCGGTCGTGCTTTGCCAGTTCGCGTCGCAGGCCGGCTACGTGGCGAGTCGTCACGTACTTCCGCTCGTCGCGCTCGGTTGTTACGTTGCCGCGCGTGGCGAATGGACGGTCGCCGGCTGGCTCACCGAGCTTGTCGATCGACCGCACGGGTTCGCACGCTTGAGTTCGTTCGATTCGGTGAGTGAGCGGTTGCAACCGCGATTTGCCGCGGCCCTGCTGGTCGCAGCAATCGCATTCTGTTTGCCGCGCAGTTTTACGTCGCTTCACCAGAGCCGCGAGGCCCATGTCGCGGCCGGCCGATGGGTCGCAAAACATGCGGCGGGCAAAGCGGTGATGCTCGACAGTCGCGGTTGGGCGTCGCTCTATGCCGAACTGCCGGCGTACGACTATCACGGCGCTCGACTAGCCTTTGAAGATCCGTCGCTCGCGTACGTCGTGGTCGAAGACGGCGAGTTGCGCGACGCCGGCCCGCGCGGCGCTACGCTGCGGCGCCTGCTCGCCCTTGCCGGTCGTAAGGAGGCCGAGTTTTCGACCAACGCCGACCCGGCCGAATCGGTTCATGTGTATCGTTGGCATCCCGAGCGGCTTGCACTGGCAGTCACGGTGCGGCCGACGATGCGCGCAAACTAAGGAAGAATCATGCGTCTCCGCCGAACCTGGCTCTGGGTGGCTTCGCTCGGCGCCGTCGTCGGTGTGACGGCGGCGAAGGACCAGGTGTGGCCAAACAACTTTCGCACGGTCGAGGGGGGCGCGATCTACCGCGGGGGCGAGCAGCGTGTCTGGCCGCTGATGCGATTGATCCGACGGCACAGGCTGCGCACGATCGTGTGCCTGGCCGATCCGCCGCCCGGCGAGCAGGCCGTCGCCGACTCGCTCGGAGTGCGTTGGTTCTACGTGCCGATCAACGACTCCGCCGCCGCAGCGACGTTTGATCGCCTCGAAAAGATCGCCGGCATCGTCGCCGACCCGGCGAACCAGCCCGTGTTCTTTCACTGCAACCGCGGCGTGTACCGCAGCAATCTCGCTCAGGCAGTCTATCGCATGAAGTCGTGCGGCTGGCCGCTCCAGCGAGCGCTCGACGAACTCGAGGCGGCCGGGTTCGATCCGGCGGCGCGCGGCGGCGACTCGAGTTGCGGCGAACTGTTGGCGCGGTATCACCGCGAGCGAGTCGTCGCCCAGGTGGTCCTGAGCACTGCTCCACATTGAAAGGGGTTCGAATTCGTTTAACCCGCAGCCGCAGGCGAGGCGTGGCTGGCGTTTCTTGTGCCTCGCCTGCGGCTGCGGGTTAAACGACCGGAGCCGATTTCAGACTCTATTCAATGTGGCACAGTACTGAGCAAGCACTAGCATGAAGATCGCACTCAACATCGAGACGGTCGGCGCCCGGCGCGGCGGGGCGGAAAAGTACGCCGGATCGCTGGCCCGCTGGCTGGCCGCGATCGGGCACGAGATTCACGTGGCGGCCCGCGAGGTCGACGCCGGCGAGTTGCCGCCCGACGTGACCGTAATCCCGATCAAGCCGTTCTGTCCGCCCGGCCTGGGTGCGTTTCGCGCGTACATGTTCGCACGTGCGTCCGAGCAGGCGCTGCGCGGGCGCCAGTTCGATCTGATCGTCGGGTTCGTCAAGACGTGGCATCAGCACGCCTACCTGGCCGTCGCCGGCGCTCATCCCGCGTCGCTCGATTGCAACAGCCGACGGTTTCGTTCGCCCGTGGCGCGGGCGGCGTGGCGCACGCTGAAGGCGATCAGCCCGAAGCAGTGGGCCTTTGCCGCCGTCGCACGCAAGCAGTTTCACGGCGAGTATCGGCCGCACATCATCGCGCCGAGCCGCATGGTGGCCGACCATTTTCAGCAATATCACGGCGTGTCGGCGGACCAAATCAGCGTCGTGTACAATGGCCTCGACGCGGCGGCCGCGCTGCCCGACTCGGCAACGTCGCGAGTGAACTTTCGTCGCCGGCTCGGCTTCACCGCCGCCGACGTCTTGGTGCTGTTCGTGGCGCGAAACTACGAGCTCAAGGGTCTTGAACCGCTCATCGAGTCGTTCGTGCCAGTCGCGCGGGCGTGTCCGCGGGCGCGGCTGCTGGTCTGTGGCAGCACGCGCGATGTGCGGTTTCGTCGTCAGGTGAGGCGGCTCGGACTGCGGGCCTGTGTACACTTCCTCGGCTTCGTGGACGACATCCGCGAGTGCTTCGTGGGCAGCGACCTGTTCGCGTTCCCGACGTTCTACGATCCGTGCAGCCTGGTGGTGCCCGAGGCGATGCACGCCGGGCTGCCGGTGATCACCACGCGGCAAAACGGCGCCGGCGAGATGCTGACCGAAGGCGTCGACGGGTTCGTCGTCGATTCGCCCTGGGCCACCGATCAGATCGCCGATCGGATCCTGCGTCTCGCGCGCGACGAACCGCTGCGACGTCACATGAGCGACTCGGCCCGCACCCACGTGCGCGCGTTCACAATTGAGGCGATGCAAGATCAACTGCTCGAGGCGTTCGGCCGCGCGGCGGGCGTTTCAATCGGACGACCCGGCGAGCGAAAAGCGGCGTGAAGTCTGAGATTCACTGCACAGGAGGTGCGACCAAGATGGACTTTCAGGGTAAACGAGTGCTCGTGACCGGCGCCGGCGGATTCATCGGCAGCCACCTGACCGAGGCGTTGCTGCGAGCCGGCGCGCGGACCCGGGCGTTTGTACGTTACAACGGCCGGGGCGAGTGCGGCGCGCTGAGCCAACTCGAGCCGGCCGTGCGCGGCGAGATTGAGGTTGTTCTGGGCGACATCCGTGACCGATCAGGAGTGCGCCGGGCGGTCGAAGGCTGCGACATCGTGTTCCACCTCGCAGCGCTGATCGGCATTCCGTACAGCTACGAGGCGCCGCAAAGTTACATCGCCACCAACATCGAAGGCACGCTCAACGTACTCGAAGCTTGCCGCGAGTTCGGCGTCGAGCGTCTGTTGCAAACATCCACCAGCGAAATCTACGGCACGGCGCAGTACACGCCGATCGACGAGAAGCACGCGCAGCATGCTCAGAGTCCGTACGCTGCGACGAAGATCGGCGCCGACCACCTGGCATACAGTTTCTTCGCCGCGTTCCAGGTGCCTGTCGTGATCGTGCGGCCGTTCAACACGTTCGGACCGCGACAGAGCACGCGGGCCGTGATCCCGACCATCATCACGCAGGCGCTCGAAGGCAACGAGGTGCGCCTCGGCAGCGTCGACACCGTCCGCGATTTTCTGTACGTCGCCGACAACGCGCGCGGTTTCATGGCCGCCGCACTGGCCCCGCAGGACTGCGTCTGCGGCGAGGTCATCAACCTCGGCACCGGCCGCGGCGTGACGATCGGACAGATCGTCAAGATGGTCGGCACGCAACTGAAGAAGACGCTCGCCGTCGCGACCGACGCCGGCCGCCAACGACCGACCGCCAGCGAGGTCTATCGCCTGATCTGCTCGGCCGACAAAGCGAAGGCGCTGACCGGCTGGGAGCCGCAGGTCAGCCTGCAAGACGGAATCGCGCGGACAATCGAATGGATGAACGCACATCGCGCGCAGTATCAGCCATACCGCTACGCCGTGTAAGACAACCTGCTGATTGGAGTCGACCATGCAAGCCATACTTCTCGCCGGCGGCAAGGGGACTCGGTTGCAGCCGTTCACCGCAACGTTTCCCAAGCCGCTCGTCCCACTCGGCGACGTGCCGGTCGTTGAGGTCCTGGTACGGCAACTCGCGCACTACGGCGTGCGCAAGTTGACCGTGGTGACCGGCCACCTGGCCGAGTTAATCCATGCGTTCCTGGGCGACGGCGGCCGGTTCGGGATCGAGATCGACTACGTCAAGGAAGAGACGCCGCTCGACACGGCCGGATGCCTGGGTCTGATCGAGCCGCCCGACGAACCGTTCTTTGTGATGAACGGCGACCTGCTGACGACGCTCGACTACGGACACATGATGGCGTTCCACAAACAGCGTCGGCCGATGGCGACGATCGCCAGCTACGAGCGCGACGTGAAGATCGACTTGGGCGTACTCAAGCTCGACGCCGATGGCCGGCTCGCCGACTACATCGAGAAGCCGACGTACAACTTTTTTGTAAGCATGGGCATCTACTGTTTCGACCCGCGCGTGTGTGAGTTCGTCGCGCGCGGCGAGCGGATTTCGATGCCCACGCTGATTCTGCGACTGCGCGACGCCGGCGAGACGGTGATGGGCCACCGCCAGCAGTGCTACTGGCTCGATATCGGCCGGCCCGACGACTACGCCCGCGCGATCGAGGAATTCAGCGGCGAGCGGTCGCGGTTCTTGCCGTGGAAGCACGCTGCCGCATGAAAGGAGCGTCGATGCCCAATCAACGAGTGCTCATCACCGGCGTCTGCGGTTTCACTGGTCGACATCTGGTCGACCGGTTGTACCGATCGGGCGAGCACACGATCATCGGAGTCGATCGGCCGGCGACAGCGAACGTCCGACTCGACGCCTATCATGCCTGCGACCTGACTGATTCTGCGGCCGTCTCGGAGGCGATTGCAGCGGCGCGTCCGCACGTGGTGTATCACCTCGCGGGAGTCTTCGGTGGATTGCCCGCCGCGGAGATCGAGCGCATCAACGTCGGCGGCGCCCAACACTTGTTTGCCACGCTGCGCGCATGTGCAAGCAAGGATCGGCCGATCCGCGTGGTCGCGATCGGGTCGGCCGCCGAACTCGGATCGGTCGGTGCGGCGACGCTGCCCGTCACGGAAGCGGCCTCGTGCGCTCCGGAAAACCCGTACGGCCACAGCAAGTGGCGGGCGACGCAGATCGCCTTGGCCGAGCCATTGGACGGACCACTGAGGGTCATCGTCGCGCGGCCGTTCAACCTGTCGGGGCCGGGACTGAGTCCGCTGTTGGCACTAGGCAACTTTGCTCGGCAAGTCGTCGCCGTCGCGCGCGGCGAGTCCGACGCGATTCGCTGCGGGCCGCTCGACACACGCCGCGACTTTGTCGATGTGCGCGACGCGGTCGACGCCTACGTCGCGCTGATGGAATCCGGCGAGCCGGGGCATATCTATAATGTGTGCCGAGGCCGGTCGCACCGCATGGGCGAGTTGCTGGACGAACTCATGCGCTTGGCCGGAGTGCGTGCAGCGGTACACTCCGACACGTCGCTTCGCCGCGCCGGCGACCTCGTCGACATCTATGGCGACCCGTCGAAGATCGCCCGCGCGGTCGGATGGCGGCCGTGCATGACCATCGAGCAGAGTCTGGCCGACATGCTCGCCGCCGCCGGTTCGCCGGTCGTACGGACGCCGGCGGGCCAGGCGGCCTAAATGGCCTTGCGTGATCCTGGGAGTCCGCAGGGACAGTAGCCCGACGCGCCAGCGAGGGACCGGGCCTGATTTCTTGTGATTTCGCCATGTGCCCCCTCGCTGGCGCGTCGGGCTACTGTCCCAGAATCGTGCAAGGCTATTTAGACGCCATCGAACAGGTTCCATGCTCTGGATCGATCCCAACTACCGACCGATCTTTCGTGCCGCGTCGGCCGACGACTACGGCTCGCTCGCACAGCTTGCGCCGATGGATGATTATGTCGAAAAGCAAGGTCGATCGACGGGCCGCTACCGCATTGCCGCCGACGGCGAAGTGATCAATTTCTACCTGAAGAAATATCTGCGCCTGCCGTGGTGGCGACGTTGGTTGGCGCCGGCAAGTTGGTTTCCGGGGCCGGTCGAATGGGCCAATCTGAATCGCGTTGCCACACTGGGCGTCGCTGTGCCCGAGCCGCTGGCCGCCGGCGCCGATCGGCTGGCCGACTGCAAGAGCATGTTGGCCGTGCGCGAACTGGAGGGGTACACGCCGCTGCACCAGTACGTCCCGGCGATGTTTGCAGGGCCGGATTCGAGCGAAGGTCGTCGACGCCGACGCTGGTTGGCGGCGCGCGTCGCGGACATCGCGCGGCGCTTGCACACGGCCCGGTTGTTTCACTGCGACTTCTATTTGTGTCACTTCTTTATTCGGCGTGGGGCAGGCTTCCAGCCTGCCAATGTCGGAAGAGGAACGGGCTGGCAGGCTGGAAGCCCGCCCCACGGCCTCCTTGGGAGCCAGCGAGAACACACCGACCTCGTGCTCATCGACTTCACGCGCCTCAGACAATCGGTTCTGCCGCGCTGGCGCGTGAAGGACCTGGCCCAGCTTCTGTACTCATCCGACCTGCCGGGCATCACGCGCACCGACCGGTTGCGTTTCTTCAAGTGCTACCTTGGCACGAGATGGATTGACAAACGCGCCCGACGGTTGATACGCAGCGTGCTGCGCAAGGCTGCGCAGTACCATCGACACAACGCTTCACTCGCCAAGCGGGCCGCTGCATGATCGCTACGTTGCTCATCGTGGGTGCGTACCTCGCCGGGTCCGTGCCGTTCGGGTTGATTATTGCCCGCGCGAAGGGCGTGGACATTCGCCAAGTAGGCAGCGGCAACATCGGCGCGACCAATGTGGGCCGGGCGTTGGGCGCGACGTGGGGATTCCTGGTCTTCGGCCTCGACTTCGTCAAGGGGCTGGGTCCGGTGCTGGTCGCCAAGCTCACTCGCGGGCAACTCGGCGACGCTCCGTTTCTGATTCACGACCTGCCCGTGCTCTGCGCCGCCAGCTCCGTGCTTGGTCACACGTTTCCGATCTGGCTGTGGTTCCGCGGCGGCAAGGGCGGTGCGACTGGGCTGGGCGTCGGCCTGGCGCTGTGCTGGCCGGCGATGTTCGCGGCCGGTGTCGTCTGGCTCGCCACGGTCGCGATCAGCCGGTACATTTCGCTGGGTACGATGCTGGGCAGCATCGGCTACTGCGTCGCCTACCTGGTCATCGCGAAGCTGCAGGGCTGTCCCTTCGACCGCGCACACATCGCGCTTTCGGTTTTCTCTATTGCTGTCACATTGCTGGTGATCGTGCGGCACCAGTCCAACATCCAGCGCCTGAGGGCGGGGACCGAAAGCAAGGTGTCGCAACATTCGGCGGGAATCCATTGACGCGGCCCTCGGCGATGAGTAGAAAGTTGACCTATCACACGGTCAGTTCGCGGAATGCCCGTTCGGGATGGACTGGCGCGGTGAAACGCTCGGACGCCTTCGGCCAACTCACGCGGATCACCGACCCCGACGCCGCAGAGTTCAACTACGCGTACGACACCGGATCGGGCCGCCTGACCTCCTTCGTTGATCCACGATCCAACACAACCGCCGTCGCGTACAACTTCGCCGGCCGTGTCAGCACGATCACACGGCCGGACGGCTCGACCGAGCAGTTCAAGGCGTTGCAGCTTCAGGCGCTGTGCGACGCGGGCCAGTGTACGCAGGGCGGGCCGGGCGCGGCGCTGCTCGCGGCCGAGGCGGTCGCCGACTACACCGACCCGCGCGGCAATGCCTGGGACACGCGGCTCGACTGGTGGGGCTTCGGCACCACCACGCAAGTGACCGACCCCGGAGCGCAGGCTTCCCAGCCTGCCGACCACATGACCGTCTATCACCGCGACTCAAACGGCGTCATGTCGCAAGCGACCGACCGGCTCAGCCGCAACCACTACTTCACGCTCGACGCCAAGGGCAACCCGACCAAGATCACGAACCCCGATCTGACGACGCGGCAGTTCCAATACAACTCCTTCTCGCAGCCGACCCAGCAGACCAACGAACTGGGCAAGGTGACGACCGCCACGTACGACGCGGCCGGCAACCTGACTCAGATCACGCCGCCCGACCCGGACGGCGGCGGGCCGCTCGGTCCGCCGATCACTACGTTCACGTACGACGCCCAAGGCAACGTGCTCTCGACCACCAACCCGCGCGGCTTCACCACCACGTTCAGCTACGACATCCGCGACCGGCTGATCCAGACCACGCTGCCCGACGACGACGGCAATCCGGCCAACAATCCGACCGTGCTCTTGGCGTACGACGCCGCGTCGAACGTGATAAGCCGCACCGACGAACGCGGCTACACGACGACGTTCACGTACGACGCGATGGGCCGGCCGCTGACCTCGACCGATCCGCTCGGCCACACGACGACCACGACCTACGACGCGGCGGGCAACGTCACGAGCGTCGCCAACGCGCTCGGCCAGACGACGACGCTCGCGTACAACGCGATGAACCGAGCGGCGAGCGTCAGCGACCCGCTGGGCAACGCGACCGGTTTCGGCTACGACGCCGCCGGCAACGTCACGTCCGAGACCGATCCGCTGGCGCACCAAGGCGACCGATGAACGGGCGGAATTTGGGAATTTGGTTGGGAACTTGGGGTCAGGTCTTGACTTTGAACTTTCCGTTCGAGCTTTGGCCGCATATGGGAATTTGGGGTCATGGGAATTTGGGGTCAGGTCTTGACTTTGAACTTTCCGTTCGAGCTTTGGCCGCATAGAGGAGCGATCAAAAGTTCAAAGTCAAGACCTGACCCCATGTCCGCCTCTCTTCCCGAACAACGTCTGTGGGAGAAAGGTACAGCCCGGCGGCGACCTTGGTTTGGACAAGACGTTCCAGGTCGGGTGTTAGAGTCAGCTTCATGTTCGATTACCTCGCGTTGCCAATTTGCACGCAGTATCGTCCGTCTTTCGACCGAAGCAGTCAACGTTGGGCGGTCGGCGCGCACAATGCGGTTCGTGTGGAGCCACGCAGGACTCGCTCGTCACTCACCAGCGGTGCTACTGAACTCAAGCGGCGGCTTGTCGAACAGCCGGGCGGTCTTTTCGGTCCACTGCCAGGCCGCACGGTCGGCGTCGTACAGGACAAGTCGAGTCGGAAACGCCAGCGCGGCGGCCTGAGGCAGGTCGAGCGTACGCTCGACGTTCAGGAAGTGCGGCCCGTCGCGATGCGTTGCCGGCGGCCGATGCATGTCGATGCGTTCGACGTTTGGCGTGAACAGGCCGGCATAGAGTGCGATGCCGGCGGATGGGCCGCGGCCCTGCAGCCAGAGTCGCGCGGTCTTCAGCGACTCGTCGCTGCGCAACGCCGCCGCCGCACGAGTCACGTCCCACACACGGCCGTCGTCGGCCGTCCTGCCCAGCAGGATGAAGCGGCGTCGAATGTGCGCGTCCTTCTTTTTGTCGGGATTCCACTGGAGCGGACCGACGCCGCGCGGCGGCAACGTGGCCAACGCCCAATCAAACTTGTCGAGCATCCGCCGGGTCGATTGCAGTGCGGTACGATCAAGTGTGACGGAATCCGAACCGGGGACGATGTCGCCGAACGCCGCGCCGGCTTGGGCGAGCCATGTCTTCCAGCCGTCGTCGTCCACGACCGTGACGACGAGCAGCGAGGGTCGAGTGTGCTTCGAGCCGCTCAGCACGTAGAGCGGCAAGCGAAGGTTCTCGTCGCTGGTGAAATCAACCACCCGCAGGCGCAGGCCATCGGCCTCGCGTTCAGCAACGCACGCGGCGTCGAGCGGCGGCGGATCCTTTGGCCAACCGCGAAACGACCGTTCGCGCAGTTCGGTCAACCACTTCTCGCGCAGCCGGTCCCACTCGGCCCGGCCCTGGGGCGGCGCGGGCGGTTCGGCGCGCGGCACGAACCACTCGTGGGCCGTGGTGTTCCGCTGGTCGGCCGGCAGGTCGCCGAACACGCGAAGCCGCTTCACGTCGAGCGGCTTGTCGG